>PMBT01000103.1:0-19169 GCA_003153035.1 Opitutia bacterium
TCTGCTTCCTGAGTCTCTTGGTAATGATGGTTTGACGACCGGCCCGCTTGGTCCTCAAGCCAGACCTTGCCCAAGCGAATGTCCTCCCTGCCCGTCCCACCCGCGCCACTGGCGCCGTTGACCGGATCGCCCAGTCCGGAGGCCGTGCTCGACCGGTTTCTCGCCGTGGTGGCCGAGCGGGGGCTCCGGCCCTATCCTGAGCAGGAGGATGCGATGCTCGAGCTGTTTGCGGGGCGCAACGTGATCCTCGCCACGCCGACGGGTTCGGGCAAATCGCTCGTCGCGGCGGCGTTTCACTTCAAGGCGCTCTGCGCCGGCGAGCGGTCGGTCTACACCTGCCCGATCAAGGCCCTCGTGAACGAGAAATTCCTGTCGCTCTGCCGCGACTTCGGCCCGGAGAACGTCGGCATGATGACCGGAGACGCCAGTGTGAATCCCACGGCGCCGCTCCTGTGCTGCACCGCGGAAATCCTCGCCAATATCGCGCTGGCCCATGGCACGCAGACCGGCTTTCGCGCGGTGGTCATGGACGAGTTCCACTATTACTCCGATCCGGATCGCGGCGGCGCCTGGCAGGTGCCGCTGCTGACGATGCCGTCGGCGCGCTTTTTACTGATGTCGGCGACGCTCGGCCCGACCGAGTTCTTCGAGCGCGAGCTGGAGCGGCTGACGGGTGCGCCCGCGGTGACCGTGCGGAGCGAGGTGCGGCCGGTGCCGCTGGAGTTCGAGTATTCCGAACTGCCGTTGACCGAGCGGGTGGGGGCCTTGCTGGCCGGAAACCGCGCGCCGGTCTACCTGGTGCATTTCACCCAGCGCGAGGCGGCAGAGGCGGCGCAGAACCTGATGAGCCTTGACGTGTGTTCGCGGGAGGAGAAGGCCGCGCTGACCGCCGCACTGGAGCGCGTGCGGTTCAACAGTCCCTACGGCCGCGAAGTGAAGCGCTGGCTGCGCCACGGCATCGGGGTGCACCACGCGGGATTGCTGCCGAAATACCGCGTGCTCGTCGAAACGCTCGCGCAGCAGGGCCTGCTCAAGCTCATCTGCGGCACCGACACGCTGGGCCTGGGCATCAACGTGCCGATCCGCACGGTCGTCTTCACGCAGTTGTGGAAGTACGACGGCCGCAAGGCGGCCATCCTCAGCGTGCGCGATTTCCGGCAGATCGCGGGCCGGGCCGGCCGCAAGGGTTTCGACGACCGAGGCTATGTGGTCGTGCAGGCACCGGAGCACGTCGTCGAGAACAAGCGGGCGGAGGAGAAGGCGGCGGGCGACGCGCACAAGCAGCGCAAACTCGTGAAACGCCGGGCGCCGGACGGGTTCGTCAGCTGGGACCTCAACACCTTCGAAAAACTCCGCACCGCGCCAATGGAGGGACTGGTTTCGCGCTTCGAGGTCACGCCTGGCATGCTGCTGCTCGTGCTGGGCCGCGAGGCCGACGGCTGCCGGGTGCTGCGGCAGCTGATCGCGGACTGCCACGAGACGCCGCATCGCAAGCGACTGTTGCGCCACCGGGCATGGCAGCTGTTCCGTTCGCTGCTCGAGCGAAGAATCGTTGAGTGGATTCCACCGGAACCGTCGGGGCGGAAATTGCGGGTGAACGTGGAGCTGCAGGACGACTTCTCGCTGCATCAGGCGCTCTCGCTCTACCTCATCGACACCCTGCCGCTGCTCGACCGGGCCTCGCCGGATTTTCCCTTCGACGTGCTCACCCTCTGCGAGTCGATCGTCGAGGATCCCGAGCAGATCCTGCGCAAGCAGGTGGATCGCCTGAAAACGGACAAGCTGGCGGAGATGCGGGCGGCGGGCGTGCCCTACGACGAGCGGATGGCAAAGCTCGACGAGATCGAGCATCCGAAGCCATTGCGGGAATTCCTGTACGAGACGTTCAACACCTTCGCGGCGGCGCATCCCTGGGTGGACGAGGAGAACATCTGGCCGAAGTCCATCGCCCGAGAGATGTACGAACGGTACCTGTCGTTTGCCGAATATGTGCGGGCCTACGGCTTGGAGCGCTCCGAAGGGCTACTGTTGCGGCACCTGTCGCAGTTCTGGAAGGTGCTCGCCCAGACGGTGCCCGACAGCGTCAAGACCGACGAGGTGATGGAGATGGAGGTCTACTTTCGCGAGCTGATCCGGGGGATCGACTCGAGTTTGCTCGAGGAGTGGGAGCGCCTGCGGGATCCCGGCTTCGTGGCGGCGGAGCAGGCGGACAAACCGGCCCGGCCGCTGGCGGCGGACGTGACGCGCGACCCGGCGGCGTTCCGGCGGCTGGTGCGCACGGCCATCCTGGGTTTTTTGCAGGAGGTGGCGGCACGCGAGTGGGAGAACGCCGCCGCGCGCCTGCAAACCGGGGAGGCGGCAGAGACCGCGCCGGGCGGGTCGGCCTCGGACGAGGCACGCCGCATTGAAGCGGCCTTCGGCGCCTATTTCGAGGCGCGCGGGCGGTTCCGGATCGATCCGGAGGGACGTTCCACGAAGCACACGCATTGGACCGAGGATCGCGATCCCGGCGAATGGGCCGTGGCGCAGATGCTGATCGACCTCGAAGGACACAACGACTGGGAGGCACGGTTCACCGTCTTGCTGGCCCGCTCACGCGCTGAGAACCGGGCGGTCGTACGCTTCGACGAAACCCGGCCGGTGGGCGCGATCTAGGTCCGGTCCTCGCGAGCAGTGCCTTTCTCCCCAGCGCCGGCGAATATTGGATTGTCATGTACCGGCGGGTATAGTCGGATAAATCTGTGAATCGAGGAACGGAGGGGAATTACCAGGCCAGGTGGACGATCACCCTGCCCGATGCAGTAGTGGCGGCTGGCCTCCTCCGTCCGCGCCTTCCGGTTCTGCAAACGATGAAGCCCGGGAGGCTTCGGCCCTTCATATGAACAAGACCCTGCTGCCCATCCGCGCGGTTTTTATCGCCCTCTGCACAGCCGCCGGATGGCTGCTCTGCTATTCCATTCAGGAGTGGGATGCCTATCGCCTGCGCGCGACCCTGATCGGCCTCTTGATCGGAGTGCTGGTCGTTCTGGTGGACATGCTGCTGAAGGGCTTCTCGTTGCGCGGGCTGTCCGCACTTACGTTTGGCCTGGCGGTCGGGGCTCTCGTTGCGATGTTCCTCTCGTCGTCTCCGCTCTTCGACAACGGAGATCCGCAGGTGATCTACCTCTTCCGGTTGGCGCTGTTTCTGATCTGCACCTACCTCGGCGCGGTAATCGCGCTGCGGGGCAAGGACGAATTCAACCTCGTGATTCCCTACGTGCGCTTTGTGCCGCACGACGTGGAGACGCCCCTGGTGGTGGTCGACACGAGCGCCCTCATCGACGGCCGCGTGGCCAAGATTTGCGAGGCGGGTTTCATCAACGCCGCGCTGGTCATCCCACGGTTTGTGCTCGAAGAGCTGCAGAACGTAGCCGACTCAACCGATCCGCTTCGGCAGGCGCGCGGCCGGCGCGGTCTCGAAGTGCTCAACGACCTGCGACGGATCAAGAACCTGGATCTCCGAATTCATGAGAGCGAGGTCACCAAACGGCAGGATGTCGACGCCAAGCTCGTGTTCCTGGCGCAATCCATGCGCGCCCGCCTGCTCACGACCGACTACAATCTCGCGAAGATGGCCGAATTTCACGGCGTGCCGTGGCTCAATCTCAATCACCTGGCAAAGGCCCTGCACCAGGAACTCCTGGTCGGCGACACCATTGAGGTCGATCTGGTCAAGCTCGGTAAGGAGGAGGGGCAGGCAGTGGGCTTCCTGGAGGATGGTTCGATGGTGGTGGTCAACACTGCGCGCGCTCACCTGGGCCGGCGGGTGACCGCCGAGATCACGAGCGTCCTCCCGTCGGCCGGCGGCAAGATGGTCTTCGCGCGGTATGTCGGCGGGCCGGCGTGAATTCGGCGCGGTCCGCGGGCGGGACGACTGATACCGACGACCCTTGGTGACTAGACTGTCATTGCGAGGAGCCCGGCGACGAAGCAATCCAGCTGGATCGCCACGGCACGCTTCGCGCGCCTCGCGATGACAAAGGTCTAGAACATAAGTAACGCTGGAATAACGCTGAGATTGCGCGCGATCCTGACCGCGCAAAAAAGAACCGCGCCGTCGGAGGGCGCGGTTCGAGCTTAACAAGGGCCGACCGATCGGGTCGGGCGGCCGGGAGACAACGTAGATTTTACGGCGCGCGGGTTGCCGTCCAGTCCCGCTTTGTGACCTGGCCGTCGCGGCCCGGTCCCTCGGCGGAACCCTTGATGGTATCGCCATCCAGCTGGCCCTGATACTTGGTTTCAACCTTGTTCCCATTGTATTCGCGGACGACGGAGAAGGCGACCTGGCCATCCTTGAATGAGGCGTCGCTGATCGGGGTTTCGCCCCGGAAGCCGGTCAGGCTGCCGGTCAGCTGGCCGTCCTTGAGCTCGAGCTTGAGCGTGAATTCCCGCGGCTGGCCATCACGGCCCGGCACAGACCATTTCCAGGTGCCAGCGACATCGGCGGCCAAGGCGAGGATACTGGTGAGACAAACAGCGGCGAAGGCCGCGGCCATCAATCGGAATGATTTCATGGTAGATATAGTGTTGGAGACAGATTGAAGTGATAATGACGCCGGGGATCCGCGTTGGTTTCCCGGATTCACATCCCTACAGCGAACGCCCGAGGATGTCCGCCAGTTCACCAGCGGTGAGCGGCAGCGGATTGGACTTCATGCTGCTGGCTTGGGCGGCCCGTTCGACGAGGATGGAAACGTGCTCGGCGGCGACGCCGTAGACGCGCAGCCCGGGAATCTGCAGTTCGGCCACTAGGGCGCGCACCCAGTGCACGCCGTCCTCGGCGGTGGCCGTGAAATCGCCGGTCAGGAGATGCGCCACCTCCGTATAGCGCCGCAGGGTCTCGCCGCCAGGCAGCCGGGCCCTGGCTGCCTGCAGGTTAGCCGCCATGACGTGGGCGAGCAATGCGGCACAGACGGCGCCGTGCGGCGCGGGAAACATTCCGCCGATCGGCGCCGCGAAACCATGCACCGCCCCCAGGCCGGCGTTGGCGAGCGCCAGGCCGCCGAACAGGCTGGCCAGTGCCATGTCCTCGCGTGCCGCGGCACAGCGGCCGTCATGGAAGGCCAGTCGCAGGGATCGCGCCGCACGGCGGATGCCCTCGGCGCAGAGTCCGTCTGTAAGCGGATTTGCGCGGCTGGAGACAAAGGGCTCAATCAGCTGCGTGAGCGCATCGAGACCAGTGCTTGCGGTGAGCGCCGGCGGCAGGCCATGGGTCAGCTCAGGATCGACCAGGGCGAGCCGCGGCAGCATGTGCGGACTGCGCAGGCTGACCTTGAGCTGGTGCGCGGGCGAGGCGAGAACCGCGTTGCGCGTGACCTCGGCGCCGGTCCCGGCGGTGGTGGGAATGGTCACACACGGCGCGGCCGGATGGACGAGCGGCTGCGCCCGGCCGACGACCTCAAGGTAGTCAAGCAGGCCGCCATGATTGGTGAGCAGCGCGGCAACAGCCTTGGCGGCATCGAGGGGACTGCCGCCACCAAAGCCGACGACCAAATCGCACTTGGCGTCGCGGGCCTGCGCGGCGGCCGCAATCACCGCATCCGTGGTCGGTTCGCCGGCCAGGGCGAAGGTGGTCGCGGCGACGTCTCCGGCGGCGAGCAGGTCAAGCAGATGTTCTGCCCGGCGCGGCTCCCGGCCCGTCACGACGAAGGCGTGGCGGCCGAACTCGCGGGCGGCGGTGCCGGCATCGCGCAGCACGCCGGGGCCAAAGAGAACACGAGTGGCGGTGGCGAATTCGAAACGCATGGGATCTGGCCTGGCAGAATTATTGCCAGCCAGAGTCGTCGGGAAATAGGTTCGTGAACTTCACGCTCGTGCGCGGCTCGGCCATCATCGGCGCGACGGTGTCGCGCCAGAGTTGGTAGTGCGCGGTCTCCTTGTGAGCGGCCGGAGCCGCCGGCGTGCGGTAGGCCTCAACGAGGATGAACCGCGCGGGATCGTCGGTCTGCTGCACGACGTCGAAGCGGGCGATGCCCGGTTCGCGAACGGATTGGCGGGCGTTTTCGAGGCTGGCGGTGGCGAAGGCCTGGACAAACTCGGACTTTACGTGAACGTGGACGTGAACGATGAGCATGGGCTGGCGGGTTGGCACTGAGCGATAACTCTGCTGCCCGGGTCTTTCCAAGCTGAATCGGCGCCGCGCCCAGAAGACAACGGACAGGAGGCGAAAGGTGGAAATCAGGAACCTGGGAAGTCTGCCACCAGGGGGCAGTTAGCGAAGCACGAACCGAGCATTGTGGGATTGCCTGCCGGCTTTCCTGATTTCCACATTGGGCAGGTGTTGCCGGGTGAGGCAGACGAAGGCGGCTGACGGGCAACGGCCGGGAGGAAGTGCCGGCAGTCGAACTGAATGACGGATACCCGGGAAAATTTCCCTAAAAACCGCAGCCGGACTTGACCCGGAGCGGGCTCGTTGCAGCATGGGCGGCGCGCTTGCGGCGTAGTCCGCAGCGTTGCTTGAACCCCTTAACTCCCATGCACTGGAAAATCGAGATTCTGGAGAACCACAGCGGGGAAATTGGTGAAGCGGTGCCGCACGCCGACCACCTGTTCGAGTCGGAAGAATACCACTACGACCAGGGTCAGCGGCTGGAAGTCGCCGTGCACAAGACGGACGACATTCAATGGCACATCTTCACCGACCTTGACTCCGGCCACCGGTTCAAGATCCCGCCGGACAAATACCGCAAGCTCGACTGAGGTTCTGCAGAATTTCGGCCCGCCGGCCGGCCGGCTCGTCCGCAGGCGACGGGCCACGGCAAGGCAGTAAAGGTCAAACCGGCGGCGCCCGCCCGCTCATCACGCGGCCAGCAGCGGAGGCATCGGGCAACCGAGCGAATCGGCGAATGCGCGGAGCAGCTCGGCCTCCTCATCGCGGATCTGGTTGTCGTGGGTCACGGTGTGGGCCCCGGCCAGCAGCAGGCGCTGTTTGATGGGGAACGAGGCGCCCGCGAGCTTGTCGAGCGCAGCGTCGACCTGGCTAAAATCACAGGCGTCGGGATTCAGGAGCGCCAGTTGCGGCTCGATCAGTTTGAGCTGGGCGGCGCCGTCGCGGAAGGCGGCCACGGCGGCCGGGGTGTCGGCTTGGATGGAGCCGTCGGCCTGTTCCGGGCCCTGCATGGACCCGGCCCAGGCGAGCGCGGAAAGCAGCACGGCGATCTCCGGCACCACGGCGTTGAACGAATAGATCTGGATGGTGACGGCGGACGGTTCGCTGGCGACGGCGAGATGGCGGAGCACCACCTTTTGCATTGCGAATTCGAAATATGAAAGCCGCTCGTCAGCCGCGATCAGCGCCTGGCAGGTGGTGGCGAAAGCCGCCTGCCCGGCCGGGGGCATCTGGCGAAGAACCGGCAGGGCCAGCTGGGCGAGCAGGAGCCTGGCGTCCGCGGCGAGCCCGGCGAAATGCGGCAGCAACTCGCGCACCAGGCCGACCAGGTCCGCGCCCTGCTGCGCGGCGAGGATTGCAGCCTGCGCGTCGCCGACCACTTTGCGTTGTTCGAGCAGCAGCCCATAAACGAGGGCGGGCGCTTCGCGCGCGGTCCGGGCCGCGGTGCGCAGGCGCTCCGGTGTGGCATCGAGCAGCGTGCGCGCGTGGTCGACCTGTTGCGGGGTGAGGCTGCCCATCTGGGCCATGAGGGCGGCGGGCGCGAGCGGGAGGCCGCGCGGGGACAAGAGCGGAGGCAGGCCGCCGGGGGTGTTGTACGCCCGGCGCAGCGCGATCTCCGCCGGCGTCGGCGGTGGCCCGCCGGCGGCGCTCTGAAAGCTTTCCGTCCGCACGTTGACCGCCGTGGCGGGATCAAAGAACTTGCCGTCCCACTGCGGGTCGATGGTGCGGATGCGCAGGTCGAGCGGCGGATGGGTGGCCCAGAGACCTTCGAACAGCAGGTTGTTCGAGCCCTCGGCGAAAAAGAAATGGCCGATCTCGGCCGCCTTGGCGGTGGCGAGCTGCGAGCCGAGCGCATAGCCGCCAATCTTGCGCAGCGCACCCACAATGCCGCCCGGATTGCGCGTGAACTGCACCGCCGACGCATCGGCGAGAAATTCGCGCTGACGGGACACGGCGGCCTGAATGAGCCGGCCGAAGAAGTAGCCGATATAGCCGATGATCATCGCGGCCAGTCCAATGGCGAGAATCACGGCCAGGCCGCCGCCGCCCTTGCCGCGCACGCGCACGCGGCCCCGGCCGAGGCCACTGAGGATGCCGCGGCCGATCAGGCCGATCACGAGAATGCCAAACACGATGGCCGCCAGCTTCACGTTCAGCCGCATGTCGCCATTCAGGATGTGGCTGAATTCGTGCGCGACCACTCCCTGCAACTCGTCGCGGCTCAGCTTCTCCATCGTGCCGCGGGTGACGGCCACCACGGCATCGCTGGGCGTGAGGCCGGCGGCGAAGGCATTGAGGCTGGGTTCATCATCGAGCACGTAGACGGCGGGGATGGGCACCCCCGCGGCGATGGCCATCTCCTCGACCACGTTGAGCAGGCGGCGCTCCTGCAGATCGACCGTGTGCGCTTCGAGGCGCCGGCCGCCGACGCCTTCGGCGATGGCCGAGCCTCCCGCGCGAAAGACGGACCATTTGTAGAGCGAGCCGCAAGCAACGACGACCAGCGTGCCGGCGGTGACTGCCAGCAGGAGCGGCGGGTCGAACCAGACCAGCTGATCCGCGGAGTAGGCAGATTGCGCACGCCGGACGTTGACCAGCGCAACGGCCGCCGCGTAGCTCAGGACGATGGTCCCGACGACGGCCAAGGCGAACAGCACGACAAGCCGAGTGGTCCGCTGGCGGGCACGTTCCTGAGCCTGGAAGAAGTCCATCGGGAGAAAGGCTGAAAACCTAAAGGGCTGAAGGTCTGAAAAAGGTGTTTCAGCTTTTCAGCGCTTCAGCCTTTCAGCCCTTTCACGAGAAGGTGACCTTCGGCGCTTCGCGCTCGGCCTGGTCCTCAATCTGGAAGAGCTGGGCCGCGGTGAAGCCGAACATGGGTGCGAAAACGACGTTGGGGAAGGTTTCGCGCGTGGTGTTATAGACCATGACCGAATCGTTGTAGGCCTGGCGGGCAAAGGAGATCTTGTTCTCGGTCGAGGTGAGCTCCTCGGTGAGCTGCATCATGTTCTGATTCGCCTTGAGATCGGGATAGGCCTCGGAGACGGCCATCAGGCGGCTGAGCGCGCCGGTTAGTCCGCTTTCAGCCCCCAGCAGGCTCTTGACCGCGGCGGCATTCGCGGGGTCGGCGGCCGCGGCTTGGGATGCGGTGTAGGCGATGTTGCGGGCCTTGATGACGTTCTCCAGCGTCTCCCGCTCGTGCTTGAGGTACCCCTTCGCGGTCTCGACGAGGTTGGGAATCAGATCATAACGGCGCTTGAGCTGGACATCGATCTGCGCAAAGGCGTTCTTGAAGCGGTTGCGGAGGGCGACGAGCCGATTGTAGATGCCGACCACGAAGAGGGCCAGCACCACGACGAGGGCGAGGAGGAACAGCAGGAGGACGAGGACGATGCTCATGGCGGTTGGGGGATGGGAAGTGTTGAACTTTCGCGGTTGGTATAGGTCAAACGCGGCGGCTGACGCGAGCCTTAACCGGTTACAGGACCTGTGGATGTTTATAGTTTCGGGCGGGCTTGCCACGCCGCGCCACCCGCCGCAACCTTCCCAAAACGCATGCACCGCTTGATGTTCAATTCGCTGGCTGCCGCGATTGCCGCCGGGATGTGGATGAGCGCCGGGCTGCGCGGCCAGAACGTGACTCCGCCCAACATGACGGCAGCGGCCGGAAAAACCGCGGCGGCCCCGGCTGAAAACACCGCGGCGATGCCGACGGGAACCACCCCGATGGCGCCGCTCGTGGCGGTGGGAGAGGCCCGGCCGGCGCCGGGCGGCTGGATCATGCGCGATGAAGCGGCGAAGCGCGCCTTGCAGCTCGGTTTTTCACCGGCGGCGGAGGTGCTGCTCAGGGAGTTGCTCGAATCAACCGATACATCCGACCCGGTGAAAAACCGCCTGGGACTGGAACTCACCGCGGCGTTGTTCGACCAGGGGCGCCTGGCGGACGCCGAGCAGGACCTGGCCCGGATTCCCGGGGTGCGAACCGCTGCCTATCATCTGCGCGCCGGACTGATCGCGGCGTACCGGAAACAGGCGGAGCCGGCCCGGAGCGAGGCGGCCCAGGTGAAGATCGACGAACTGCCGGCCGCGGAGCGGGGCTGGTTCCGGTTTCTCGAGGGAATGATCGCGGACCAGGCGGGCGATCTTGGCCGGCGGGATCAGGCGTACGAGGAGGCGGTCAAGAGCGCGGTGTCTGATCTTCAGCGCGCGCGATTCGAGCTGGAGCAGCTTCGGGTCAAGCTGCTTTCGGGTCCGGTGACCGAGCAGGAGGCCGGCCGGCTGCGGCAGAACATGGAGCGCCTCCAGGGCCAGAAATCAGGCTACGTTTATGCGCGGTACTATGCCGTGGCCCTCGATGCCCTGGGCCGCAAGGCCGAGGCCGTGACGCTCCTGCAGCGCCAGCTCCAGTCCCTGCCGCCCGAGGAACGGCAGGAGACGGATGACATGCGGCTGCTGCTCGGCCTGATCGCCGGCGCGGACAGCGGGGTGGGGCGCAATGCGCTGTTCGGGCTGCTCGACCGGGCGGTCAGCCGGGAACCGCAGCGGGCCGCGCTGCAGCTCCTGGCCCGGGGCAGCGACACTGGCGCGGCCCGCGCGCGGTTCCGGGAGAAACTCGACCAGTTGATCGCGGCGGCGGTCCCGCATCCGATCAAGGAGGAACTGCTGATCTATCGGGCGCAGGCGGCGCTCTTCGAGAAGAACTACGGCCGCGCGGAAGAAGATGCGAAGACGCTGCTGGAGAGTTTTCCGGGGTCGCAATTGCGGACGCAGGCGCTGGGCGTGCTCACCAGCGTGGCCTGGGAGTTGCGGCGCTACCGCTCGGCCGCCGACTACGCGGCGCAGCTGCGAGCCGAACTGCCGGCGGGCGACGCCCGGGCGCAGCTCGGCGTGCTCGTGGCCGACGCCTATTTTCGCGCCGGGGACTATCGCAACGCCGCCGACGCCTACGGGTCGGCCCAGCGCGAACCCCCGGGGGCCGTGGCCCCGGGCGTGCTGCTGTTCCAGCGCGTGCTGGCGGAGATCAATGCGGCGGAAGCCAACCTGGAGCGGCTGGATGCCGCGCAAACACTGCTCGACGACGCGGCGGGGACGGCCGGCGTTGATCCGGTGAGCCGCTGGCAGGCCGAGTGGAACCTCGCGCGGGCGCTCCAGGTGCACGGCCGGACGGCGCCCGCGCTCAAACGGGTGACGCGGCTCCTCGGCCAGTCCGGGGCCGCCGCGCTCCCCCCGGACCTGTTCGTCCGCATGGCGTGGCTGCAGGCGCGCCTGGCCTTTGAAGCCGGCTCGCCGGCCGAGGCGATCCGGCTGGTCGATGCGCTGCTGGAGGCGCCGGCCATCGGGAAGCTCGCCACGGGACTCAAGACCGATGTGACCAGCACCAGCATCCTCCTGAAGGCGCAGGCCTTGCTGGATTCGGGCAAGACCGAGCCCGCCGCGACTCCGGCGGGGTTGGAGCTGCTGAAGAACCTGCGCACCGATTTTCCGAAAACCGACGCGGCGATCTACTCGTACATCGCGGAGGCGGACTACTACGTGGCGCGCAACGTGATTGTCGAGGCCCAGGGCCTGTTCACGAAGCTCGCCGATGCGTATCCGGACAGCAGTTACGCCCCGTTTGCCCTGTACGAGGCGGCGCTCAGCGCCGAGCGCCTCGGCCAGGATGCCGCCTACGAGGATGCCGACCGGCTGATCGAGCGGCTGGTGACCAGCTATCCGCAAAGCGACCTAGTCTTTTACGCCCGGTTGAAGCAGGGCGACCTGTGGCGGAAATTGAATCGCTTCGGCCTGGCGCAGCAGACCTACGAGGAGATCACGAACAAGTTTCCGGGACATCAGGACGTGCTGCTGGCGCAACTGGCGCTGGCCGACTGCCATTACGCCCAGGCGGCCAGCGATCCGTCGCATTGGGAAAGCGCGGTGGCGATGTACGAGCGGCTGCAGGACCTGCCGACGGCGCCGGTCGACCTGCGGGTGGAGGCGGGGTACAAGCATGGCAATGCGCAGGCCAAGCGCGGCGCGCCCGACCGCGCGCAGGCGGCGTGGATGCTGGTGATCAATACCGTGCTGCTCGACCCCGCGCGGGCGGCCGAGCTCGGTGCAAAGGGGCGCTATTGGATGTCGCGCGTCCTGCTGGAGCTTGGGGACCTTTATGAAAAGCAGGCCCGGCTTGACCAGGCGCGCGGCGCCTACGAGCTCCTGCTCCGGCAGCAGCTGCCCGGCGGGGCGCTGGCCCAGCAGCGGCTGGAGCGTTTCAGCGCGGGAAAGGGCGGGGAAAAGACCAAGCCGGAGTAGCCCGATGAACCACGATATCGCGGGAGATGGCCGGGCAGACCGGGAGGGAGCGGCGGAGGGGAAGCCGTGGCGCCAGGACCGCTTTAGCATTTACGGTTCGGGTGGAATCAGGACAGAGTCGTCGCAACCATGACGGGTCTAGATTTCAGTCTTTTCACCAAGGGAGGGCCCATGATGTGGGTGCTGCTGGCGATGGGCCTGGCCGGCACGCTCCTGTTCATCGAGCGGCTGCTTTACCTCCACCGCGGGCAGATCCGCTCCACCGCGTTCGTCGGCGGGATCAAGAACATCCTGGCCAAGCGGCGGCTGATGGAAGCGCTCACGGTTTGCGAGGAAACGCCCGGTCCGGTGGCGGCGGTGGTGAAATCAGCCCTGCTGCACGCGGACCGCGATGAGCAAACCATGCGGCTGGCAGTGCAGGAGGCGGCCCTGATCGAGATTCCCGTGCTGGAGCGCCGGCTGGGTTCGATCGCGGCCATCTCCCAGGTGGCCCCCCTGGTCGGGCTGCTGGGCACCCTGCTCGGCATGATCACGACCTTTCATGCCTTCATGCAGGGCGGGAGCTACGCCACCGCGAACGCGCTGGCGTCCGGCATGTGGCAGGCCCTCCTCAGCACCGCGGGCAGCCTGTTCGTCGCCATTCCCGGCCACCTGGCCTACCATTTTCTGAACGGCCGCGTCCGGGCGATCGTGCGGGACGTGGAATGGGCGGGCAACGAGATCATGAAGTATTTGCTCGGGGAATACCGGGCGCTGCCGCCCAACGGCGGGGCCGACCCCGGGGCGGGGGCGAAACCACCGGCCAAGCCATGATCACGCATCCCTTGGACCTCGCTGCGCAACTGCGGCCGCCGCCGCGGAGTTTCGACCTGCTGTTCCTGGTCAACGGCGCCCTGATCGTGCTGTTCTTCCTCCTGTTTGGCTCCCGGTTTGTGCTCGCGCCGGGATTGGGCGTGGATTTCAAGCTCCCGGAGATGACTGGGGCCGTCGAGGGTGCGGCGCGGGCGCTCGTGGTCATCAGCCTGCCGCGTTCGGACGTCGTGTTTGTGGAAGACGGCAAGCTGGATTATGCGCAATTGCGTGGCTGGCTGGAGAAACGGGCCCGCAACGAAAAGGGTCTGGCGCTGCTGGTGCGGGCCGACCGGCGCGTGCCCCTGGAAGACATGGGCGTCATCGCGGAGATGGCCGGGCGGGCCGGCTTCACCGGCGGCGTGCAATGGGCGATGGAGCCGACCACCGGCGGCGGGCCGGCGGGCCGCTGAGCGAGCGCCGGGGGTACCTGCATGTCGACGGTAGTCAAACGGCGCCGGGCCGGGTGGTGGGTGGCGGGGCTGACCGTGGCTTTCGCCTTGCTTGGGCTAATGGTGCTGTTTCGACCGCTGACCGACACTGGGGCCCCAGCGCGGCCGCCCGCCGCCCCGAGGGTATCTGTTGGCCCGCTTGAGCGGGTGGGGAACTCGCTGGTGCGGGATCAAGCCACCTTTTTCGATCCGACCCCGCTGTTCCTGCCGACCGAATGGAACACGAATCAGGGACCGTTGCCCGCCGCCGTGCGGCGGCAGCCCGGGCAGGTTTTTCCTGATTTCGATTCGAAGCTCACTTACGGCCAGGCGGAACTGACCCTGCCGATCGCCTCCGCGGAAACCCTGCTGCGGGGGCCGACGGATTTGCTCAAAGGCCCCCCCCTCGATCCGTTTCTGGGCTTTGACCGGGAAGATCTGCCGTTGACTCCGCTCCCTGCGCGGCAGGGTTTGGTCGAGGTGCGGGAGGCAGGCAGCGGAAAAATGATACGCGGGTTTCCCCGCCCCATCGACGGCGAGATCCAGCTGCCGGCCGGCCGGGCTGACTGGCAGCCGGCGGAATTTCTGGTTTCCGTAACGGTCTCCGGAATGCTGGGGCGGCCGGTGGAAACGGTCAGCTCCGATCTTGAGGACGTGGATGTCTTTTTTCGCGACTATCTGGCGAAGACCTTGCACCTCGGAGAGCGCCTGCCACCCGGGAATTACCGGGTCGTGGTGGGGCCATGACGATTAATTGAGAGGAAGCTGTCCGGCGATGGAACCCTCGATCTCCTGCATGGGCGCCGCACCCGTGTTCCCGGGGGTTCGGCCCGCTGCGACTTGTCTCCAGGCGCATCCGGTGCATCTTCGAACACCATGCGCACCTTGATCGTTCTGGGGATCGGCAGTCTGTGCTTCGGATGGGCCATCGCGGCCGGCGAACTGCCGCCACCCGAAGCCACCGAACAGTGGACACCCTTGCCGCCCGTGATCGCCGTGCCCGCCGGTGGCGTGCCGTCCGATGCCGTCGTGCTTTTTAATGGCACGAATCTCGACGCCTGGGAACCCGTGCGGTCTGGAGAGCCGGGATGGAAGATCGAGGACGGCGCGATGATCATCGCGCCGAATCCCAAGCCGTGTGACCAGCGCACCAAGGCCGTGTTCAGCGACCTGCAACTCCACCTGGAATTCCGCTCGCCCGCAAAGGTCGAGGGGGCCGGCCAGGACCGGGGAAACAGTGGCATCTTTTTCATGGGACTCTACGAATTGCAGATCCTCGACTCCTGGCAGAACCCGACCTACGTGAACGGCCAGGCGGCCGCCATCTACAAGCAACACCCGCCGCTGGTGGATGCCAACCGCCGTCCGGGGGAATGGCAGACCTACGATGTGGTGTTCATTGCACCGCGGTTCGCGCCGGACGGCCGGCTGCTGGCCCCGGCACGGATGACGGCATTTCACAACGGCGTGCTCGTGCAATATGACGCGGTGCTGCGCGGCCCGACCGTGTTTCGCGGGGAACCGCATTACGCACCGCACGCCGCGAGGCTTCCGCTGGTGCTGCAGGACCACCGCAATCCCGTCGCCTTTCGCAACATCTGGGTGCGGGAACTCACTCTGCCCGAGACCACGCCATGAACGGCCCCCCGGGATCGCCGCCGGCGTCAACTCACGGCCCGGCGAATTCCGGCGGAATGGCGGTGATCGGCCGGATTTCGATGTCGCGGTAGAAGACTTCCGCACCTTCTGTCTGCAGGCTGATTCGTCCGGAGGTGAGGGGCGCTGGTGAGGCCCCGTCGAGGCGTTGGGCTTGGTGGAGGCGCATCACGACTTTCCCGTTGACGATATGGATGCTGTCGCCGCCGAGGCAGATCAACTCAAGGGTATTCCATTCGCCGTTGGGCCTTTCGGCATCCACCAGTTTCACACAGCGGTTGCCGACCGGCGGTTTTTGCACGAAGAGGGTGGGCGCACCGCTGGGATCAAAGTGCCAGAGCCGCCCTTCCAGCCGGGCCGGCACGGTGATTTGCGCACCCAAGGCGAAAAGGTCGCCCATATCGTGCTCTTGAATCTGAAACTCAATTGAGCGCGGCCACGTTTCATGGTCGTAGCCCGGCGGTCCGTGGCAGAAATAAAGCAGCCCGCTGTCCCGTGGTGAATGCAGCTTGGTGCCCCACTTTCGCTCTCCCCATTTGACCTGCAGGCGAAGGTGGAAATCTGCGAATGACTCATCAGTCATGATCACGCCGAAACCCTGGCCTGAAATGTGGATTGCCGGACGGCCTTCGGTGTTTTCAATTACAAAGACCTTTAGCGGATCGCGGTTCCTACCGATTGGTTCAAGGTAGTTGCCATCAGCATCACGCTGCAGATCCGGCACTTCCCAAGTTCGATCCGGCTTGGTCATGAACATGCTCCAACCCGCGAGATCGCGCCCGTTGAAAAACGGCCTCCAAGCTTCAGCAGCGCGCTGTGGCACCGCCGTTGCGAGAAGAGTTATGATGTAAGATAATAATGACCAAAATGATAAGGTATTCATTAAGGAGGTTCCATCAAAGCAGCAATGCGTCGCCATTCCCAGCTTCACTTGGATGCGGAAATGCAAACCAGAGTCAGTTTCCATCCCGTTGACCCGACCGTGCGAACGATCTTGGTAGCGGCCAATTGATGTGGTTGTCAGCATGACAGACGCGAAGGAATGCGAAACGCAAGAAACTGCAAAGATTACAGTTGACGGCCCAAAACCGGTTGTCCACGTTCAACCCTTCTTTCCCTTTCTGGCCTAGGCTTGGTCTGCCCAGATAGCTCAGTTGGCAGAGCACGTCCTTGGTAAGGACGGGGTCGCCGGTTCAAATCCGGTTCTGGGCTCCAGGTCAGCGTCGGCGGGTCTTCCGACGTCAGGCCAGAGGTCAATCATCTAATTCAACTGTCTCCACCACATGGCTAAAGCAATATTCGAACGCACAAAACCGCACGTAAACGTCGGCACGATCGGCCACGTTGATCACGGCAAGACGACCCTGACGGCTGCGATTCTCGTGGTCCAGGCGAAGAAAGGGCTGGCCGAGATCAAAAGCTATGCGGACATCGCCAAGGGCGGCACGGTNNATGGACGGCGCCATTCTGGTGGTGAGCGCGGCCGACGGGCCGATGCCGCAAACCCGCGAGCATATTCTGCTGGCCGGTCAGGTCGGCGTGCCGAAGCTCGTCGTGTTCCTCAACAAGGTCGACCTGCTGCCCGACCCGGAGCTGCTCGAACTCGTCGAAATGGAGATCCGCGAGCTGCTGACCAAGTACAAGTTCGATGGCGAAAAGGCGGTCATCGTGCGTGGCTCCGCCACCGCTGCGCTTGAGGGCAAGCCGGAGGGAATCGCGGCCATCGACGCGTTGATGAATGCGATCGACACCGAGATCCCGCAGCCCGCCCGCGAGATCGACAAGCCTTTCCTCATGTCCGTCGAGGACGTATTTTCCATCACCGGCCGCGGCACCGTCGCCACCGGGCGCATTGAGCGCGGCCAGTGCAAGGTGGGCGACGCCGTGGAGATCGTCGGTTTGCGCGACACGTCCACAACCGTGGTTACGGGCGTCGAGATGTTCCGCAAGATGCTCGACAGCGGGCAGGCGGGCGACAACGTCGGCGTGTTGCTGCGCGGCGTGGAAAAGGAAGGCATTGAGCGCGGCCAGGTCATCGCCTGGCCGAAGTCGATCACCCCGCACAAGAAAGCCCGGGCCGAGATTTACGTGCTCAGCAAGGAAGAGGGTGGCCGGCACACGCCGTTCTTTAACGGTTACCGTCCGCAGTTCTATTTCCGCACCACCGATGTCACCGGTATCATCGCCCTGCCGCAGGGGGTGGAGATGATCATGCCGGGCGACAACATCAACCTCGTGCTCGATCTGATTGTGCCCATCGCCATGGAGAAGACGCAGAAATTCGCCATCCGCGAGGGCGGCCGGACCATTGGCGCAGGTCGGATCACGGAGATCATCGAATAAGCCTTCGCCCGACGCTTTACGGCGTGCGCCGAGGCTTCGTTACAGGGGCCTCGGCGGCGTCGTCTAAGAGAAGAAAGATTACCACCACGGAGGGCAGTAGCTCAATTGGTAGAGCAACGGTCTCCAAAACCGTCGGTTAGGGGTTCGAGTCCCTTCTGCCCTGCCAGCCCACGCTTCTTATGAAAAACCCGTTTCGCGCCACCCGCATCTTTACCGGCGAGATGATCACCGAGCTGCAGAAGGCCTCCTGGCCCACGCGCCAGGAGCTGTGGGATTCGACCGTGGTTGTCATCGTGGCCTCCCTGTTGCTCGGCCTGTTCACCAGCATCGCCGATTTCTCCCTTTACCAGTTCGTGGACCTCTTCACGAAGCTGGCCAGCTGACCGCCGCACCCTCATGCCCGCCAAGACTTCCGCGCCCCCCGGCGCCCAGTGGTTCGCCTTGCACACGCTTTCGGGCCAGGAACCGAAGGTGAAGGCCTACATTGAGAAGTTCAAAGCCGCCGAGGAACTCGACGACCATATCGTCGAGGTGCTCCTGCCCACCGAGACCGTCTCCGAGGTCAAGGGCGGCAAGAAGTCCAGCAAGGTGCGCAAGCTCTACCCCGGTTACGTGTTCATCCAGATGAAGCTCTACGACGAGGAGGGCCACGTCATGAACAAACCGTGGTATTTTGTGAAGGAGGCGGCGGGCGTCATCGGGTTCGTCGGCGGCGACCGGCCCGCGGCCCTGCGCCAGTCCGAGATCGACGAGATCAAGTTCCGCATTGAGGCGGCGACCGGCAAGGAAGTGCCCAAGGTGCAGTACGAGGTGGGCGAAGAGGTCAAGATCACCGACGGACCTTTCCTGAACCTCAACGGCCGCATCGACGAGATCGATCCCACGCGCGGCAAGCTCAAGATTTCCGTCTCCATTTTCGGCCGGTTCACNNCTCGAATACTGGCAGGTGCAGCGCACCACCGACTGAACTAGCATTTTCGATTTACGATTTATGATTCTCGAGCCGTCCTCCGCAGCATGCGGATATCCATCGCGCGAGCGTCCCAATCGTAAGTCGTACATCGTAAATCGTAACTAATTTGCCATGGCCAAGAAAATCTCCGGCTACATCCGCCTCCAGCTTCCGGCCGGCGCCGCCAATCCGGCGCCTCCGGTCGGTCCCGCGCTCGGCGCGCAGGGNNAGACCAAGGACCAGGCCGGCATGATTTTGCCGACGGTCATCACCGTCTACGCCGACAAGACCTTCAGCTTCATCCTGAAATCGCCACCGGCGGCCATCCTGCTCAAGAAAGCAGCCAACATCGCCAGCGGTTCCGCCAAGCCCAACCAGGACAAGGTGGGCAAGGTGACCCGCAAGCAATTGCTCGAGATCTACAAGATCAAAGCCAAGGACCTGAATGCCAAGACGGAGGAGGCCGGGATCCGCACGATCGCCGGCACCGCCCGCAACATGG
>PMBT01000103.1:19183-23337 GCA_003153035.1 Opitutia bacterium
CTCACCAAGGAGTATCCACTGAAAGAAGCGGTGGAGATCCTCGCCAGGTTTCCCAAGACCAAATTCGACGAGACCGTCGAGTTTTCCTTCCGGCTCGGCGTGGACGCCTCGCAGGGCGACCAGATGGTGCGCGGGACGACCCCGCTGCCCAATGGCACCGGCAAGAAGGTGCGCGTCCTCGTTTTTACCGACAATCCGAAGGCGGCCCTCGACGCCGGCGCCGACCACGCAGGCCTGCAGGACATGATGCAGAAGATCCAGGAGGGCTGGCTCGATTTCGACGTGGCCATTGCCACGACCGAGGCGATGAAGACCGTCCGCACGATCGCGCGCGTCCTCGGCCCCAAGGGTCTCATGCCGAACCCGAAATCGGGCACCGTGACCGACGACGTTGCCGCCGGGATCAAGGCCGTGAAGGCCGGCCGCGTGGAGTTCAAGATGGACAAGTCCGCCAACGTTGGCGTGGGCATCGGCAAGCGTTCGTTCACCCCGACGCAGATTCTCGAGAACGCCGCCGTCGTCCTCGAGGCCGTGGGCAAGGCCAAGCCGGCCTCCTTCAAGGGCCGCTACATCCTCCACCTCTCGCTCTCCTCGACCATGAGCCCCTCGGTCAAGATCGCGGGCAACGAATACAGCAAATATTAAACCGGGACCCCTGCCATGAGAGTTGAGAAGAAATACCTGATCGAAGAGGTGGCCACCCACCTCAAGAAATCCGACTACGTCATCCTGGCGAACTACGACAAGCTGACCGTCGCCGACGTGGCGGAGCTCCGCCGCCGTCTCGATCCCCATCACGCCGAGTTCCATGTCGTCAAGAACAGCTCGCTGCGGGTGGCCGCCCAGGCCCTCAATCTGCCGAATGTCGACAGCGCGCTCATCGGGCCGACAGCCGTCATCGTCGGCGGCAAGAACTCGCCCGGCGTCGCCAAGGTCCTCCGCGACTTCATCAAGGAGAAGCAGAAGATCGTGCTGAAGGTCGGCATCCTCAACCAGAAGCTGATTTCAGCCAAGGACATTGAGAAGCTGGCCGAAATGCCATCACTCGACGTGATGCGCGCACAGTTCCTCGGCCTCCTCCAGCAACCCGCCACCCTCTTTGTTCGCGTGCTCAACGCCGTCCCGCAGGGTGTCGTCAACGTCCTGCAGGCGAGAGTCCGTGCCGCGGAGGGCAGCTAAGTCCGATTTTTGCCGGGCCGCCCGCTCGCGGACGATTTCACGCCAGCCGCGAGCGGCCGTCCGGCCCGACCCGAATCCACCACCATCACTTTCCCGACATTGCGGCTTCGCCGCCGTCCACGGAAATCCAACCTCAACCGCCGCAGGCTAGGGGATACGTCCCTTAAACGCCCTTCGGGTTAGAAGACGCTAGTCCGCGGCCCGAGATCATCATGAGCAACATCACCAAGGAACAAGTCATCGAGTGGCTTTCCGGCCAGTCGGTCCTCGAAATCGCTGCGCTGGTCAAAGACCTCGAAGCCAAGTGGGGCGTCTCCGCCGCCGCGCCCGTCGCGGTCGCCGCCGCGCCCGCCGCTGCTGCCGCGGCCGCACCGGTCGAGGAGAAAACCGAGTTCAACGTCGTCCTGCTCGAGGCCGGCCCGAACAAGATTGCCGCGATCAAGGAAGTCCGCGCCATCACCGGGCTGGGCCTCAAGGAGGCCAAGGACCTCGTCGAAGGCGCGCCCAAGTCGGTCAAGGAGGGGGCTTCCAAGCAGGAAGCCGAGGAGATCAAGAAGAAGCTCGAGGCTGCCGGCGCGAAGGTCGAGCTCAAGTAACCAACGATTGGCGATTCGCACCGCACAGCATTCATTTCACCCGGGGCAGGCCGTGTTCATCCATGGCCTGTCCTTTGCCGTTGCTTTGGTCCGTTCTTTCTAGCCGCGCTGGATCACCGCGCTGGCGCGTCCGCACTCCGTCCTTTTTCATTTAACCGGGAATAATCATGGCCGACCGCACTCACACCGAACGCATCAATTTCGGTAAGCTCAAAGAAGTCATTCCGCCGCCGAATCTCATCGAGATTCAGATCAATTCCTATCTCGACTACCTGCAGAAGGGTGTGCCCGACAAGCAGCGGAAGCCCCAGGGCCTCGAGGCCGTGTTCCGCGAGGTGTTCCCGATCGAGTCCTACGACGGCCGGCTCGTTCTCGAGTACGTCTCGTATACCATCGGCGACCCGAAGCACTCCGAGATCGAGTGCATCCGCGAGGGCGTCACCTACGCCGTGCCCCTCTACGTGAAGCTGCGCCTGCGTGAGGAGGACTTCATCAAGGACGAGGAGATCTACATGGGGGACATTCCGATGGTGACCGAGCGCGGCTCNNGTCGTCTCCCAGCTCCACCGTTCGCCGGGCATCTGCTTCGAGAAGGACTTCCATGCCAGTGGCAAGGAGCTGTTTGCCTTCCGCATCATCCCCGACCGCGGCACCTGGCTTGAAGTGCAGTTCGACAACAACGACCTNNCGGAAATTCCTCATCACGACCCTGCTGCGGGCGATCGGCTATTCCAGCGATCTCGACATCCTCCACCTCTTCTACGAGATCAAGGATCTCAAGGTCGCCAAGGCCCTCGACCTGGAGAATGTGAGCACGCTCGTGCTCGTGGAGGACGCCATCGACGCCCAGAAAGGCGTCGTGCTGGCCCGCGCGTTCGAGCCGCTGACCAAGCAGATCGTCCGCACCTTTGAAAAACACGAGATCGGCTCGATCCGGGTCATCGACACCGCGGTGGACGACGGCGCGACCATCCGCGCGCTCAAGAAGGATCCCACCCGCAACGAGGAGGAGGCGCTCAAGGAAATCTACAAGCGCCTGCGNNCTGCGTCCCGGCGAGCCGCCGACCACCGCCAACGCCAAAGCCCTGCTCAAGCGCCTCTTTTTCGATCCCAAACGTTACGACCTCAGCCGGGTCGGCCGCTACAAGATCAACCAGAAGCTCGGGCTGAAGGCCGACCTGGAAAACCGGATCCTCACCGCCGAGGATATCATCGTCGCGACGAAATACCTCGTCCGGCTCAAGCGCGGCGACGGCGTGGTTGACGACATCGACCACCTCGGCAGCCGCCGCGTCCGCACGGTCGGCGAGCTCCTCGCCAACCAGTGNNAAGCTGATCAACCCGAAGGCGCTCACGACGGTCATCCGCGACTTTTTCGCCCGCAGCCAGCTCTCGCAGTTCATGGACCAGATCAACCCCCTGGCGGAGGTCACCCACAAGCGCCGGCTGTCCGCGCTGGGGCCCGGGGGACTCAACCGCGAGCGCGCGGGCTTCGAGGTCCNNAATGAGTTCGGCTTCATCGAGACGCCCTACCGCATCAGCAAGGATGGTCGCGCCACCGAGAAGATCGAATACCTCACCGCCGACCAGGAGGAGGGCAAGGTCATCGCGCAGGCCAACTCCGAGCTCGACGACAAGGGCCATTTTATCGGCAAGGTCACGGTGCGCCGGGACGGCGAGTTCCTCGAGGTCGACTCCAAGGAAGTCGATTACATGGACGTCTCGCCCAAGCAGATCATCTCGGTCGCCGCCGGCATGATTCCGTTTCTCGAGCACGACGATGCCAATCGCGCGCTCATGGGTTCGAACATGCAGCGCCAGGGCGTGCCGCTGCTCCAGAACGAGGCGCCGTTCGTCGGCACCGGTCTCGAGGAGCGCGTCGCGCGCGATTCCAAGATCGTCGTGGTCGCCGCGGAAGCCGGCATCGTCGCGTCCGTCGACGCCCGGCGCATCGTGGTCACCAAGGATGGCGAACTGCCGCGCAACTTCGACCGCAGTCCCCGGAGCGATCCGAAGAACGGGATCATGGTTTACGAGCTGCGCAAGTTCATGCGCTCCAACGCCGGCACCTGCTTCAACCAGAAGCCCATCGTCAAGCGGGGCCAGAAGGTGAAGGCCGACGAGGTCATTGCCGACGGCCCCTCCACCGATCATGGCGAGATGGCGCTGGGCCGCAATGTGCTCGTCGCGTTCATGCCCTGGAACGGCTACAACTTCGAGGATGCCATTCTGATCTCCGAGAAGGCCCTGAAGGACGATATCTTCACTTCGATCCACATCCAGGAGTTCGAAGTCACCGCCCGCGACACCAAGCTCGGGCCCGAGGAAATCACGCGGGACATTCCGAACGTCGGGGAAGAGGCGCTCAAGAACCTCGAC
>PMBT01000016.1 GCA_003153035.1 Opitutia bacterium
CCGCCTTCGGTCTTTTGCTTCAACGCCTCCTGATACTCCGCTTCGCCCGCCACCTCCGGACCCAGCGCGACCACCTCGTCGGTCAGGCGGGTGTTGATCGCCCCGGGGGCGACGGCATTGATATCGAGCGGCGCCGTTCGCTCCTCCTCGGCGATGGTCTCGACCAGACGCACCACGCCCGTCTTGGCGGCGGCGTAGGCGGAGAAATTGGGTCGAGCCTTGGTGGCGCCCCCGCCGGAAAAGCAGACGATTTTCGCGCGGCGCGGCGCGCGGCGCAGCGCCGCATGGAATGCGCGGATGGCGTGGAAAGTTCCGTCGAGATTGGCCCGCACGGTGGCGGTCCACTGCGGCGGGTCGATCGTGACGGTCCGGCCGACGGCACCCTGGATCCCGGCGCAGGTGACCAGCGCGTCAATTTCCGGCCAGACGGACAGAATCTCGCGCGCGGCCGGTTCAACCTGCGACCATTCGGCAACATTACAGCGGGTGGCATGAAAGGCACCGCTGGAGCCCAGGACAAAGGGACTCTGGTCGGAACGGGCGAGTCCCCAGACGTTGTGTCCGTGAGCCAGCAGTCGTTCGGTCAGCGCGCGGCCGATCCCGGAACTGGAGCCTGTTAGGACAATGCGCATTGTGGAGTGAAAGCTGGCGGAAAAGCGGGAAGGCGGGAAAGGATGAGGAGAGGAACGCAGACTGAAAGACTGAGAATGCTAGATCAGGAGATCGCGAGGCGAGTGTTCAATGTAGATGGCCGGGAATCCGTTGAAGTTTGGTCGTTGTTTCGCGCCATCCCGATTTCCCAATTTCTCGCTTTCCCGCTTTTCCCCAAGATTCACTCTCACTTTCACTTCTGAAAGATCCACGGATTGGCCTCGAGCCAGCGGAGCGTCTTCACGATGCCCTGTTCGATGGTGAGCTTGGGCCTCCAGCCGGTAGCCCGGATTTTTTTCGTGTCGAGGAAGATGAAGGGATTGTCGCCGATCCAGCCGCGGTCGCCGCCGGTGTATTGCAGCGCGGGCTTCAATCCAAGTTCGCGACAGATGATCCGGATGCTGTCGTTCACCTGGACGTACTCCGGCGTGCCCAGGTTGTAGATGTTGATGCGGGGTCTGGCGGCCTGTCCTGGGACGAGACGGATCGCGTGGAGCATGGCATCCACGCAATCCTGCACATAAAGGTAGCTCTTGCGCTGGGTGCCGTCGCCGAGCACCCGGAGATGACCGGGATGTTCGCGAAGCTGCCGGTAGAAATCGAGCACGTGGCCGTGGGTGTAGCGTTCGCCAAGAATGGAGACGAAGCGGAACACGTGGCTCTCGATCCCGAAACCTTCCCCATACGCGGTGACGAGCCCCTCACAGGCGACTTTGGAGGCGCCGTAGAGGGAAGTCTGGATCGGAAACGGCGCGTCCTCGGGGGTGGGAATGACGGCGGTCTCGCCATAAACGGAGCCGGTCGAGGAGAAGGCGAGCCGTTTGATGGCGTTGGCGCGCATAGCCTCGAGCACGTTGAAGGTGGCCAGGGTGTTTTGTTCGAGATCCATGCGCGGATGATCGGTGCCGAAGCGGACGTCGGCATTGGCCGCGAGATGGAAGACAAAGTCGCACCCCCTCATCGCGGCAGTAAGCGCGGACAGGTCACGATTGTCGCCGCGCACCAGCGCAAAACGCGGCTGTTTCCGCGCACCCTCGAGGAAGCGTTCCTGCCCCGTGGAGAAATCGTCCCAGCCGATGACGTCAAGGCCGTCTGCCAGCAGACGGTCGACCAGGTTGGACCCAATAAAGCCGGCGGCGCCGGTGACAAAAAATCGCATGAGGTGATTCAGGTTTTGCGGAGAACGACGACACAACGGATTCCGCAAGGATAGGAGAGGATTCGGCCAAGCACAGTCTCAAATCGAATCATGGCAGCCAGGAGCGGTTGCGTCCTGGTCGAGCGGATTTGCCCCGCAACCAAACGCTTTTTCTCCTCGGGTAGGGCTGACAAATGTCGGCGGTTTTGTCGCTTCACCCACCAAAATGCGGGGAAGACCATGAAACCGAGATGCGTGGCCCTTTCGACTATGAAGCCTTTTGCACGCGCCATTCCCACGAGTTCGCCCAGACGATAGCGACGGTAGTGCATGAGGTGTTCGTCGTACAAATCATAAAGCGCTGGGCCGGCCGGAACCTCAATGTGCGCCCAGCCGCCCGGCTTGAGAATGCGATGAATATGTCCGAGGGCGCCTTCATGATCGTCGATATGCTCGAGCACGTTCAGGCAGGTGATGCCATCGACGCAGTCATTGGGCAGCGGACAGCGGCGCAGGTCAAACTGCAGAATGGGGATGTCGGGAATGCGTCGGGCGAGGCTTTCAAGCGGCCCCAACAGGTAGTCGGCACCAATTAGCTCGGCGTGAGGAAGAGCCTTGCGGAGGTCCTCGAGAATGAAACCGGTCGAACAGCCAACATCGAGAATGATCGGTGCCTTCCTGCCCGCCAGCCGACGCATGGTTCGCACAGCGAGCCGACGCGAGGCGCAGTCGATGGGGTGATCACGGCCGGACTCGGTCTCGTGCAGCGTTGTCAGGTCTTCGCTCCAATGGCTCGGTTCCGTTTCGTAGGATGCCACGCGCAGACTTCGACCGCCGATCATGAAACCCGTGCCGGCCCAGACGGGTGCCACGGTGGCGCCTGGGACGGGCGGCCAGGGAAAATCACCTAGGGACATCTTGGTTCTCCCGGAAGACCCGCCGCGTGATCCACAATGAACTTCGGCCGCTGCCGCACCTCCTCATAGATCCGGCCGATGTATTCGCCGAGAATGCCCACGCTGATCAGCTGGATGCCGCCAAGGAAGAGAACCAGGATGACCGTGGTCGGGTTGCCGAGGGGGAACGGGAAGCCCTGCAATTTCATGACAAGGTAGGCGCCTGCGAGCAGGAAGGAGGCGCCGGCGATCGTGAACCCGAGCAGGGTGCTGAGCGAAAGGGCGTAGGTGGAGAAACAGAACACGCCGTTGAAGCCGATCCGCAGCGAGCCAAGAAAGCGGTTGTAATTGGTCCGGCCCGCAAACCGCGCGGGGCGATCAAACGGGATCAGGCATTGCCTGAACCCGACGAGCGCGACCATGCCGCGCAGGAATCCATGGCTTTCCTTCAGACGCAGAATCTCATCGACCACTCGCCGTGACATCAGGCGGAAGTCGCCGGTGTTGGCCGGGATGCCCACATCGGCAATCTTGTTGATGACCCTGTAACCAACCGCGGCGATGAGCTTCTTGATCCACGGCTCGCCACCGCGCTGACGCCGCTGAGGCAGGACCACATCGTAACCCTCGCGCCACTTCGCGATCATCGGGCCGATCAGCTCGGGCGGATCCTGCAGATCCACGTCCATGACGATAACGGCATCACCGGATGAATACTGCAGGCCGGCCAGCGTGGCCATGGGCTGGCCGAAACGGCGGGAGAGCGACAAAAGCTTGATGCGCTCATTTTGGGCGCGGTGCTCAAGGATGACTGCTTCCGTGCGGTCGGGGGAGGGATCCAGGGCGAAAATAATCTCATAGTCTTCCGCGACCGTCGCCAGTAGCGGGCAGAGGTGACGCAGAAACTCCGGGATGCTGCCTTCCTCGCGATAGACCGGGACGACGATACTGATCAGCATAACGGGAAAGAAGCTCGAGGGCTTCGTAGTTATTGGACTTCTGTGCCCGTGGCGGTTTGTTGCGGGGTCAGGAATGTTTTCACGAGCGAACCATGTCCGCAAATGGTCACTCCTTGAAATCGCTTATACCATGGTCCAAAGGGGACGGTCGGATTGGTTCCAATCCAGTAGATCACTTGATGCAGATCATCCAAGGAGATATGCCTTTCCTGTACCCGGTCCAGGAGATGCCTGAGCAACTCCTCTGGGACGTCAGACCGCTGTATTTTCGGCATGGGTCTGATGGATTGGTTTGCCGTAAAATCCCTCGATAAACTGCACCTTCAGCTTTTCTGCGTCATTAGCGGTAGTCGCTTCCACCATTTGTTTCGCGATCTTGTCGAGCTTGGAGACCGGGAATGGCTTAATGGTGAGGGTGATTTTCAGGTTAAGTGCTTCGGCTGCTTTGGCCATGGTTTTGAGGGTGATGGCAGTGTTGCGGCCATCGAGGATGCGTTTTACCGAATTACGCCCAGTCTTGGTCTTCCGGGCAAAAGCGGTGATGTTTAGATTGTCGTCCGCCATTTTACGCCGGATGGCGGTCGCGAGGGATTTCTTCAACTGCAAAGCAGCGGCAGCACTCATGCGGGGAAGGTGGTCCAAAGTTGTACCATTGTCAATCGCGAGTGTTGGGGTTCACTCAAGTGCATATCCTCATTTTCTGACGCCCAGTTTCCACAACAATTCGAGCCGGGCGCTCCGGCGGAGGTAGCAAATGAGCCGCGGATCGTTCTCAAGTTCCAGCTGGGAAATGGGCCGGCTTTGGGTCCGGGTGCGCAGACAGTCGATTTCCCGCTGACCGGTGCTTCTCATTTGGGCTGAGGTCTTCTGCGCTTGGTGCGTGCGAAAACATGCGAGGAAGTAGGGCACGTGCACGATCACCGCGCCGGCTTCCTGGAAACGCAGGAGCAGGTCCCAATCGATCGCAAACTGAAGGGATGGGTGCACACCACCCACCCGGTCCCAGATTCGCCGCCGCCAGAAGAGGGTTTCCTGTGGCACAAAATCATTCAGGCGCAGAGATTCGGGATCATGCCGGGGCAGGAACCATCGATTGATCTCCAGCCCCTGCTCATCGACCACGACGCGATTGCCATAGAGCGCATCGACTTCGGGATGTTGAGCGAACCAGTCCACCACGAAACGCAGCGCGCCGGGCAGGTAGAAATCGTCTGAGTTAAGCCACGCCATCAGATCCTCTGGCTGGCCCGTGGTCTTGGCAAACCCCCGGCCGATGGCGTCGGCCTGACCATGGTCGGGCGCCGTCTCCCAGGCGTGCAACCGCGCGGCGTGGCGGCGGATAATCTCGACGGAGCCGTCGGTAGAACCGCCATCCTGCACGACATAGTCGGGCCTAACCTCTTCGTGGAGTACGCTCGTGATGGTCTGCTCAATAAACCGGGCCTGATTGAACGAAGGCGTGACGATGGATAATCTCGGTCGCAGATGGACCGGCGTCCGCGGAGCGGGGAAACGCTCAGGCACAACCGCCAAGGGCACATGCGCCGGGCAGATGCCGAGTTGGAAAGCGACGAGATCAGCCGTGTTGCCGCCCGGCAGCCAGGCCGGCCAGGTCCGACGCGGGACTTGCAGCTCGATGACCATGGCTTCGCGCCAGGCGCCGGCCGCGGTCTGGAATTGCAGCGCCGCTTGGTATCGCCCTCGCGGCACTTCGGTCCAGAGCTCGAAGCCAGTATGATCATCCGGCGCTTCCGGTAGCGCTATCCGCACGTCGGGACGGTTAGTCCCGTAAAGGCCAAAGATCTCCATAGCCGGCAGCTTGAGCCGGACCGCCCGCAACTTCTCCCCTGGGGCAAAACACCATCCGCGCAGTCGAAGGAAGCGGCCGGGCAAGGTGAAATTTGCCGGCGCATCGATGTAAACACGGAGGGGTGCTTCGGATGGGGCGCCAGGATGAATCAGACCTGTGGACCTTGCGGCCAGACAGTAGTCTCCCGCCGCCAGTTCGAAGTGCGGATTGTAGAAGCGATCAGGCTGGGAGAGGCGGAATTGCCAGCGCCGCGAGAATGCCGGCCAATCTGCCGCCAGGTCTTCGGGCTGATCCCAAGGGAAGGGGGTGGAAATCCGCACCGCCGCCGCGACCCGATTGTATCGTCCCGATGCTTCAAGCCGCAGGCAGAGATCAACCGCCCAGAGCGGCGCGCCAAAATTTCCCTGGATGCCGCCGGTTTCCTCATACCGGTCACGGCGGACCGCCAGGCAGAGACCTGATACCGCGCTGGTTTCCCGGTTGCAGCGGAGCGCTCCGTTGTACCCCTCGTCCTCGGCAAAGAACCCGCGCATTAGGGGCGCGACCACATTCAGACCGGCAATCCATCCAGCTTCGAGTACCCTGCCGTCGAGGGCCAACAGGATTGGGGCAACCGCACCGGAGTCATCCAGTTTCGCGAGAGCCGCCAACTCTGTGAGCCACCCGAGAGGAAGATCCGGCGGGATGAAGCCCAGAAACACCAGTACGTCACCCGTGGCGGCGGCGGCCAATTCCCGCAGTCGCTCAACCGAGGGACCGTCGGTGAGAACTTCAGCGATTCTGGCTCCTCCGGTTTCCATCCGCTGCCGCAAGATTCCGGCCTCCGGCAGAAGACCGGGTTCAGCGACGATGATCACCGAAACTGTAGGCGCAGCGACGGAGGAATCCGCAGTCAGCAACACCCGGTGCCCGCCTTGCGGCACAACCCGTCGCTGCTGGCGGGTGCGAACCAGATGGGCGCGCACGGCGTCCACCTGAAGACGATCCATGTCGCCTTTAATATTGCCCGAAAGGGCACTCGAAGCAGGCGCGAGCCTCCATTGATAAAGGATCCGCGGCACATGGACAATCCGCCGCGTCAGTTCAGTGAGACGCAGGAAGAACTCGTAGTCCTGAATGCCGCTGAAAGCCGGATCAAACCCTCCGGTCGCTCGAGCGACCGTGGTGCGGACACAAAGCAAATGTCCGGGGTACATGACGCCCAGCAAAAACTCCGGCGAGAACGCGGGCTTCAGAAACGGCCACACCTTTTCACCTTCAAGGGAGATCTTCTCCTCGTCTGAATACAGGACGTCGGCCTCGGGTCCTGCTTCGATCCATCGGGCGAGTTCGGTCAGGGAATGGGGGCGCAGCCGGTCGTCATGGTCAAGCATCACGACATACTCGCCGGTTGCCTGGGCGAGCGCGTCATTGGTTGCGCAGGCGATGCCGCCGTTCTCCGTCCGGAAATTCAGGTGTACCCTGGGGTCCTGGGCCGCGAAGGCTTCGAGCAGCGGTCGAATGTGTGGTGAGGTTGATGCGTCGTCGACAATGCAGAGCTCCCAGTGTGGATACTGCTGCCGGCGCACCGACTCGACGCACTCCCGCAGCAAAATCTCAGGTGTGTTAAAGACGGGAAGCAGCACCGAAAACTTGGGTACCGCCGGGCAAGCGCCAGGCGAAACCTCCGTCTCGCGATTTCCGGGTACCGGTTCGCTTGGATCTCGATCGTACCGTGCCGCCCAGGCGGGATAATCAACGATCAGCGGACCTGGGCCAGGCAGATCGACCGGGCGGAAGGTATGAAATGGAATCAGTGTGCCGTCATTGGTAATGACTGCGAGGGTAAGCAGGGTGCTTGGGTCCACGGGCGGGACCTGCAGGACAAAGCCAGTATTCAGGGCGTGAAGATCGCCGCCAAAATAGGTCTGTACGTCAGGACGAGCAGACAAGTTGGCTTCGGCCAGCTGACGCCCATCGACGAGCGCAACCACTGATCGCAGAGCTTGCGCCGAGGGAACGTGACACCAGCCGACGAGCATGAGCGGATAATCCCAGGTCTTCACCCGACGCGCTTGCTCCAGGCGATAGCTGACCTCCGTGGCCGCTGTCGACCAGCCCGAAAGCGAAATGGAGAACAAATGCTCGGCCAGCCGGCGGATGATCGCTCGCCGGGTCGGCAGGGTGCGGCTGAGGTAGTCTGCCGTATCCTGGGCGACCTCCAGCTGGAGCTGTCGCAACCAAAAATAAAGATGCCAGGCCAGCCCGGGATCCGGCTGCACGGCGCTGAAGAGCGCGGGCTGGTGCCGGGTAGCCTCTGACAATACCTGGAAACGCACGGCGTCTTCGGCGAAAAAATGAGTCTGGGTGGCAAATTCGGCGTCGACCAGACACACGCGGCCGTCGGCTGCAATCAACAGGTTTGACCCAAGGAAGTCGCCGTTGGTCCAACGCGTCACCGGCGGCTTCACCGTGAGGCGGTCGTGCAGGGGAGGCAGCACGAGGCGACGCAGAAGGTCCCGCTCGCTTTCCGTCCAGACTGGCAACCCGCAAACGCCATCGGCCCAGGCCTGCCACTCGGCGCTGCGCGCGTCCTCCGTCGAGGATTGCTCGGTCGCCACCAGCGCAGCGCAGGCCCGCGCAAAGGCGGCCCGGACGATGTCGGGTGGAGGCCGCCCATCGCGCACCGCGGCGTCGAGCGTGACTCCATCGAAGAAGATCTCGGCGAGAACTTCCCCGGAGGGCAGCTGCTCGTGAAAGAGAGGCGCCGCGGTTATATCCGGACAAGCGTTGGCCAGAGCCCTGCTGCGCATGGCCAGGGAATCCAGCGCTGCTCCCATTGTCAGCTTGGCCTCGCGCCCGTCGGGCAAGCGCACCCGCCATGAATGTCTCGCCAGTTCGGACCGGCGGTCACGATTGCTGGGCGGAAGAGGCTGAGGCGCCGGCTCAGTGCTGATCAGTCCCCGGTCGGCCAGTGCGCGGAATAGTTCATCGACTACCGATGGCGACATGGGAGGAATCCGGTCGGTGATCTTGGCTGGCACGGACAAAGAAGCTCGGCACAAAATGGTGGGCAATACCGTCCTCGGCGAGACTTCGGTAGAGCGAACCCAATTCTTCCTGAAAGACGGCCGACAGCGGGTCGCCGTTGTAGCCGTTGTGTTCGGGCGCAGGCGGACCCTTTAGCAACAGCTCGTTGACGAGGCGGCCGCCATCATCCAACGGCACGATCACGTCGGGCAACTTGTAATCAGGAAACGCCCCGAAAAACGCCAGCCGGGTGAAGCCAGCGGTCCGCAGCATGGCGGCGAGTTCCGCCAGCGAATAAGTGAAGCTCTGCAGCGCCTGACCAGAGGCGTTCTTCCAGCGTACGCGGGCAAGATCGGCATGATGCAACGCTATATCGGGCACGCCGAGATGATCATCGGGACAGCCGAGCAGGTATTTCAAACCAAGCCGGTTCTCGATGCCGATGATCAAGGCGCCGTCCGGTGCTAGCTCCCGGCGGGTTTTGAGCAAAAAAGCATTCTGTCGGGCCTGGGGATCGGTGTCCTGCTGAAAGGCCCCGGACCATTCCAGCACGCCGATCGCGGTGATGACCGAGAACCGCGTGGCAAAGGTCGTATCGAGATAGTCCGCCTCGACANNGCCAATATCCAGCGCCAGTCCGCCACCAGCCGGGAGCAGTTGGTCAAAGAACGCCGTGCGGCGCGGATCGACAATGATCCGGTGCAGCCACGGCTTGGCGCGGGCATAGCGCTCATCAACCGCGTCGCGCCAGGGGCGGCCATTTTCGATCTCGGCAACCAGCGTGCCCTGGTCATCAGGCGGGGTGTCCCGGAATCCGCCCTCGCGGGGTCGCGCGAAATGGCCGCCCGGACTCAGCCGCTGATGTTTTCCGCTGTTTAGGAATTCAATCATCCGCGCTCACCTTCGCTTAGGAGTTCCATCGATTCAGCCCGCTTGCACGCGAATTTCCGTCGGGCAGTAGGCCAGGCCGAACGATTTGTCGCGCGGTAGCACGTCGAAGCGGAGCACGTCGTACCGGCGGTGGATGACCACCACCTCGGCGTTCACCAGGCGNNTTGGTGCCGTAAATCTCCTGCCCGTTAACCCCTTTCAAAGTGAGGGCGTAGATGGGATCAGGTATATAGGCGGTCGCCTCGCAAACAATCGCTACTCGCGCGCGGCTGCCCGCAAGGAAGCTCAGGCGGGGGCGGCCGTGCTCGTCGGTCATCACCACCGAGGTCATTCGCCCCAGCTCGCCGCCATAAGCGTATTCTTTGTCAGAGATCTGCTGGTGGGTGCGTTCCTCGGTCAGGAGGACGGTGGCGGCCGAGTCGGCGCGGGAAACCGTGGATTCGATCACCGCCGCCGGTTGGGTCGCGGGGGCAGCGTCTGCCTGCGGCGCCCGGGCGGGGAGTGCGCGCATGGCGGCGATGTCGTCGCGGATGGCCTCGATCCCATGCGGGCTGGTGATCAACTTGGTGTAGAGATTGGTGACGTCGTTCGGGGTGCCTTGGGCGAGCACCTCGCCTCGTTCAAGCAGCAGCGCGGAATTGCACATGCGTTTCACCGCATTGGTATCGTGCGAGACGAAGATGATGGTGCGCCCCTCCTTGAGCATCTGATCAAGCGTTGCATGGCACTTGAACTGGAAGCGGGCATCGCCGACCGAGAGCGCCTCATCGATGATGAGAATATTGGCGTCGACGTGCACGCACACCGAGAAGGCGAGCCGCATGACCATGCCGCTGGAGTAGGTGCGCACCGGCTGGTCGATGAACTCTTCGATTCCGGAGTAGGCGACGATCGCGCCGAATTTCGCCTCAATCTCGGCCTTGGTCAGGCCGAGGATCGCGGCATTGAGCAGGATGTTCTCGCGGCCCGTGAAATCGGGGTTGAACCCGCTGCCCAGTTCCAGCAGCGCCGCCACCCGCCCGTTCACTTTCACTGTTCCCGCCGTCGGCTGAAGGGTGCCGGCGATCAACTGCAGGAGCGTGCTCTTGCCCGCGCCGTTGCGACCGATGATGCCGAGACATTCGCCGGATTGCACATCAAGTGAAACGTCGCACACCGCGGTGAACAGCCGGCAGCCGTCTCTATCCTCCGACCGGTCCGCCGTGGGGTGAGCGGGGGGGGAAATCTTGGCAGTGACGGAGCCATTGATCCCGTGTCGGCGCCAGAGACGTTTGAAGGGTGCCAGCAGCCGGTCCGATGGATTGTCCCAGATGGCGTACCGCTTGGTCACGCCCCGGAGGGAAACCACAGGCTGTCCAGATGCCTTGGCGGATTCAGACATGGAAGGGGATGAAAAGGTGAGACGGAGAGTGGGGAAAGGAGAAAGAGAGGGAGGGCTGACCGGCCTAGGGCCCTTTTTTACCCTAGCGGAGCGGAGCCGCAACCAAATCCAACGATGAGTTTCCTCACGCAAAGTCTGCTCCTTCGACGGGGCTCTGGACAGGCATGGGCGCCAAGGTAGGGTGCTTTGCTGGCATTTGATCGTTGTAGCCAAGCTCGTGAGCAGCCTGTCGGACTTAG
>PMBT01000123.1 GCA_003153035.1 Opitutia bacterium
GCGCGGAAGGAGGCCAACCGCGACTATCGCCAGTTCTCGTATGCCGAGTTCAGCGCGCTCCGCGCCGCTAATCCGGTCTTCCGCGATGTCGCCGCCCTGAGCTTCACGCTCGTCGGCGTCGGGCGCGCCGAGGCCATGCGCCGGAGTTTCGTGTTCTTTGTGTCGGACAACTTATTCTCGCTGCTGGGCGTCAAGCCGGCGGCCGGACGGTTCTTCACCGACGCCGAGACCCGTCCAAACAGCAGTGTTCCCGCCGTCGTGGTCAGCTACTCGTTCTGGCAGCGCATGGGCGGCCGCCCTGATTTCATCGGCGCCACCGTTCAGGTCAACGGGCAACCCTTCACCGTTGTCGGCATCACCCCGCGCGGATTCACCGGCATCAATGCCGTGCTGGCCCCGGATCTCTGGCTGCCGCTCGGCGTCTACACGCAATTCTTCAATCCGTTCGCCAGCGGTGGCGCGGTCGGCGATCTCGCCCTCCCGACCTGCCACGTGCTCAACCTGATGGGACGCCTGCAGCCCGGCCTTGACCTCGCCTCCGCCGCTCCTCTGCTGCCGACGCTGGCCCTGCGGCTTGACGCGCTCCAACCGCCGGAAGCGGCGACCGCCGGGAAGCGGGAGCTGCAGATCCAGCCGCCCTCGCGGCTCAGCATTAGCGACCGTCCGATCAGCGACCCCAACAACGCGGTCGCCGGACTGATGCTGGGCATGGCGGCTATCGTCCTGCTGATCGCCTGCCTGAACCTGGCCAACATGCTGCTCGCACGGGGCACGGCCCGCGCGATGGAAATCGCGATCCGCCTGGCGCTCGGCGCCCCGCGCTGGCGGATCGTCCGGCAGCTGCTGGTTGAGGGTTTGCTCCTCGCCCTCACCGGCGGGGCGATCGGTCTGCTGATTGCGGAGTGGAGCAACGATCTGCTGGCGGAATCGCTCAACGCCATGTTTCGCTCGATGAGTTTCTCCCTTTCGATCGAATTGCAGCCCGACGCGAGGGTGCTCATCGCCACGATTCTGTTCGCAGTTGCGGCCACGATTATCTTCAGCCTCGGGCCGGCGCTCAGGGCTGTCCGCGTCGATCTGGTCCATGATCTCAAGCGGCAGGTTGGTGACCCCGCGGCCAGCGGCGGTTGGAGCCGGTTTTTCTCCGGCCGGCATTGCCTTGTGATGACCCAGATTTCGCTTTCCCTGGTCCTCCTGTTCAGCGGCGGCCTGTTCTTTCGCGGCGCCTTGAAGGCCGCGGGCCTCGATCTCGGGTTCGAACCGGCCGGCGGCGTGATCGCCGAATTGGACTTCTCGATGACCCGCACTTCGGGAGCCGCCGCCCGGCAGAAGATGTTCGCCACGCTCGGACGCGTCCAGCAGCTGCCGGGCGTGCGCCAGGCGGCGCTCGTCACCCTGCTCCCCTACAGCAATACGATTGAGACGCGCCGCATCGCGCCCGCGGAGACGCCGCTGTCTTCCGACCCCAAAGCGCCGCAACCAGGAGCTGATGGGGTCTTTTCCGCCATCACCCCCGATTTTTTCGAAGCCACCGGGGTGCGCTTGCTGCAGGGCCGGACGTTCACCGCTATCGAGGCCGAGAATCGCGCGGCCCCGCCAGTCGCGATCATCGACTCACGGATGGCGAAGGAACTGTTTCCCAGCGGCAATGCGCTGGGTCGTCGGGTCCGCTACACCACGCCGCCCACCGATGGCACGCCGGCCGAGATGGAGATCGTTGGCATTGTCTCGGATCACCGGCAGCAGCCGCGCATCGGGGAGGCCGATCCACGCCTTTACGTGCCGCTGGCCCACAGCTCCAGCCAGAGCACGTTTGTTGTCGCCCGGTGCGCCGTTGACCAGCGTGCGTTCGTGGCCGCCACCATGAGCACCCTGCGCAAAGATCTCCGGGCGTTCGATCCCGACCTGCCGGTCCTTCGGCTGATTCCGTACGCCGACCTGGTCGACAGCAATTTCAACCTTTGGGGGATCCGGTTGGGAGCTTTGATGTTTGGCGCCTTCGGCGGCATCGCCCTCTTGCTCGCAGTGGTGGGCGTGTATGGGGTCAAGTCGTACGCGGTGGCCCGGCGCACCCGGGAGATCGGCATCCGGATGGCNNGTCGTGCTTTCGCTGCTCCTCGGCAAGGCCCTGGCCGGAATGCTCTTCAATGTCAGCCCGGCCGATCCGCTGGTGCTGGGCACCGCCATCACCGTCCTCGCCGGCTCCGCGCTGCTCGCCTGCTATCTGCCGGCGCGGCGCGCCACCAAGATCAGCCCGACGCAGGCGCTGCGGACTGAGTGAACGGCGAGCACTAAGCTGTAAGCGCCAAGCTCTAAGCCAAAGGCCTCAATCCAACATTCCCCGTTAAAACGCCCGCAACTTTTCGCCTACCGCTGATCGCTTATTGCTTAGAGCTCAAAGCCCAACGTCTTCTCCCATGCGTGATTTGAAATTAGCGATAAGGCAGCTCGCCAAGTCGCCCGGTTTCGCCGCGGTGGCCGTACTGACGCTAGCCGTCGGCATTGGCGCCGCCACGGCCATGTTCAGCGCGCTGCGAGCGCTGGTGGTGGAACCGTTTTCCTATCCGCAGGCCGACCGGCTAGTCCATATCTGGTCGAAAGACGGGCAGCCGCTCTCCACTCCGGATTATTTCGACATCCAGGACCAAGCCGTCTCCTACGCCGCGCTCGGTGTGTACACGCCCCAACCGGCCAATCTGGGCGGTGAGAACGCGCAATCGGTGGTCAGCGTCTCGTGCACGGCTGGCGTCCTGCGCGCCTTTGGCGTCGCCCCGCAGCTGGGCCGCTGGCTGGAACCGGCCGACGAGGTGAAAGGTGCGCCCGCCGTCGCGGTGATCAACCACGGTCTGTGGCGGCAGTCGTTCGCGGGCGATCCCGGATTGGTCGGCCGGACGATTCGGATTAACGGCGGCGCCGTCACCGTGGTGGGCATCATGCCAGCGTCCTTCGAGTTCGCCGCGCCGTGGATGCGGGAGGCCACTTGCCAGCTGTGGCTGCCCCTCCAGCTCAAGCGCGACGAGGGCGATCGCGGCAGCCATTGGATGTGCGCCGTTGGACGCCTGAAGGAGGGGGTGTCGATCGCGGCGGCCGACGCCGAGATCAAGGCGATCGGAGCGCGGCTCAAGGCGGCCCATCCTGATACGAACACCGATAAGCCGTTTATCGTGCGTTCGCTGAGATTTGAGATGACGCGCTACGTGGGATCCCGCGTGTGGATGCTCTTCGCCGCGGTTATTCTCGTGTTGCTGGTGGCCTGCGCCAACGTTGCCAGCATGCTCCTGGCCCGCAGCGCGCGGCGCGCCAGTGAATTCGGCGTTCGCGTTGCCCTCGGTGCGACCCGCCGCCAAATTCTCCGGCTGGCGCTGAGTGAAAGCCTCGTGCTGTCTGCGGCCGGTGCAGTCGGTGGTCTGGTACTCGCGTATTTCGGCGTGCTCGCGCTGCAGGCCATCGCTCCGGCGTCGGACAGCCGGAAGGCCGCGATGGCGCTTGACGGCGGCGTGCTGGCATTTGCCACGGGACTTACCGTGCTTACTGCCCTGCTGGCCGGGATTCCGCCGGCCCTCGCCGCCGTCCGCATCTCGGTGGCTGATCTCCTGCGGACCGATAGCCGTGGCGCGGCCGGGTCCCGCACCCGGCACAATCTGCTCCGTGGCCTGATCATCGCCCAAGTAGCCGTTGCCTTCATGCTCGCGAATGGGGCCGCACTGTTTTCCGCCAGCTACGCCCGACTCGTCGCAGCCAACGAGAGCCTTGCCACCGAATACGTGCTCTCCGCCGAGGTGAATCTGCGCGGGGACCGCTACGACAAGAAAGAGGCGCGCTCGCACTTCTGCGAGCAACTGGCAGAACGCGTGGCCGCGCTGCCGGGCGTCACCGCTGCCGGGATCACGACAAAGCTTCCGCTCGAAGGCGGCAGTAACATGGGCGTCCTGGTCAATAGCGAAGTCTTTGATCCCACGGGCGGCCGCAGCACGCTGGCAGAAATTTCCAGCATCACCCCGGGCTATTTTGCCGCTACGGGGATCAGGCTGCTGCGGGGCCGGACCCTTGAGCCGGGCGACGCCGGGGAGGACGCCATCGGCGTCGTGGTCAACCGCGCCCTAGCCGAGAAGTCCTGGCCGGGTGAGGATCCGTTGGGCCAGGTCATCCGACCGAACACCCCGAAGGCGTGGTTTCATGCTCGCGTGGTCGGGGTGGTTGAGAGCGTGCGGCAGTGGGGCCCGGAGATGGATCCGCGTCCGGAGATCTTCTGGACGCCCGACCGGGCGTGGGGTCAGACCATCTTTCTTCTGGTGCGGTCGCCGCGCCCGGCCGCCCAGCTCGCTCCGGTTTTGCGGCACGAGCTCGTCAAGCTCGATCCCGATCTTCCGCTGGCGCGCATCCGCACGCTGCGGACGCTGGTCCACGAGGCCACCCAGGGACAGCGCGCCGTCACCGGCTTGGTCGATTTCTTCATGGCCGCGGCGCTTGGTTTGGTTGCCATCGGACTTTACGGCACGCTTTCCTACCATGTGCTGCAGCGCACCCGCGAAATCGGCGTGCGGGTGGCGCTCGGGGCGGCCCGCCGTGATATTGTGCGTCTCGTCTTCCGGCAGGGGTCCAGCTGGGTGCTGGTGGGAGTCGCCCTCGGTGCCGGCGGAGCTCTTTTGCTGGCCACTGCCTTGCGCGCGATGGTTTACGGCATCGATACCCTGAATCCCTTCACCCTGCTTGCCGCCGCGGCGGCGGTGGGGGTCGCCGCGTTCGTCGCGTGCTGGCTCCCCGCCCGCCGGGCCGCGCGGATCAACCCACTGGATGCCCTCCGGGCAGAATGACGAACCGTCGGTCCTCAGCCCCCAAAGCCTATGCAAGATCTCAAATACGCCTTGCGCACCCTGCTCAAGTCGCCGGGCTTCACCATCATCTCGCTGCTCACCCTGGCGTTGGGCATCGGCGTCAACTCGTCGATGTTTTCATTGATGAACACGCTGCTGTTTGCCACCGCACCCTTCCCGCGTCCGGAGTCGATTATCGCGCTCAATGGGCAGACCCCGGATGCGGAGTTCATCGCCTTTTCCCCGCTCGAGATCGAAGAGCTTCGCAACCACCCCACCAACGCCTTTACCGCCATCGCGCCCACGTCCGGTACGATGGAAACCGTCTCGCTGCCGGATCAGCTGCCGGAACAGCTGCAGGGCACGGCGGCCAAGGCCGATCTGTTCAAGGTGCTGGAAACCCCGCCCTTGTTCGGACGCTTTTTCACCGCCGATGAATGCGTCGCCGGTCGCGATACCGTCGTTCTGCTCACCGAGGAGATGTGGCGGAAGAAATTTGCCGCGAAGCCAGATGTGCTCGGCCAGACGCTGCGCATCAATGGCCGCATTTTCACCATCATCGGTGTCCTGCCGAAGGCCTACTCTGCTACCTTTGTCTTCGGCGAAGGCCAATACTTCCGTCCCTTGGTCTTTTCAAAAGAGCAACAGGAAGGTCGCGATCGCCGGGAAGCCGGTCTCCTCCTTCGCCTCGCCCCGGGCGTTCCCGTGACGCAAGCGCTGGCCAGCCTCGCGCCTGTGGCGGAGCGGTGGGTCAAGGAAAACCCGCGACTCTACCCCAACTACCACTTTCGGGTTCAACTGGCCGGGCGCGTCGGCGGTTCCGCCAATGTGGCGATCATTGCGCTGCAGCTCGGCTTGGCCGCGGCCATTCTCGCCCTCGCCTGCGCCAACCTCGCCAATCTGCAAATGGCCCGGGCGGTGTCCCGCCTCCGCGACCTCGCCATCCGCTCCGCCCTCGGGGCCACTCGCTGGATGCTGATCAAACAGCAACTCATCGAATCCCTCGTCTTGTCCGTCACCGGTGGGGCGCTCGGCCTGCTGATCGCCCGTTGGAGCAACGAGCTCATCGGTCGCAACATCAAGCTGGGATTGTATTCCACCCTTGAAATGCCCATCGATGGCCGCGTCCTTGGTTTCACCGCGGCAATCTCGATTCTCGCCGGCCTCGGCTTCGGCCTCATCCCCGCCTGGCTCGCCTCGCGCACCGACATCAACGAAGCCCTCAAGCAACAAACCCGCGGCTCCACCGGCGGCAGGAGCCAGGGCTGGATTCGCAGCCTCCTCGTCATCGGTCAGGTCGCGCTCTCCCTCACTCTGCTGTCGGTCGCCGGGATGATGATCCATGGCCTCAACCGCACCCTCAACTCCCGGCCCCATTGGGACAGCGAGTCCATTCTCACGGCCAACGTGCAGATCGATGAACGAACGTACGAAAGCCCCGAGAAACGCCGCGCCTTCCATGACGCCCTGTCCGCCCGCCTCGCCGCCATTCCGGGGATCCAGGCCCAGACCATCGCCTCGATGTTTCCGATCGCGGGAGGCGGCTCGGCGAATGATGTTTTGATTGAGGGTCAGGATGCGGCCGGCGCCAACTTCCCCAAGGGCATCGCGTTTCTGGTCACGCCGGGATTTTTCAAGACTCTCGGTATCTGTCTCCTGGAGGGGCGGACCTTCCCTGAAAACGTCTCCTTCACTTCGCCTGAACAAACCGTCGTCAACGAGTCGCTGGCGAAGCACTTCTGGCCCAAGGAAAGCGCGATTGGCCGGCGCCTCGGGGTCAAAGGGGGCGATGGCAAGGTCACCTGGCGGGAGATCATTGGCGTGGTGGCTGACGCGGACGATCCCATCGCTTTTTCCGAACCAACCACGCGCCTGCAGTACTACACCACGATGACGCACGGTCCGTGGGCGTGGTTCCAGATCGCCGTACGCGGACCCAATCCCAGCCGCTTCGCCAATGACCTCCGCCGGGCGGTGGCTGACGTCTCGCCGGACGTGGCCGCCCGCTTTGTCTGGACGGTGCAGGACATGCGTGACCAATTCCTGCACAATGTTGTCGTGATCAACGGAGTCCTGCTGGCGTTCGCGCTGCTCGGTCTGGCGCTGGCCAGCGTCGGCCTCTATGGCATTGTGTCCAATAATGTCAGCCAGCGCACGTCGGAGTTCGGCATCCGCCTCGCCCTCGGCGCACGGCCGACCGATGTCCTGCGCATCGTTTTGCGCCAAAGCCTGCGGCTGACGCTGATCGGCCTGGTCCTCGGAACGGTTGGATCTTACCTGCTCGGCCTGGCACTTCGTCCGCGCCTTGGCCTGATCATCGCCCAAAACCACTCGATCCTGGTTGGGACCAGCGTGGTGATCTTTGCGGTCGCCTTGCTCGCGACATGGTTCCCCGCGAACCGCGCCACCAAGGTCGATCCGGTGATCGCGCTGCGAGCGGAGTGAGGGGCCTAAGCCTTAAGCGATAAGCTTTAAGCTATAAGCACCAAACCAATCTTCCCCGCCTCAACGCCCGCTTCTTGCCGCCTCCCACCTGAAGCTCAGCGCTTATAGCTTACAGCCTACCTTCCCCATGAACGACCTCCGCTTCGCGCTTTGGCAGCTCGCCAAGTCGCCGGGTTTCACTGTCATCGCGCTGCTCACGCTCGCGCTCGGCATCGGCCTTAACGCCGCGATGTTCAACATCGTTAATTCGATCGTGCTGCAACCGCTGAAGTTTCCCGACCCCGACAATCTCTTCCGGCTACAGCGAACCAACGCCCAGGGGCAGTTCGGCGGCCACCGGGCGGCGCACTGGGTCGAAATCGCGCGCCAAAGCGGCGACTTCGCCAAGGTCGGCTGTGGACGGCCCTGGACCTTCACCATGGCCGAGCCCAATCGCCCGGCCGAAACCCTCCATGCCTTTCGCGCGTCCGCAGGTTACCTCAGCGTTCTGGGTGTCACCATGGAGCTCGGGCGCGAGTTCCTGCCCGAGGAGGACGTCCCCGGCCGCGACCAGGTGATCATTCTGAGTCACGCGTACTGGCTGTCGCACTTTTCCGGCGACCGGGCGGTGCTCGGACGGACCGTCCGGATCGACGGGCAGCCGAACGAAATCATCGGCGTGGTCCCGGCGGTCGCCAGCGATCCGCGAACCCTCGACTCTCCTGAAATCTACCGGCCACTTGCCTTGGCTCCGGAGGAACTTCGCAGTCACGAGGATCACGCCTATGACATCATCGGACGGTATCGTCCGGGCGTGACCGCCGCCCAGGCCGCGGCCCGGCTCACGGCAATCGCCGCCAGCCTCGCCGAGAGCGATCCGAAGGAATACCAGGGCTTTCTTCTCCAAACGGTCTCGCTCGCACCCAACCTCCAAGGCACCGGCCGGCAGATCGTCTTCATGCTGATTGGTCTCTCCGGATTCGTGCTGCTGATCGCGTGTGCAAATCTGGCGAACCTGCTGCTCGCACGCGCCATTGCCCGGGCGCGCGAGTTTGCCATTCGCGGCGCCCTGGGCGCCTCCCGCGCCCAGCTGATCCGACCGCTGATCGCGGAATGCAGTCTCCTCGCAGCCGCGGGCGGCGCGCTGGGCATTCTGGTTTCCATCTGGACCAACGACTGGATGGCCCAGCAATTCCGCGCCAGCGGCTCGCAACTCGATTTCGCCCTCGATTGGCGCCTCCTGCTCTTTGCCCTCGGCACCTCGTTCGCCACGGCGCTCTTTTTCGGCGCCGCCCCGGCCTGGGTGACTTCCCGTGTGAGGGTCAACGATGCGCTCAAAAGCGGCACGCGCGGTTCGACTGGCGACCGTTCGCAGAACCGTTTCCGGCAGTTGTTGATCGTCGGTCAGTTTGCCCTGGCGCTCGTGCTCCTGTCCGGTGCCGTGCTGTTCGTGCAGGGGCTGGACCGTTTGCTCCGGCGCGATGCCGGGTGGAACCCAGCGCCCCTGCTGCGCGGCATCCTTTCCATGCCGTCGAGCCGTTACACGAACTCGGGACAGATCATGCGCTTCTACGAGAAGGTCCAGGAGCGCGTTTCCGCCCTGCCGGGAGTCGCCGCCGCTGCGATCTGCCATGAAGTCCCGGCCTTCTATTTCCCCTCTGGTCGCGGGTTCCTCGTGGAAGGGCAGCCGCCACCGACCCCGGGAAACGAGCCGGGTGCCCCGATCAACGGCGTCACCCCGGGCTATTTCAACACCGTCGGCACCCGCCTCATCCGCGGACGCGACTTCACCCCCGCCGACCGGAGCGACTCGCCTCCGGTGATCATCATCAGTGAAACCATGGCCCGCACCCTCTTCCCCAAACAGGAAGCGATCGGTCGGCGCCTCGCCTTTTCCAACGAGCAGAAGCCCGTCTGGATAGAGATCGTCGGGATCGCCGAAGACGTCCGGTTCATCAACGTCGGTAATTCCCCGGCGGCGTTCCAGGCCTACATCCCGGAATCCCAGACAGTCTGGAGCTATGTCGCACTACTGGTTCGCGCCTCCGCTCCCCCCTCGACCCTGATCGAGTCGATTCGCCGGGCTGTGAGTGAGCTGGACCCGGACATGGCAGTGAAGGAACTGACGCCCGTGCCCGATTTCATCCAGCGCAACATGCAGCAGATGCAGGCCATTAACTCCCTTCTGGTCGGCTTCGCACTGCTCGGCCTGTTCCTGGCTGCACTCGGGATCTACAGCATCATCGCCCGGCTGGTGGCGCAGCGGACCAGCGAAATCGGCATCCGCATGGCCCTGGGCGCGCAAGTTGGGCAGATCGCGCGCCTGATCCTCGGAGCCGGCATGCGCCTGGTACTCACCGGCACCGCTCTTGGGCTGTTCGGAGCCGTCGCGCTCGCCTGGTTCCTCGCCAGTGCCATGCCCGGCCTGTCCGGCAACAGCGTCGCGGCGATCGCGGGCGCCACGATCGTGCTCATCGTCATCGCGTTGCTCGCCACCTGGCTCCCCGCCCGCCGCGCCACCAAGGTTGATCCGATTGTCGCTCTCCGCGCGGAATAGTCGTTTTCTACAACTTCCCCGCTGCGTCCGGTGTTATCAGGCAGGCACTAAGGCATAAGCGATAAGCGTTGAGCTCTGAGCTTAAACCTTACTGTTAACCGCCTAACGCCAACAGCTTATCACTTAACGGTATGACGCCCGCCATCTGCCACGCCTTGCGCCAGCTCAGTCGAACCCCGGGATTCACCGCGACTGCGATCGCGACCCTGGGTCTTTGCCTGGGCGCCAACCTGACGATCTTCGCCGTCGTCGACGCCATCCTCGTGCGGTCGCTGCCGTTTCCCGAGCCTGATCGCCTCGTCACGGTCTTCAACGGCTATCCCGGTGCCGGGGTCGAGCGCTCCTCGGCCTCCATTCCCAATTACTACGACCGGCGAAGCGCCATCAAGGCCTTCGCATCGCTCGCGATCTACCAGGACGGCAGCGTCGTGGTCGGCGCGGCCGGCTCGCCGAATCGCGTGCCGGTGGCGCGCGTTTCGCCGGAGTTCTTTGCGACGCTCGGCGTGCCGCTGGCGCGAGGCCGCCCCTTCACTGACGACCAGCTGAAGTACGGCACCGACGAGGTCGCGATCCTGACGGACAGTTTTTGGCGCACCCATTTCAACGCCGACCCGAACGTCCTCGGCCGCACCTTCCTGAACGACGGCATCACGATCACGGTCATCGGGGTGCTGCCACCGGGCTTTCGCTTTCTGTCCAGCCGCGCCGAATTCTACCGGCCGTCCGCGCACGGGCCGGAAGACCGCCAGCCCACCAGCCGCCACAGCAACAACTGGAACATGATCGCCCGGCTCGCCCCAGGAGCAAGTCTGGCCGACGCCCAGGCGCAGATCAACGTCTTCAATGACTCCCAGACGGCGAATGATCCCCTCGCCGGAATTATCAAGGGCACCGGCTATCACACGACCGTCGCTTCGCTGCACGAAGACCATGTGCGCTCGGTGAAACCCACCCTGCTGCTCTTGCAGTGCGGGGTATTCTTCTTGCTGCTTATCGGCGCCGTGAACCTCGCCAACCTCCTGCTGATCCGCGCCAGCGGTCGCTCCAAGGAGGTCGCCATCCGCCAGGCCCTGGGTGCCGGCCGGCGACACATCGCCACCGAAGTCATTGTGGAAACCACGTTGCTTGCGTTCGCCGGCGGACTTCTCGGGCTTCTCTTCGGTTGGTTCGGCGTTCTTTTGCTCCGCTCGCTCGGAACAGGGCAACTGCCCTTGGGCACGTCGGTCGCGTTTGACGGCCGCCTCGCCGTGATTTCGCTCGCGGCGGCCATCGTCGTGGGGCTCGGGCTCGCCGCACCCATCATCTGGTTTAATCTCCACGCGAAACTCGCGCCGAGCCTGCAGGCTGAAACGCGCGGCGGCACCGCCAGCCGGGCGGCGCAGCGCCTGCGCCACGGTTTCATTGTCGCCCAGGTCGCCCTCGCGTTCGTGCTCCTGTCGGGCGCCGGCCTCCTGGGCCTCAGCCTGAAGCGCGTGCTCGCGACTCCCGCCGGGTTCAACCCCGACAACCTCCTCACCGGTCAGATCTCCCTGCCGTGGAAGAACTACAAGGACGACGCCTCCCGGCGCGCGTTTGTCGAGCGGCTGCTGCCCGCCATCCGCGCCCTGCCCGGCGTCACGCACGTCGCCATCAATACCGGCCTGCCCTTCACCTCCGGCATCAACGATAGCGCGACGACCGTTGAAGGTCACTCCCCCCGGCCCGGCGACTCCATCCGCGCGCACTACCTCTCCGCCGCCACCAGTGATTATTGGCCGATGATGAGGATACCGCTCCTCCGCGGTCGCCTGCTCGAGGACGCGGACAACCAGCGCTCGACGCGGGTCTGCGTCGTGGATCAGGCGTTTGCCGATCACTACTTCCCCGGAGCCGATCCGCTCGGGCACCGACTCGCCCAAGATGTCGAGGTCACCGACAAGAATGCGAGTACGATTGTCGGCGTCGTCGCGAGCGTGAAGCAGAACGAACTCGCCGAGAACAGCGGCCACGGCGCCATCTACTTCCCCTACTCCACGTTCAGCGGGAACTTCTTCACCCTTCTGGTGCGCACGCAGCTCCCGCCTGCATCCCTGGGTCCCACGATCCAGAAGGCCATCCTCCAACTCGACCCGGAATTGCCGATCGACGACCTGCGAACCATGCAGGCGCGGATCGACGACAGCCTCATTGCCCGGCGATCTCCCGCGATCCTGGCCGGCATCTTCGCCGGCGTCGCGCTCTTGCTGGCGGCCATCGGCACCTATGGCGTGCTCGCCTACGCCGTGAGCCAGCGGCGGCGCGAAATCGGCGTGCGCATGGCGCTCGGCGCGCTGCCGAAGCAAATCCTCGCGCAGTTTCTCCAGCTCGGCGCCCGGCTCCTCGTCGGCGGAATCGTCCTCGGCGTCCTCGGCACCTGGGCGGCGGGCCGCGCCATGCAAAGCGTGCTTTTCGGCGTCGGCGCGGTGCAGCCCAGCGTCCTCGCCGCCACCACCGGCGTGATGCTCGGCGTTGTGTTTTTCGCGATGTTCCTGCCCTCGCGTCGCGCCGCCCGCATCAATCCGATTGATGCCCTGCGCGCTGAATGAGCTGTAAGCTTTAAGCCGTAACCGAGAGGGCCGAGCCGAAAGCAATAAGCCATCAGGACAGACTCCGTTTCCCTTACTCCACATCCAGAGCTTATCGCTTAACGCTTACAGCTTTCTGCTTGCTTAACGCTTACCGCCCAGAGCTTACCCCCCATCCGATGAAATCATCCCGCCGCGACACCCCCACCCCCGACCCAATATCCTCGCGCCGCAGTTTTTTGAAGCAAACCGCGCTCGCCGGCAGTTCCCTGTTGTTTCTTTCGGCCAGTTCCCGCGGATCTGGCGCGGAGCCAGCAAGGTCCGAAGGAACCGACGCCACCGCCCCGACCAACGACACCCTCAAGACCATCCGCAGCCTACGCACGATTCACGGCAACTTCCTCGACCAGCCGCTGCCCGAGCCGGCGCTGCAGGCCATTCTGCGCGCGAGCGTCCGCGCCGCCGGCGCCTCGAACAACCAGAGCTATGCGATCATCGTGGTGAAGGACCGCAAAATGATGGCCGACCTCTGCGGGTACCGGGGCAGCTGCCTGCTGCTGTACTGCGCTGATTATAACCGGATGAAGGCGAGCGCGGCGGCCCTCGGCTATGCCTATGAACCCGGCACCGTCGTGGATTTCGTCACCGCCTCGATCAATACCCTGCTCGCGGCACAAACGGCCGTGATCGCGGCGAAGTCACTCGGCATCGATTCCCTGCTGACGAACGGCATTCATCGCGGCGACATGGATCGACTCTGGAAACTGCTTGATCTACCGCAAACCCACTGCTTCCCGATGATTGCGCTGGTGCTCGGCTACCCGACCGAGGAACCGCCCCATCAGAAGGGACGCCTCGAGGGCGTCGGGGTCATCCATCACGACAAATACCACCGGTTGACCCGGGAAGAGGTGGAGGAGATCAACCGGCAGTACGACGACAAGGACCGGCATATCGCCTTGGTCGAGGACTGGGCCGCCCAGGGCTACCAGCATTACCTCGATTGGTACTTCAAAGCCTGGGTCGGCCGGAACAACCGGCCCGGGGCCGAGGAGACCCAGATGCTGCGCCTCCTGAAGCGGAGTGGCTTTGTCGAACTGCAGAAGGGCTAGCCACGTCGCGCAATCTCCTTCCTCTCGTCTTTGGTGTAACCTTTCGCGGCTGCGCCGGTTATTTCCCTTACCAACCCCGGTCCCAATTGTCCGTCTGTTCTTCACCCATGAAACTCCGTCTCTTCGTCGCTCTCGTCACCAGCCTCGTCGCCGTCGTTCTCGCCCGCGCCGACGACTATTCATTCAAGGAGCCGTTCAAGAAGACCGGCGCCTTCAGCGCCACCGGTTCGATCACCCTCGAAAACATCAATGGCAACGTCGAGATCCGCACGTGGGACAAGAACGAGATCCTGATCGAAGGAGAAAAAAGCGCCCGGACGGAGGAGGAGCTGAAGGCGGTTGAACTCACGATGGACGTCTCCGAGAGTCGCGCCGCGATCAAGGTCCGGCTGCCCAAGCGGCCCGGCAGTTGGTTCTTCGGCGGCACCATTCGCGCCTCCGTCCGGTTTACGCTCACCGTTCCTGTCACTGCCAACCTCGACCAGATCGAGACCGTTAACGCCAAGGTCTCCCTCGACGGCGTCCGGGGCAATGCGCATGTCGAAACCGTTAACGGAGGCATTCAGGCTGCGAATCTCGGCGGCAGCGCCCGGCTTGAGACGGTCAACGGCCAGATCAACGCGAGCTTTGCGAGCATTTCCGCCGGACAGGAGTTCTCCATGGAAACTGTCAACGGCTCGGTCACGGTCGTCCTGCCCAAGGACGCCGGTGTCGCCCTGCGGACGTCCGTGGTGAACGGTCACGTCGACTGCGATTTTCCGCTGACGCTTACGAAATCGTCCGGCCGACGAAATCTGAGCGGCACCATCGGCGACGGTCGCGCCTCGCTCAAGGCCGAAACCGTCAACGGCAGCATCCACATCGAGCAGCGCTGAGTTAGCGGTAAGCCATAAGCCCTAAGCTTCAAGCTATAAGCCCAAAGCTCTGGGACTCGAAAAAGCCTGGCTTTCCGCCTGGAGCTTATCGCTTACAGCCTGCGGCTTCCCCGCTTCGCACCCCCATGCACGACCTCCGCTTCGCGCTTCGTTCACTCGCCCGGTCGCCCGGTTTCGCGGTCGTCGCGGTTGTGATTGTCGCCCTGGGCATCGGCGCAGCAACGGCGATGTTCAGCGCGGTCAACGCACTCGTGTTGCGTCCGGTGGCCTTGCCGGAGCCGGAACGGCTGGCGGTCGTTTATGAGACGAACCTTGCGCGCAACATCCCGCGGTTCACCGTCTCCTATCCCAATTACAGCGACTGGTGCGTGCGCAGCCAGAGCTGGGAGGCTCTCGCCGCCGTCGCCTGGCGCTCCATGAATCTCACCGGGGCAGTGAATCCCAGTTCGTTCATGTCCGGGCGATGTCGGCGAATTTCATGGCCACGCTTGGGATCGCGCCGGCATTGGGCCGCGGCTTTATCGACGGGGAGGACCGCCCCGGACACAATCACGTGGCAATCATCAGTCGCGCGTTCTGGCAACGCCGCCTTGGTGGCCGGCCTGACGTGATCGGCCAGCCGCTCACCCTCGACGGGACGAGTTATGCGATCGTTGGGGTCATGCCCGCCGAGGTGTTTTTCCCGGGCGACCTCGAAATCGCGATTCCGCTGGCGGGCGAGCCCGGCGCTGATCGCCGTTACGAACACGAGTTGGTCGTCTACGGACGTCTGCGACGTGGCGTGACTTTCGACCAGGCGGAGGCCGAGATCAAATCCATCGCCGCCGTGCTTTATGGTGGCTATTCCGACACCGATCGCGGCTGGAGCGCCGTCATCGCACCGCTCGCCCGCGAGATCGTGGGGCCGGCCCTGCGCACCGAGCTCTTTGTTCTGCTCGGGGCCGTCGGCTTGTTGCTGCTCATCGCCTGCGCAAACCTCTCAAATCTGCTGCTGGTTCGCGCCTCGTCCCGCGCCCAAGAACTGGCGATCCGCACCGCGCTGGGCGCTGGACGCTGGCGCGTGATCCGCCCATTCGTCACCGAGAGCCTCACGATCACGGTGGCGGGTGGCTTTCTCGGCGTGCTCTTGTCGCACTGGGCTATCACCCTTCTGCGGTCGGTGACTCTGCCGCGCGCGGCCGAGATATCCGTCGACGCCCGGGTCCTCGCGGCCGCCTGCGGCATCACGTTGCTCGTGGGATGCCTGGCCGGAATCGGTCCGGCGCTCACCGCTTCGCAAGCCCGCCCGCAGGAAGCGCTCAAGGGCCGGACGCCGAGTTCGAGACCGCGTTCGCGCCTGCGTGACACGATGGTCGTCGCCCAACTGGCTTTGTCCCTCTCCCTGCTGATTGGCGCCGCCATGTTGATCCGCAGTTTCTGGCGTCTGACGCAAGTGCATCCGGGCTTTGCCACGGAACATGTGCTGACTATCGCGATGCGGCCGGCAAGGGACAAGAATGCCGTCTCGTTCTACGAACGCGTTACCGTGCGCATCGCCGCGCTGCCCCAAGTCGCGGGCGTCGGCCTCATCAGCAATCTGCCCCTCACCGACGGCGACACCAGCAACAATGTCTTCCCGGTTGGTCCGACGGTTCTCGCCCCGGGTCAGTCGATTCAATCGAGCTGGCGCCTGGTCGATGGCGGCTATTTTGACGCCATGCAGATCCCGCTGCTGCGTGGCCGCACTTTCGCTGGACTGCCGCCTGATCAAGCGACCAATTCCGTCGTGCTTTCGGCCTCGCTCGCTCGGATGCTCTTTGGAGACCAAGATGCGGTCGGTCGCGAGATTGAGCAACTGCGGGTCGGCGGCGATCGGCTGACTGTGATCGGAGTGGTCGGCGACGTCCGCAGCGCCCGCCTTGGCGAGCCCCCGGCACCCGTCTTTTATTGGTCGATGCACCGTTTTCTCTACGGACCGATGCGGATGGTGGTTCGCACGACCGGGGCGATCGACCCGCTGGCCGCCGCCATCCGCCGCATCGCCAAGGAGGTCGATTCCAACGTGCCGTTGTTCCGGATCAAGACGATGGGCGAGTATCGAACCGAGAGCTTGAGCCGCGAGCGTTTGCTGGCCGGTTTGCTGGGAGGGTTCTCCCTGACGGCCTTAGGGCTCGCCGCGCTTGGCCTCTACGGCGTCATTGCTTTCACCGTGCAGCAACGCCGGCGGGAAATCGGCATCCGGATCGCCGTCGGCGCACAAGCGGGCGACATCCTGAGACTCGTCCTTGGCCAGGGGTTCCGTCTCGCTGCGCTGGGGACGGTCCTCGGTCTAGCCGGAGCGCTCGCCGCCGCCCGACTGCTTTCCGCCATGCTGTATGAAATCGGCCCCACCGATTTTTCCAGTTATCTCATTGCGACCGCCGTTCTCGCCCTGGCGGCGGTCGGCGCCTCGCTGCTGCCCGCCCAGCGCGCCGTCCGGGTGGATCCCATTATCGCTTTGCGCGCGGAATAGGGCGGAGGCGATAAGGCTCACGCTCCAAGTAATAGGCTCACTGCCTAAAGCTCAATGCTGGCAGCTTTCTTCTCCCTTGAACGCCATCGCGCTTTTCCGCTTTCGCACTTTCCCGCTTTCCCTCGCCGCTCCGCCGGATGTAGGATGATCGCGGAGGTGAACGATGAAAATCCGGGGCGTTGATTTTGTGATGTACCAGGTTTCCGACCTTGCGCGGGCGGCGCGGTTCTACCGCGAGATGCTCGGGCTGCCGCAGGAGATCTACAGCGAGGTATATCAGTGGGCGGAGTTCAACTGCGGCAACCTCACCCTCGCCTTGATAGGCGGGGAAGAATTGCCGGACGTGATCGCCGGCGGCCGTCTCGCACTCGCGGTGGATGACATTCACGCGGCCCATTCGGACCTGCGGGCCGCGGGGGCGCGCGTTCTGGGCGAACCGGTCGATCACGGCTGCTGCTGGCATCTCGACGTGCTCGACCCCGACGGCAACCTCGTCATCCTTCATCGGCGGACGGACGGAACCTTCGGACAGAATTCACCCCATGTCTGATCAGAGCACCACGACGTTTGGATTTCTTATTTTCCCCGGCCTGGAGGAACTCGATCTCGTCGGCCCGTGGGAGATGATTGCGATGTGGAGCAAGCACCTTCAGGGACCTGGGCGCTGCCTGATGGTCGCCCAGACCCGCGACGCAGTCGTTTGCGCCAAGGGCATGTCGCTCAATCCGCACGTCACCTTCGACGACTGCCCGCCCCTGGACTATCTGCTCGTGCCCGGCGGCGAAGGCACCCGCCAGCAGGTCGACAACGCGTTCTTGGTTCAATTCGTCTCCGAGCAGGCCAAAGGCTGCAAAGCCGTGCTCTCGGTCTGCACCGGCTCCTTCATCCTGCATCGCGCGGGTCTGTTGGCCGGGAAACGCGCCACGACCCACTGGTCCTCGCTGCCGCGCCTCGCGGCTCTCGGCGACGTCACGGTCTGCCAGGAACGGGTTGTCCGGGACGGCAACGTCTGGACCGCCGCCGGCGTGTCCGCTGGCATCGACCTGGCCCTCGCGTTCATTGAGTCGGAGGCCGGGGAGACGGTCGCCGGCAAGGTCCAGTTCGGAACCGAGTATTATCCCACCGGCCGGTTCTTCGGCGCGTTTCACCAGAGTCCGCAGGCTCCGGCCTATCTCAAGAAGACCGCCCAACCGGATATCTAGCGCGCTTATCCCCGCAAAGCGCTCCGCTACGGGCCCGGGGCTCGGTCCAATCGTTTTAGCCCACATAAGTCTCCGGCTCATAGAAATTCTAGATCGCCATCGCCCGAGACTTGTACTACTGTAGCTCAAAATTCTCGCGAGTGCCGAAGAATTGCCATTCCGCCTCACGCAACGGACGCAAAGTCCGTAATGGTCTGAAAGCATGGATTCCGAGCTTCCCTTGGCGTCCTTCGCGACCTTTGCGTGATGCATTCATCTCAGCCTTTGGTTGCGGCTCCGCCGCGCTAAGTCATTTTCTGTCATGTCCGCCCGCCTGCGGACATCGAATCCTGACCCTCATACCCCCGTCGACGGATCGATGAACCGTCGTCCTTGAGATGTGATTTTGTTTTGACTGTTCCCGCCCCCCACGGCCGCGGCTAAGGAGCCGAGCCCATGTCCGAGCCTTCAACCTGTTCGCGCTGCGGACGCCCGGTGCCACCGGACGCAGTGGCGGATTTGTGCCCTGCGTGCGTGCTCCAGGCGGCGCTCAACCTCCCGCCCACCCCGCCCCGCCCGGGGCCGTCCCCCCGTCGCCAGTTCCGTCGAAAGCGACTGCTCCACTACCACTTGCTGGAGAAGATCGGCGAAGGCGGAATGGGCGTGGTCTACAAAGCCCGCGACACCCGCCTCGACCGCATTGTCGCGATCAAGATTCTGCCGGCGGACAAGGTGGACGATCCCGAACGCCGCCGGCGTTTCATCCACGAGGCCAAAGCGGCCTCAGCGCTCAACCACCCAAACATCGTCACGATTCACGAGGTTGCCGTGCACGGCGGCGTGTACTTTATCGTCATGGAGTATGTCGACGGTCGGACACTCGACAAATCGATCGGCCGGCTGGGCCTTCCTCCTGATCGAGTGCTGCTGTACGCAATCCCGGTCGCCGGTGCTCTTGCCCAGGCGCACGAGGTCGGCATCGTCCATCGCGATCTCAAGCCGCAAAACATTATGGTGCGCGACGATGGTCTGGTGAAGCTGCTCGACTTCGGTCTGGCCAAGCTCACCGAGAATGGGCCGACGGTTGAAGCCGGATCGGAGGCAGTTCCCGAACCGGTCACCGATGCCACGCGGATCATGGGGACGCCCGACTTCATGGCCCCGGAACAGATCGCCGGGCGCAAGGTTGACGGGCGGGCGGATCTGTTTGCCTTCGGCGCCGTCCTTTACCATGCGCTCAGCGGACGAAAACCCTTCGCACGCCCGACTGCAGACGAGACCTTCGCCGCCATCATCAAACAAGAACCGGCTCCTCTCAAGAGCGTGTCCGCGCCGCTGGCCGCCATTGTCGAACGATGTTTGAAGAAGAATCCGAACGACCGGTTTCAAACCGCCGCGGAATTGCAGGCCGCGCTGCGCCGTCTATCGGTCGCACCGATCTCAGAATGCCTGGAGCCCTCAATCGCGGTCCTGCCCTTCGCCAACTTGGACGGTCGGCCGGAACACGACTACATTGGCGAAGCGCTGAGCGGCGAGATCATCACCGCGCTGGCGCGAATTCCGGGTCTGAAAGTCGTGGGCCGCACCTCCTCCCGGCTGGTGGCCGCGGAGCATCTCGAACCGCGTGCCATCGGCGAGCGTTTGGGCGTGGCTCATCTTCTCGAGGGCAGTGTGCGCCAGACGGAGACGGCGCTGCATGTGGCGGTAAACCTCATTCGCGCCGCCGATGGCCATTGTCTCTGGGCCGAATCGTACGACCGGACGCCCGCGGACGTCTTCGTCATCCAGGAGGGAATTGCGCAAGCCATCGTGGCCCGGCTCGCGACTCGCTCGCAGTCGCGCGCATCGCGCACGGGGCAGCCAACAGACAACCTGGAGGCCTACCACCACTACCTGCTTGGCCGCCACGCCTTCGACCGGTTCGACCTCACTGCGGCCAGGGAACAGCTGGCAAAGGCGGTCCGTCTGGATCCTGACTTCGCGGCAGCCTACGACGCGCTGTCCGAAGTCTGGTGGACCCTCGGCTTCCGGGGCATGGTCCCTCCGCGCGACGCCATCGCGCAGGGCATCTGGCCTGCGCTGCGCGCACTTGAGATCGACGACCAATTGGCGGACACCCATGCGCTTCTCGCCCAGTATCGCGTCGTGGCGGATTTCAACTGGCCGGAAGCCCATCGGGAATTCCAACGCGCGCGGGGACTGGATCCGGGCTCCCCCAACGTTCGCTTCCGATACGGCCTGGCCTGGCTGTTGATTCACGGGCAACTGGAGGAGGCGTGCACAGAGTTTGAAGCGGTTCTGCAAACGGACCCGCTTCTCGTGCATGTTCGCAGCTGGCTGGCCAACGCACTGCAGATGCGTCGGCAACATGAGGCGGCGATCGAGCAATGCCGTCTGATCATGAAACAGGAACCTGGATTCCCGTTTAGCTATCAGGTGATGGGTATTTCGCTGGCCTTTCTCGGGCAGCCCAGCGAGGCCATGGCGGCTCTGCGCACCTTCGCCGAAGTCTCGCACCGCAGCCCCCATTCACTCGGCCTTTGGGGGTGGATCTGCGGGCGCGAGGGTCGCAGAGACGAAGCCCGGAAAATCCTGACCGAACTCGAAACGCGGGCTGGCGCGGGCTATGTGCCACCGTCTTCCTCTGCGTTCGTATTCCTCGGTCTCGGCGAGTTTGACCCCGCAATCAAGTGGATTGACCGGGCCATTGAAGTGAGGGACCCGCTGGTCTTCGCGCTGAAGGTTTCGCTGCACTACGACCCCCTGCGCGGGCACCCACGCTACGCGCAACTGCTGCGGAAGATGAACATGGAGCCCTAGAGGAAACCCAAGAAGCCGGTTTGGCGGCAAGCCGGCGGGTCCCTTCGTCTTCCATACTCGGTCCTTAGCGGGTATTCGTCGTTCCAAAATTTCTTCCTCCGCCTGCCATGAAAACACGTCCGCTCTTCACGCTGTTCGGCACCGGCCTTGCCGCGGCTCTCTTTCTCGGCGGCACTGCCTGTCGGTCCTCCCGCACCGAATACCAACGGCTTCTCATTGAAAAATACGCAGCTTATTGGAACACCGGCGAGGCCGACGGCGCCGAGGCCGTCATGCATCCGGATTTCGAGATCCGGTATTGCATGGAGGGCTTCCAGCCCTCGTCGGTGAAAGGCATCGAGGCCTTCCGGAAGGAAATGGCCCGCGTACACGCGCAATCGTTGGCGCTCGTGGTGGACGAAGCCGTCTACGGCACCGACACGATCACGCTCCGCTGGACATTCCACGCCACCTATCCCGATGGCGCCGGTGGCGCACCCACGACGGCGCAGGCGAAGGGCATCAGCCTGATTCACCTGAAGGACGGCCGAATTGCCGACGAATGGATGGCCTACGACCGCAAATCGTTGATGGAAGAACGTGGGTACGAGATGAAGCGGAAGTGAACCGTCATCCGCCGCGACGTGCCTCGGAGCTTTGGGGACGCCCTCTTGGCGCGCACTACCCAGACTAATGGATCGCGGCGATCAGATGCCGCAGTTCGGCATCGACCTCGGCCGGTGTCGCAACCGTTTCGGCCACCGCAGTGCGGAGATTCTCGCCGAGCCGACGGCGCACCCGGTGCAGCGCAACCGAGAACGCATGCCGGCTCATGCCCAGCCGTGACGCCGGTTCCGTCAGCGATCCGGTGCCCGGATCGACTAAGAGCAGCGGGCTCAGCGCGTCGAACAAAGCCCGGCGATCGCTCGCCACGAATTCCGACCGCAGTTCCGCGATCACTTGATCGATCAGTGCGAGTCCCCAATTGCGGTCAAAGGCCTGCTCCGGCGTCCGGCCGGGATCCGCCGGCTCGCGGACAAAGCGCTCCTCCGCCCCTTCGATTTCAAGCGGGAGCGCCACTGCACCGCCACCGCGCTTGGCCGCCTGCGCATCGCGCGATTCGTTCGCGAGGAAGTGACGCAATGCCGTGAGTAGAAACGAGCGGAAGCGACCGCGCTCCCTTCGCGCGTGGGTCATGCCCTCGTTGGCGAGCAGGCGCGCGAAGAACTCCTGGGTGCAATCCTCCGCTTCATGGTGCGTCCGACTTTGCCGTCGAATGAATGAATAGAGCGGATACCAATACTGTCGGCAGAGCACTTCGAGCGCCGCGCGTGCCTGCCGTTCGGTGCCCGCGCCGGCCGCCAGCACCAAGGACCACTGCGTGGTGGGAAACGCGCCCGACCGCGCGCGAGATTCACAGGAAGCGGCGTCGGCGGCATTCATGACAATCGGCGGAAAGGATGTGCGTCCACGCCGGTTCTGCCAAGAGAGATCAAGATCCTTGGGAATTCGATTGGTTTGGAGCAGAGACCTCTGGCACCGCCGTTCTTGGAGGGCCGGTTTCCGCCTTTCGACGGGGGCTGTCCATTCGCAAGGCGGCACCTCGGCGGTACCAGAAGAGGAACTCCTCAGGCGCAGGTCTGCCGGTTTTTGCCCGGCAGATGGTCTGGCAAACGGCATTACCGCTACGGCAGGAGCGGCACCCGATTCATCACGCAGCCGTGAAGTGTCTGCTGGACGAACGGGATGGCGCCATTATCCGGCAGCAGGTCGTGGTTGGCATCCGCGTCGCCGTACGGCCAGGGCCCACCGACCACCGGAGCGACGATGTCCACGCCGGAGTTTGTCAGGTAGACCTTGATGGTGGTGTCGGCAAACAGCTTGTCTGGTCCCTGGAAGGTCATCTCTCCGGAGAGAACGAAAATGGCCCGGATCACTGCCGGCCGATCATTGGAGATATCGTACCAAATCCAGGTGAACTTGCAGGTGTCGCGATCAATCATGGTGGCGGTACCCACGGCTTCGCTGGGGTGGGCGTTGAACAGCGCCTCCAGCGCCTCGAAATCCTTTCCGACGGTCATCCATTCGGTCTTGAACGCAAACGTGCGGCCCTCTGGGTCCGTGGGAATACAAGTGGTGTTGAACTCAATCCGGGTCGGCGTGCCATCCGGTGCCGTTCCAGCTTGGACACAGACCCAGGCACCGCCGAGCTGGTAAGGTTTGTGGCATTTCTCGCCGTTGGCCCACGCGCTCGTGACTACGATCAGAAGCGCTGCGGCACATCCGAGGGCGGCGCGCGCAAGATTCTTGGTGTTTTGCATGATGTGACTCCTGTTTTTGGGTTTTGGGCTGCCGCCACCGTCCAGCCCGGCCCCAATGGCGCTTCGGCCGGCTTGGCGGATGCAGCCAGGACTAGTGTCCCACTCCTTGCTACACGGAATCGGGTACGCGATCTCAGGCATAAAGCGGCGCTCTGCTGGCCAGCAGAGCGCCCTATTTCAACTGCATGGTCCCCGATCAGCCGGCGTTTCTGTCCATCTGACCCTAGCTTATAACCTCCCCACTCGGCCGGGCATGCTTGCCGCCGCGGTGTTGAACCAACTGGCTGGTCCCCGCCTACCGGCTTCCCGCTCCCGGGGATTTGGCGGGGCCAGCGGCTCAGATTGGTTTTGCTCGCCTGTCAAAATCCGCGGTCGGGGGTCTGGCGAATGTTTCTTTGGGTTATGCCCATGGATCTTCATCTCATAGTAGGATATAAAAAATGCGCCGATCAGGCCGGCATGCTCAAATTCGTAAAACTCCCCGGAGAATGCCCCGGGGATTTTGAATAAGTCACTTCATGTCTCCCTGCATCCATCGTCAGTTTCGTGGCACGGGTCTCCCGACCCGTGTTCTCGTTCCCCACGGGTCGGGAGACCCGTGCCACTTCCCGAACAAGCCGAAGCAAGCTTCGGGGTATCGGACCCATTGCGAATGAAATACCCTGGTTGCAACCATCCTCGAGCAATTGCGCGGAAATCGGCAACGGCCTGGCGGCATCAATCTTGCCGGTTCGTCTCTTTCCGCTTCGCGGCGGCCATCCTGGTGATGATCGGCCTTGCCCTGCCGCTGGGCGCCCAGGAGAAGCCGGCCGTTCCGCGGAAGAACGCCCTGCCCAAGCGCGTCTACCACGCGGTCCGGCTCATCGGTCCTCCGCCCAAGGTCGACGGCAAGCTCGACGATGCCTGCTGGACGCAGGGCGAGTGGACCGGCGATTTCATCCAACGCGAGCCGCACGAGGGCCAGCCGGGGTCGCAGCCCACGCAGCTCAAGATCCTTTACGACGACAAATACGTCTACGTGGCCATCCGGGCCTACGACACCGAGCTCGCCACGCAGCCGCGCCTGCGGGGCAAGCGCGACGAATTCACCGGCGACATCGTCGGCGTGAACTTCGACAGCTACTTCGACANNGCGCACCGGCTTTGAATTCGACCTCACCTCCGGCGGCTCGAAGATTGACCTGATCCTGAAGAACGACGGTTGGGATATGAACTGGAACGCCGTTTGGGACGGAAAGGTCGGAGTCGAAGCCAACGCCTGGGTCGCGGAATTCCGGATTCCCTTCAGCCAGCTGCGGTATGGCCGCCAGCCGGAGCAGATCTGGGGGCTCCACTGCTGGCGCTGGATCAACCGGCTGCAGGAAGAGAGCGACTGGCAGTTGCTGCCGATGGACAGCCCGGGCTTCGTCTACTCATTCGGAGAGCTGCAGGGCATCCGCGATCTGCCGCCATCGCGCCGGATCGAGCTGCTTCCGTACGCGCTGGCCAAATACGCCAATACGGCCCGGGAGCCGGGCAATCCTTACCGCCAGGGAACCAAGACCGATTTCGAGGGCGGGCTCGACGCGAAGATCGGCCTCGCGAGCAACCTGACCGCCGACCTGACCGTGAATCCCGATTTTGGCCAGGTCGAGGCCGACCCGTCCGAGATCAACCTGACGACCTACGAAACGTTCTTTGCGGAAAAGCGGCCCTTCTTCCTCGAGGGCAAGAACATCTTCGACTACGGGATCGACGACGACGTGATGTTCTATTCCCGTCGCATCGGCCACGCCCCGACCTACGATCCTCCCACCAGCGGATTCAAAGAGGCGCCGACCAGCACCCGGATTCTTGGCGCCGCCAAGCTGACGGGAAAAACTCCCGCCGGGCTCTCGGTGGGCGTCGTCCAGGCCTTCACCGACCGGGAGGTGGCCGACCTCATTGAAAACGGCGTCGAGCGCCACCAGACGGTCGAACCGATGACCAGCTACACGGTGGCCCGCGTCCAGCAGGACATTGACAAGGGGGCCACCCAGGTCGGCGGAATCTTCACGGCGACCGCCCGCAGCCTCCACGACGATGCGCTCAACTTCCTGCCCAGGAACGCCTACACCGGAGGGATCGACATCCTCCACACCTGGAGCGACCGCACGTATTTCCTGAGCCTAAAAGGCATCGGCAGCCGCGTCGATGGTTCCGCCACGGCCATCCGCGAGCTGATGCTGAATCCCGTGCACAATTACCAGCGGCCCGATGCCCCGCACCTCGGAGTGGAAGACAGCGCCACGCATCTCGACGGCACGGGCGGCGACATCCGGGTCGGCCGGGACAACAACGGCAAATGGCGGTACTATGGCGGCGCGGGCTGGCGATCTCCCGGATTGGAATTGAATGACCTTGGTTACCTCAGGACGGCCGATCTGGCCCAGCATTACGCCCAGATTCAATTTTTCGACAGCGACCCGGGTCGCCTCTTCCGGAGACGCGACCTCCGCCTGCAGGAGATCGGCAAATACGATTTTGGCGGCGAGTTTCTCGGGCAGGAATTCCAATTCCACGGCGATCTCACTTTCAACAGCAACTGGTCGGTCTCAAGTCTGCTGGTGTATGACTCCGCACAGCTGGACACGCGGGTGCTCCGCGGCGGCCCGGCGGTGTTGGTGCCAGGCAGTGTCAATTCCTATATCGCCGTGCAGACTGATAGCTCGAAGAAGCGGGTGTTCAAACTGGAACTTGACGAAGCCGCGTCGCAGGACGGGAATTCCCACTACACCGAGATCGCTCCGACCTTTTCGGCGCGGTTCTCCGACATCGTCAACGTCGCCGCGAAGATCTCCTATGCGCGCGATGTCGAGGACTACCAATACGCCGCCACCGCCACCACGGCTGGCGGCGCCAGCCGCTATGTCATGGGGCGGATGAATCAGCAGACCCTCAGCACGACCGTGCGGGTGGACATCAATCTGTCCCCGGAATTGTCGTTGTCTTATTACGGCAGCCCCTTCGTCTCGACCGGCCGGTTTGCCGGATTCAAGCTCTTGACCGACCCGCGGGCCACCCGCTACGCGGACCGTTTCCGCCGCCTTGATGCCAACACCGTGTACGATCCGGCCAGCAACAGCTACGGCGTCAACGATTCCGCCGGGGCGTTCACCTTTGCCAACCCGAACTTCAGCTGGCGCGAATTGAAATCGAACCTGGTGCTGCGCTGGGAATACCAGACCGGTTCGACCGCCTATCTGGTCTGGAGCCAGCATCGCGGCAACGGGGACTTCCTGGGCGACTTTTCAGCCGGCTCGGAATATCGGCACCTGTTCCAGGCGCATCCCGACAATACGATTCTCGTGAAGTTCAGCTACTGGTTCGCCCTCTGATCCAGCGCGCAGGGGCCCAACGGAAGCTGTCGTGTCTCGAGCCGGGTGCTTGTTGGCTTGGACAACCCGAGATTTCGCGGCAGCCTCGGGACCGCGATGGACAACCAGACTGCAGACAACTCGTCCCGCCCGCCACCTGCGCCGATGGCGACAATCACCGCCGGAAAACCCGCCGCGGCCGGAGTAAGCGTGGAGATCCTGCGGGTTGACCCCGGGCTCGCAGGCCGCCGGCTCGCCGCGCGGTGGCAGCGCGCGGCCGCCATGGCGATTGATGGGGTCGTGCTGGCGGCACTTTCGTTGCTGGCGGGACCGGTGCTGGGCTTCTTCACCGGTCTGACCATTGCGGCCTTGGGCGGGCGGGAGGTGAGCGCCACCCGGATCTGGCGGTTCTTCCGCTGGATCTTCTGGCTCCTGGGCGGCGGAGTGATGATCACCTCGGTCTTGCTGATGCTCGGCCGGCCCATTCTGCGCACCGCGGCGTTCAATCTTGACCCGGCGGTTTTGCAGGAGGCCGGCAGGAGCGGAGCGGACCTGCCGCCCGCGCCCACTTATGGGCAGCTCGAAGCCTATGCCAAGCGCCTTGCGGCGGAGAACAAGCACTTGCGCGAAATCCTGCGCGGTTCCTCGTGGCTCAACGTGGTGGCTGATTTCAGCCGGACGTTCGGGCTCACCTTTGGCTGGGCCGGCGTCTATTTCACCCTTTTCACGGCATGGGGTAGCGGCCGCACGTTGGGCAAATTGCTGGTTGGCACGCGTGTCGTGCGGCTCGACGGCCGTGCGCTCACGGCGATGGACACCTTTACCCGTTACGGAGGTTATGCCGCCGGGCTGGCCACGGGCTTGATCGGATTCGCGCGCCTGCTGTGGGATCCCAACCGACAGGCAATCGAGGACCGGATTGCCTGGACCGTCGTGCTCCGCAGCCGTTGAGGCCGACCAGAAACGAATCCGAGTTTCTTCGGAACTATTCATCTGTAGGAAGCGCGCTAGCGCGCGATCTGTCCTCCGTCCTGTCCGCCAGAGGCTTGGCGGCGGCGGGAAGCCCGGCGGTGGAGGATGGCGGACAGAAAATCGCCCGCGAGCGGCCTTCCTGCATCATTAGCCGAACGGTATATTCTCCTCGGCGGACGACCACGGGTTCATTGCATAATCCCGGTTGATCTGGACCGCCGCCCGGCCTTTCCGTCCCAAAAATGGGAAGCAGCCGTTCCACAGGCGGGCAGTTTTCGGCAGCAATTATTTGGTGATCTTTTTAAGCAATTATTATTCAATCGTTTACATTACTATTGCGCCAGTGGCACACCTTATGCAAATCAAGGGCAATCCTCGCCGATGATTTTGCCCGTTCTTACCCTTTGCGCTGCTTCGACCTCTCCTGCCGGGTCTCTTATCATCGTCGGCAATCCCATCAACCGCCCAGTCATCAAACCTGAGTTACTCCCCCTCTCATGATTACACTCCGCAGCGTCAACCGTGTTTACCCGCTGAAAGGCGGGCCGTTCTATGCACTCCGCAACATCGATCTCGAGATCGGCGAGGGCGAATTCGTCTCAATCATGGGCCCCTCCGGATCGGGCAAGTCGACCCTGCTGCACGTGCTCGGATTGCACGACAGCGCTTGGGACGGCGAGTATTGGTTCGGCGGCGAACCGGTGCACAAGCTGGAAAAGAAGCGGCGCTTCGACCTGCAGAAGAAAAACATCGGATTCATCTTTCAAAGCTACCACCTGCTCGACGACCTGACGGTCTACGAAAACCTCGAAATCCCGCTGAGCTATCGCGACGTGCCCAAGAAGCAGCGCGAAAGCACCGTCTGCGATGTGCTCGACCGTTTCAACATCGTCGCGAAAAAAGACCTTTATCCCAACCAGCTTTCCGGTGGCCAGCAGCAACTGGTGGGCGTGGCCCGCGCCCTCGTTGCCAAGCCGCGACTCATCCTGGCCGACGAGCCCACCGGCAACCTTCACTCCGACCAAGGACGCGAGATCATGCAGCTCTTCAAGCAGCTCAATCAGGACGACGGCGTCACCATCGTGCAAGTGACCCACTCCAAGGACAACGCCGCCTTCGGTTCCCGCATTGTGCGCCTCGCCGATGGCCTGATCGTGAAATGATTTACGCTTTTTGACTAACGATTGCCGATTTCAGATGAATCCAACTCTTACTTCTCGTGGCACCCGCGTTTTTTCGCCCTCATGGGGCAGGCATATGCAGTGGCTCCGCCCGTGCTCATTGGTCCTAACCCTGGCCGCGACGGTCACCGGGCTGGCGGCGCAGGAACCGGCGCCGCACCTGACGCTGGATGACGCCGTCCGGCTCGCACTCGCGAACAACCAGAGCCTCAAGGTGGACGCATTCTCGCGCGCCGCCGCCAGAGCCGACCTGCTCGCGGCCTACGGGGCGTTCGATCCGGCCGTCAATTTCGGCCGGAGTTATGGCCAGACCTACAGCGCTTCGTTCGCCTCAACTGGTACCGCGTTCATCCCGATCACGACGTTCATCCAATCCGACAACTACAGCCTCTCGCTCGGAGGGCTGACGCCGTGGGGCCTCCAGTATTCGATCGGCGGCTCCTCCCAGAACCAGCGCGGCCCGTACAACGGTTTCACGGACAACTTCCTGACCTTCGGAGGCCTCCAAATCACCCAACCGCTGCTGCGCGGCTTCGGCTTTTCCGGCAGTTTGGCCAATCTCGGCCTTCGGGTGGCCAAGGCCAGTCGCACCATCTCCGAATGGCAGTATCGCCAGACGGCGATCGACACGATCACCAACGTGGTGGTGGCGTACAGCAATCT
>PMBT01000154.1:0-35926 GCA_003153035.1 Opitutia bacterium
ACAAAACGGTGGAGCGCGTTGTCCTTAACGCGCTCACAGCGTCTTGCGGACAAGCCGCTCCACCGAACTTCGAGGTCTGGCGGCTGCCGATCCCATTCGCTGTTTCAACAAATCCTACCGCGGCGGCAACGGCCTGCCAATCGGTGGATTGGCGCCCTACTGCTCGGCCTCCGGGGTCGACAGCTCAATGAGGGTGCGCAGCGACTGGAAATGGCGGCTGAGGTCGAAGTCCCCGCTCATGTCGCCCACCACGCGGTCGAACAGCATCTTCTTGTCCGCCTTGAGCGCCTGGATCCGTTCCTCGACGGTGCCGGCGGTGACCATCCGGTAGACAAACACGGTGTTGGTCTGGCCGATGCGGTGCACGCGGTCCACCGCCTGCATCTCGACCGCCGGATTCCACCACGGGTCGAGCAGAAAGACATAGTCCGCCGCATGCAGCGTGATGCCGGTGCCGGCGGCCTTGAGGCTCACCAGCATCACCGCCGCGCCAGGCGCGTTTTGAAACGCCTGCACGGGCTTCTGCCGGTCCAGCGTCATCCCGGTGAGCTCGAAGCGCGGCAAGTCGGGAAAACTCGCCGCCAGCGCCTCGCGCGCGCGGTTGAGGAACATGACGAACTGCGAGAAGACGACCGCCTTGTGACCGCTGCCCACCACCTCGGCGAGTTTTTCCACCAGCAAGTTGAGCTTGCCGCTTTCCGCGACCGGCGCCTTCAGCCAGGGCAGCAGATCGGGATCGCAGCAGGCCTGCCGCAGCCGCGTGAGCAGCGCGAGGAAACCGAAGGACCGTTCGCGCATGGCCGCGCCGATGTCGTCGCCCAGGCGCACGAGGCCCTCGCTGCAGATGCGCCCGTATTCGGCCCGCTGCAAATCAGTGAGCGGGCAGAGGAGATCCATNNCCACAGGTCGAGCTGGCGGTTCTCCAGCGGCGTGCCGGTGAGCACGAGGCGGTGCCGCGCCCGGATGGAGCACGAGGCGTGGGTGACCTTGGCGTCGGGGTTCTTGATGAACTGTCCCTCGTCGAGCACCGCGTAGCCGAACTCCGCTTGGTCGAGCAGGTGCTTGTGCTTGCGAAGCTGGGTGTAGCTGGCCAGCCACACCACCGGATCGCGGCGCAGGGTGAAATCATGCCCGGTCTTGAGCACGTCGCATTCCAGCTGCGGGAAGAACCGGGCCATTTCCTCGCGCCAGACAGGCACCACGCTCGCGGGACAGACCACAAGGTTTGGCCGGCCCTCGACCGGGCACGTCGCCAGCAGCGCCAGCACCTGGAGGGTCTTGCCCAGGCCCATTTCATCGGCGAGCAGGCCGTGGCAGCCGACGCCGCAGAGGTGATGCAACCACTCGACCCCGCGCCGCTGATACGGACGCAGAACCTCCGGGAGCACCGGTGGCGTGACCGGCGGTGCCAGCACGCTCTGACGCCAGGCCTCAACCTCGGGGGAGAGCGTGACCTTGAGCCGGTCGTCGCTGAAGAGCGAAAAAATGAGATAGGGCGGCAGCTGGCCGTCGGGCTGCAGAGTCTCCTCAACGGTGTGTCGCCATTGCGTGAGCGACTCCCATTTCTCTGGGGCGAGCGAGACGATTCCGAGGCTCGGCAGGATGACAGTCGAGCCCCCGCGCCGCGTGAGCACCTCCACCTCCTCGTCGGTCAGCAACCGCTCCCCGGCGCGGAAAATCCAGCGAAGCTTGAGGCCGGTGCCCTCGAACTTGTCGGCATGCGCCTCAATCTCAACCGGGCGTTCGCCCTTTGCGAGGTTCGCCGCGTTGTCATCGAGCTCGACCGCAAAGGTGCGCCTCCACACAGGCAGCACGGTCCGCAGGAACTCGGGGATCTCCTTCAGCAAAGCCAGCATGTAAACGTGCGACTCCTGATGATAATGGAAATGGGCCTTCCGGGCATAGGTCGTCAGGCAGATGAGCCGGCCGCGTTCGCTGGAGCTGACATGTGCCGGCGAGGCGCCGTCGCCGGGGGCATGGCCATTGCCGTTCCCGTTGCCGTTCGAATGGCCGTTCCCATTGGCCTGACCCAGGGCGGAGGTACGAGTCTTGTCGGCGTTCATCCAGAACGCCTGGAAGGTCAGGCCTTCGGCCTTGGTCTGGAACACGAGAAGCAGCGGCCGGGCGGCACCGCCGTTTCTTCCGCTGGCGGCCGCGTCCTGCCCGGATGCGGGCGTGGTCGGCACTGGTTCGGGGACCCGCTCTCCGGGAAGGGGCGAGATCTCGTCGGCCACGAGTTCCTCGATCTCATGCAGGCCGGCCACGGCGATGGCCCGCGACAGCTCGGGGTCCGTCGAGGACGAGCGCACGGAGAATCGTTCCGCCTCCCACTCGATGACGGCGTACTCCTCCTTCTTCTCAACCTTGCGATGGATGATGGCGTCCGTGACCGTCAGCTCGACCTCGCGGATCTCACTGTCGCGATACATGCGGCGGCCCTGTTCCAGCTGATTGGCGCTGAAATCTTCCGTCCAGTCGCGCTCCAGTTTCCCGAACCAGAATTCCAGGGACTGGGGAGTGTAGATGCGTTTCGGTCCGTGCCTTTGCATCGAGCTAAAGGGTCGAGCGTAGAAACCGCCCGCCGCAGCGCAACCCTGAATTCGAATTTCTTCGGCCCGCTGACTGTCATGGATTTGTCATAATTGTCACGCCGCCGACACGCCACCGTCACCTCCGGCTGCCATCCTGACTATGATAGGTCGCTTGCCCCTGCTTCTCGATGTTTCGGCGTCGCCACCTTCTTCGGCGCCGCCGTTTTGCCTCGCCGCGCGGCAGGAGGCTTATTTCGTGGAGGCAGGCCCATGAGTACCCCCGCCGCTTCCCCCGCCCCTCCTGGTTCACTGGCCGCCGAGCGGGATGACCGCTTCCCCCCCGGCATCCCGTACATTGTCGGCAACGAGGGCGCCGAGCGCTTCAGTTTCTATGGGATGAGGCAAATCCTGTATATCTACCTCACCTCGCTTTTCATCGGGTTTGCCGCCGAATCGACCATCGCGCCGGATGCGCTCACCCAGGCCAAGGTCCACGCGACGCAGATCACGCATCTCTTCAATGCCGGCGTCTACCTGTTCCCGATGATCGGAGCGATCCTCGCCGACCGGCTGCTCGGGAAGTACCAGGTTATCTTCTGGGTTTCGCTCGTCTATTGCGCCGGGCAGGCGGCGCTGGCGTTCGGGGGAAGCGCTGGCTCGGCCGGGAATCTCAGCCTGGCCCAGACGGCGGTCTTCGCCGGGCTCATTCTCATTTCCCTCGGATCCGGCGGAATCAAGCCGTGCGTCTCTGCCAACGTGGGGGACCAGTTCACCGCGAAAAACGCCCACCTGGTCACGCGGATCTTCCAGATCTTCTATTTCATCATCAACTTTGGCTCATTCTTCGCGACGCTCCTCACCCCGTGGCTCTTCAAGCATTACGGCCCCAAGTGGGCTTTCGGCGTGCCCGGCATTCTGATGGCTCTCGCGACCGCGGTTTTCTGGCTCGGACGGCGGAAGTTTGTGCGCGCCCCGCCCCGGCCCGGCGGGAAACTCGGCCTGCTTGATTTCCTGGCATCGTCGTTCCTCGCCACGCCACTCCTGGTGCTGGTGGCGGTGGGCGCCACGGTGGCCGAGGAGGTCGTCCGCGCCGCGATGAGCAACCAGATTGGCGCGGTGAGTGCGGCGCTGGTCCACATCGCCCACGGCTACTGGCCGCACGCGCTCGGGGCGGCGGGCGGCTTTGCGCTCGGCGTCGTTCTCTTCATGGCGCGCCAGCAGATCCAGCAGGACACCGGTTTTTTCGCCGTGCTCCTCTACTGTTGGCGCCAGCGCGGCACGCGCGCGGCTGGAGAGGGTTTCTGGATGCCGGCGCGGGTTCGCTTCGGCGACGAGACGGCGGACGGCCCGCCGGCCGTCCTGCGGATCATCGTCGTGTTCTCGATGGTGAGCGTTTTCTGGGCCTTGTTCGACCAGCATTCCTCCACCTGGGTGGAACAGGCCAAGGCAATGAATCTGACCCTCACAGTGCCAGTGGTTTTCTGGTACGGCTGGGTGATTCCGGCGGTGGTCTTTGGGGCGCTGTTCGGTGCGCTCTGGCTTTTCCTTTGGGTGGCGAACCGGGCGATGCCGCGCTGGCTGCGGCTCGGCTTCCCCTGCCTTCTCGGCGCCTGGGGCCTGGTCGCGCTGGTCCTGCAGTCCGGCGTGGGCCTGCCGGCCTTGGGACGCTTGGCGGCAGCCTGCGGCCCGGCGGAACTCGGCCGCCAGATCGCGCAGGGCGGCCTGAGCACGATCACTCTTTTGCCCGCGCAGATCGCCGGACTCAATCCGCTGATGGTGATGATCATCATTCCGCTGCTGAATGTGCTCGTCTACAAGCCGCTCGAACGCCGCAACCGCCCGCTCAAGCCGCTTCACCGGATGACCATCGGCATGTTTCTCGCGTCACTGGCCTTCGTCGCCGTGGCGCTCCTGCAGGCGCGCATCCAGGCCGCCGGCCGCGGTGAGGTCCACGTGCTCTGGCAGGTCATCCCGTTCCTCATCCTGACCACGTCGGAAGTGCTGGTGTCGGTCACCGGCCTGGAGTTTGCCTACACCCAGGCGCCGCGTGCGATGAAATCCACCATCATGGGGTTCTGGCTGCTTTGCGTGACATTCGGCAACGTGCTCGTGGCGTTCCTGGCGCCCCTCGAGACGCTCTCGCTCGCCACGTTCTTCTGGGTCTTTGCCGGACTGATGGCCACGGCCGCCGCGATTTTCGCGCTGCTCGCCGCGGGTTACCGGGGCCGCAGCTACCTCCAGCACGCCTGAGTCTTTAGGGTCCGACGGGCACAGCCCGGCTGGCCCCCACGAACTCGCGGATCACCGCCAGCGTGCGCTCGACGGCCCCACGGTTGTGCGCGTGCCACGCGAGCACCGCCGCACCCATGCGCTCGCGCTGCGGCTCGTCGGCGAGCAGTTCGACGCACGCCGTGACGAGTTCATTTCCGTTGAGCACCTCGCGGGCGCCGCCGCACTCGCGCAAGGCGCGCGCCACTTCCCGGAAATTGGTCATGTGGGGCCCGAAGAGCAACGGCTTGCCCAGCGACGTCGCCTCGATCGGCGACTGCCCGCCATCGTGCGGCGGCAGGCTCTTGCCGCAGAACACCACGTCGGCGAACTGGGTGAGGTCGCGGAGTTCACCCGTGGTGTCCGCCACGGCGACGTCCACCTCCCGCGGCGCGGCGCCGTGGGACCGCAGGTGGAAGCGCAGGCCGGTCTTCGCGAGCGCCGCGGCGACCACGTCGCGGCGTTCCGCATGGCGGGGCACCAGCAAAAGCGACGCGTTCAAGCCGCGGCTGCGCGCGGCCTTCAACGCCTGCACCAGAACCAGCTCCTCGCCGTCCCAGGTGGACGAACCGAGCAGCACCAGCCCGTTTCCCAAGCCGAGTTCCCGGCGCAGCCGGCCCCGCTGGGCCTCGCCCAGCGGCGGAATGGTAAGGTCGAGTTTCATGTTGCCCAGTGTCCGGAGCTTCTCCGCGGGGAAACCGAGAACGCGGAGGCGATGCTCATCCTGCGCGGAGATGGGTAGGCTGCACGTGATGCCGCCGAGCAGCGACGGCACCAGAAGTCGCGCCCTCCGCATCCGGCGAAAACTGCGGTCGGACAGCCGGGCATTGATGCTCAGCACGGGCACGCCGCGGCGCGCCGCCTGCCGGATGTGTTCCGGCCACCGCTCGCCTTCCATGAGGATGGCCAGGTCGGGTTGCACCCGCCGCCACGCGCGGGCGCTGAACGGCCACCAGTCGAGCGGAAAATAGCCCAGCGCGCCGATCAGTGAACCGTAGTTATCCTCGGCGATCTGGTGGGCCGTGCTGGTCGTCGTGGTCAGGTAAACCTCCACAGATTCGTCCGTTTTCAGCGCCCGGAGCAACGGGCCGACCGCCAGCATCTCGCCCACGCTCACCGCCTGCAGCCAGATGCGCCGCACCCCCGGCCGCTTCGGAGGCAACGGTGGCGTTCGGCCGAACCGATGACTGAAGTTGGGTCCGTAACCCCCGCGTTTCCGCATGCGCCGCAGATAATAAGGCGCCGCGAGAATCAGCGCGGGAAAGAACAGAAATCGGTACAGCCAGATCACGGATGTGTCGAGAGCCGAGGGTCGAGACCTGAGGACTGCCGCTTACTGTCCCAGCACCCAAGCAAAAACCAGCGGTGCCACGATGGTGGCGTCGCTCTCGATGATGAACCTTGGCGTATCGGCGGCCAGCTTGCCCCAGGTGATCTTCTCGTTGGGCACCGCGCCGGAATAGCTGCCGTAGCTCGTGGTGGAGTCGCTGATCTGGCAGAAGTAGCCCCACAAGGGAACGCCCGTACGGCGCAGATCCTGGTGCAGCATGGGCACCACGCAAATCGGAAAATCGCCGGCGATGCCGCCGCCGATCTGGAAGAAGCCGATCGAGCCCGGGCCGCCGCGGCGCAACGGCCGGGCGGTCTTCGTGTACCACTCCGCCAGCGTCATCATGTATTCGATGCCGGTGCGCACGGTGTGGACATTTTTCACGTCGCCCGCGATGCAATGGCCGGCGTACATGTTGCCGAGCGTGGCGTCCTCCCATCCCGGCACCCACATCGGCAGGTTCTTTTCGCAGGCGGCCAGCATCCACGAATCCCGCGGGTCGATCTGGTAGTGCTTCTTCAGCCCGCCCCCGCGCAAAATCCGGTACATGAATTCGTGCGGAAAATAGCGCTCCCCCGCGCGGTCGGCCTTGAGCCATTCCGCGAGCACGGCAGCTTCGATCCGGCGCATCGCCTCCATCTCCGGAATGCACGTGTCGGTGACCCGGTTCATGTGGCGGGCAAGCAGCGCCTGCTCCTCGCGGGCGGACAGGTTGCGATAATGCGGTACCCGCTCGTAGTAATCGTGGGCCACGAGGTTGAAAATATCCTCCTCGAGGTTGGCCCCTGTGCAAACGATGGCGTGCACCTTGTCCTGGCGGATCATTTCGGCCAGCGTGATGCCGAGTTCGGCCGTTGACATGGCGCCGGCCATGGCCACGAGCATCTTGCCGCCGCCGTCCAGATGCTTCTCGTAGGCCTTGGCCGCGTCCATCAGCGCGGCGGCATTGAAATGGCGGTATTGGCGGGCTATAAAGCGAGACACGGGGCCTTTGGACCGAGCCAAGGCGGCATTGATGTCTTCGGGTCTGACCCTGCTACGTCGGACTGTCATCACCTCAGATTAGGGCCTCACCCGTGCTGGTGCCACAAAAAACGCCATTGTGTCTGTTTTTGTAGATTGTTCTATTGTAATAGGTTAGAACGATCCATTGGTCAAAAGTCGGCCCTTATTGACTGCGTCTGCTGCCTTGCCTTCGCGGCCGGCTCGGGCACCTTGGCCGTCATGATCTCTCGCGCACGCCGCGTCTTTTTTCTCCTGTTGGTTGTCCTGGGCGTCGCTTTGGTGGCGCCCCGCCTGGCACCGGCTGCCCCGCCGGTTTTTGGTCAGGAGAACAGCGATCTCAAGCCCGATCCGGCCGCCCTCTGGGGCCGCCTGCCGAACGGCCTGCGCTACGTGGTCCTGCCGAACAAGGAACCGCAGGCCCGCGCGAGCCTCCGCCTCGTGGTCGGTTCCGGCTCGCTCTACGAGACAGAACCCCAGCGCGGCTTGGCTCACTATCTTGAGCACATGGCCTTTAACGGCAGCACGCATTATCCGCCCGGCACGCTCGTTGAATACCTTCAGCGCCTCGGCATGGGCTTTGGGGCCGACACCAACGCCTTCACTTCCTTTGACAGCACGGTCTACATGCTCGAGTTGCCCAACACGCAGGCCGCCACCCTGGCCGAGGGCTTCCAGGTGTTTGCCGACTACGCCGGCGGCCTCTTGCTCGAGACCAAGGAGGTCAACAAGGAGCGCGGCATTATCCTCGCCGAAAAACGCACTCGCGACTCCGTTGAGTACCGCACGTTCGTCGCGGAGTACGAGTTCCTGCTGGGCGACTCGTTGTTCCCGCAGCGCCTGCCCATCGGCCTGACCGACGTCATAGAAAAGGCCCCGCGCGAACCGTTTGTGGAGTATTATAACGACTGGTATCGGCCGGACAATCTGGCCGTGATCGCCGTCGGCGACTTCGACGCTTCCGCGGTTGAGGCCCGGATCAAGCAGACCTTCGGTTCCCTGCAGGCCCGCGCACCGGCCCGGCAGCAGCCTGATCTCGGCAAGATTTCCACTGCGCCCGGCCTGCGCGTCAAATATCACCCGGAGCCCGAGGCGGCCCGCACCACCGTGTCCATCGCGACGATGACACCGTACGCGGGGGAACCCGATACTGCCGCCATTCGCCTCAGGGACCTGCCGCGCGACCTCGCCTTCCAGATGCTGACCCGCCGCCTCTCGATCCTCGCCAAGCAGGAAAATGCGCCGTTTTCCGACGGCTTTGCGAACGTGAACGACAGCTACCAGTTCTACCGAAACGCCTCGGTCGAGCTGCACGGAAAACCGGAGAACTGGCGCGCCACCCTCACGGTGGCCGAGCAGGAGCTCCGCCGGTCGCTCGAATACGGTTTTCAACCCGCCGAGCTGGCTGAAGCCACCGCCAACTACCTCAACGCCCTTGAGCAGGGCGCAAAAAGCGCCTCCACCCGCCGCTCCGGTGACCTGGCGACCGAACTTATCTCATGCCTGACGCGCGCCGAGGTGTTTACTCATCCCAACGCCGACTTGGCGCTCTTCAAACCGGCGCTTGAAAAGGTGACGGTTGACGACTGCCTGCGCGCTTTCCGCGAGACGTGGAAGGTCAATCCGCTGTATGTGTTTGTGGCCGGCAACGCCGACCTTACCAAAGAATCCGCCGCCCCCGAGCAGGTCATCACCGGGGTCTACGATTCGAGCCGGGCCGTTGCGATCCAGCCGCCCGTGAAAACCGCCAGCGAGGCGTTTGCCTACACCAGTTTCGGCCCGGCCGGCACGGTGACCCGTCACGAACATGTCGACGATCTTGACGTCCATCTCGTCGAATTTGCGAACGGGGTGCGCCTGAATCTGAAAAAGACCCCCTTTGAGGCCAACACCATCCACGTCAATATCCGCGTCGGCAATGGCCGGCTCGTCCAGCCGCCGACCCAGCCCGGCCTGGCGTTTTTGGCTGACATTGCGTTCATCACCGGCGGGCTCGGCAAGCAGAGTGTCGATGATCTCCAGCGCCTTTTCGCCGGCAAGACCGTCGGCCTCCATTTCGACGTGCGCGACGACGCCCTGAACTTCGGCGGCACCACCAATCGCGACGACCTGCCCGCGCAGCTTCAGCTCCTGACCGCCTACATCGTCGACCCGGGGTACCGGCCGGAAGCGCAGCGTCAGTCGGCGAAAGCCATCGAGCAGATCTACAACTCCTTCGCGCACACCCCCACCGGCCCGATGCAGACGGAAGTGCCGCGCATTCTCGCCAGCGATGATCCGCGCTTCGGCCTTCCCGCCAAGGAGGTTGCAATGGGCCGCACCCTCGCCGAGCTCCGCGCGTGGCTGGCCCCGCAGCTCGCCACCGGCGCCATCGAAGTCGCCCTCGCGGGCGACCTTGATGTTGATGCCACCATCAACGCAGTCGCGCAAACGCTTGGGGCCCTGCCCAAGCGCACCCCGAAGCCCGAGCTCGCCGAGGCCCGGAAGGTCCTTTTCCCCGCGCCCTTCACCAAAAGCTATGTCGTGCCGACCGAGATTCCAAAGGGCCTGGTCACGGTTTACTGGCCCACCACCGATTCGCGCGACGTCCGGGTCGCCCGCCGCCTCAGCCTTTTGGGGGAGATCCTCTCCGACCGCCTGCGGGTAAAGGTGCGCGAGGAAATGGGCGACGCCTACAGCCCGCAGGCCCACAGCGCGCCGAGCGATACCTACACGAATTACGGGTTCATGCTGGCGCAAATCACGATCGATCCTGCCCAGGCGCAGACGATCGCCGACACGATCGTCGCGATCGCCTCCGACCTGCAGAAGAACGGCGCGACCCCTGACGAACTCGCCCGCGCGAAGCAGCCGATCATCACCGCCCTGAAGGAATCGGCGCGCACCAACCCTTACTGGCTCAACGCTGTCATCGGCTCCTGCCAGGAATTCCCGCAGCGACTTGACTGGTGCCGCACGCGCACCAGCGATTTTGAGGGGATCACTAAGGCCGAGATCGATGCGCTGGCCGCCCAGTACCTCGACCCAGCGCGCACCTTCCGGGTGACCGTGCTGCCGGAAACCAAGGAACCGCAACAATTATCCGGCCCGTAGTCTTGAGCGGCTCGACCGGCTCGCCGAAATCCGGTCGAATGGGCCGGCCGGCACCAAAGCGTTCCCGCTTTCCTTCGATGCGGTTTCCCCCGTAATTGCAGCCACGTCTCCTCCGGCAAACCCATGAACGTCCTGGAAGCCATCCATGCGCGCCAATCCATCCGCGCCTATCAAGCAAGAGTCGTCGAGCTGGAAAAGCTCGAGGCAATCCTCGCCGCTGCCAATCGCGCGGCCTCCGCCGCCAATCTTCAGGCCTATCAGGTTTACGTGGTGCGCGATGCCGCGAGGAAGCAGGCGCTCGTCGCGGCCGCCGCCGGACAGAAGTTTCTTGCCACTGCGCCGGTGGTGCTGGTCTTCGCCGTGGATCCGGTTCGCTCGGCGGCGAAATTCGGACCGCGAGGCGAACAGGTTTATTGCATGCAGGATGCCTGCGCCGCCGTCTGCCAAGCGATGCTGGCGGCCGTCGAGCTCGGCCTAGGCACCTGCTGGGTCGACGCGGTTGATGAGGGATTGGCTGGGCGGGCGATCGGTCTGCCGGCCGGCCAGCGCGCCGCCGTCATTCTGCCGCTTGGATATCCCGCCGAGAACCCGCCCCGTACCACCCGGCGGGCGCTGTCGGATCTGGTGAGGGACCTCGGAACGTAGCCCGGATATAACCCAGCGCGGCTGGTACCGCAACGGGAGGTGGAGGGCCCGGCGCCGTCCCGACTTCGCCAAGGCTTCGTCGCGGCACGTCCCGGATTCAGGGCCTCGCCGGAGCTCGCAGAGCGCAGGCGGGCCGGGCTATAGCGTCGGTCTTCGGCGGTGAAGGCGCACCGCCCTCCAGCAGCATCTTCGCGTGCCGCGACGAAATGGACCGATAAAAATCTAGAGCCGCGAGCGCCGGCCAGTGGAGGCGTGAACGCCCGGCGGCCCGGTCAGCCCGCCGGCCGATAAGAGGTCTCGATCTGCTGTTCGCGCTGGTGCCGCTCGATCGCGAGGTCAATCAGACGTTCGATCAGATCTCGGTAAGGCACTCCGGTCGCTTCCCAGAGTTTTGGATACATGCTGATCTTTGTGAACCCGGGGATGGTGTTGATCTCGTTCACATAGGCGCGTCCGTCGGCGCAGACGAAGAAATCCACTCGCGCCATGCCGGCGCAATCCAGCGCGATGAACGTGTCCACGGCGAGCTGGCGCACGCGCTCGCCGATCGCCGGTGTCAGCCCGGCGGGGATCCGCAGCAAGGCGCCGTTTTCATCCAGGTATTTCGCCTCGTAGGAATAGAAGTCGTGCTGCGGGATGATCTCCCCCGGTACCGAGGCGCGGGGGTCGTCATTGCCCAGCACCGCCACCTCGATTTCGCGGCCGGAGATGAATTCCTCCACGAGCAGCTTGCGATCATAGCGCAACGCCTCAGTGCGCGCGGCGGCCCAGCTGGCGGCGTCGCGGACTTTGCTTACGCCGACCGAGGAACCGGAATTGGCGGGCTTCACGAAGAACGGCGCTCCGAACTTCCCCGCCAGCTCCTCGAACGTCACCCCCGGGGCGGTGCGGGCGGTGAGCGTCACCGACCGCGTCACCGGAATGCCCGCGTCGCGCAAGATCCGCTTGGCGATGTCCTTGTCCATGCCCACCGCCGACCCCAGCACGCCCGCCCCGACAAAGGGGACATTGGCGAGCTTCAACAACCCTTGCACCGTGCCGTCCTCGCCATAGGTGCCGTGGAGCACCGGGAAGACCACATCCAGCGGCGGCAGCCCGCGGTGCGAACCGACGCCGACCAAAGCAGGCTCCGTCCCGCCCGGAACGAGCGCCAGCGATTCGCCGCCCGCGCCCGCCGCCAGCTCCGCTTTGGGCGAAGCAGCGGCGCCCAGCAGCGCGGCGTCGCAGACATGCCACTGGCCGGCCTTGTCGATGCCGATCAGGACGACGTCGAATTTTGCCGGGTCGACCGCCTCGAAGACGTTCCGCGCCGACTGCAGCGACACCTCGTGTTCGACGGACTTTCCGCCGAAAAGAATGCCCACCCGCTTCTTTGCCATGCCTCCATTTCGCGGTTCCTAGCCGCGGTCTCCAGCCTGAAATGTCAGGTGATTCACGCGTTCGTGGCGGCGGCGCCGACGGAGGCGATGCCTTTCGACGGTCCGACCTCCTGCGCCAGCATCCAGCCGAGCAACCCCTGCGCGAGGCCTTGGCAGGCGGGCTGAGCATGACCGTCGAACACCGCAAGTGACTTGAGCACCAGGTGCAACCTCGGGGACAGATCCCCCACCAACCAGTGAAACCAGAGCAGGAACAACTCCCACTCGGTCCTCGCAGTCAGTAGCGGCAGGAAACCGTCGCAGACGAGGTTGTCGAGCCGGGGGCCGCCGACCGCGTCCGCCACGATTTCCACCGCCAGACGGGCGCGCAGCCCCGGAAGGCCGAGCCGCCGCCGCACGATCGAGGTTGGCAAGCCACCCTCGACCGGCCGTGCGGCAAACGCTTCACCCAATTTTGCCAGCCGCTCCGGCCAGTCCGGCCTAGCCCGCGTCCAGCGCGCATACTGTTCCAGGCGCACCCGGGGATGATTGGCCGGCCGCACGCCTTGCAGCGTCCAACCGGAGCCTTCGGCGGCAAACAGCGCGGCCACGTCAACCGCTCTCCCCATCCATTCCGCCAGCGGCGCGCGGGCGGCGGTCTTGAGCATCGGCACGCGGTTGAAGCGGTAGCCGAGGATTTCCAGGACGGTGTGATGGCATGCCCCGGTCCAGCCCAGCCGCGCCACCCGCCGCCGCGCAAAACGCACCTTTTGCCGCCAGCGTTCCTCTGCCTGGGCAAGCAGCGCCGCGCGCATCTCGGCGCCCGGCAACCGGGCCAGTTCCTCGGTGGCGCGCCAGTCCGTGCGGTTCGCCAGCATTTCCACGGCCTCCTCGGCTGCGTACTCCTCAAGGTCGTGCAGGAGGAGCGGCAGGAGCACCAGCGTCGGAATGGGGCGGCCGTCGGCCCGGCGCGCCTGCTCGCCCGGCCCGGGTGGAAATAGCACCACGTGCAGGATGACCCGGGCGTAGGCGTGATCCATCGCGTGCGCGTGGACCGCCCAATCGCCGGCGTGCAGGTGCAGCTCGACGTCGCCCGTCAGATCCTCGCCGCCCAGCAGCAGCCTGGCCTGCCGAAAGTCGGGGCCGCCGAGCAGGTTCCACCGCCCGGGGTGCGCGATGCGCAGCGGCCGGCCGTCCTCCGCCATCGCGTGCATCGCGTCGTATTCCCCGCGCAGCCAGATCTTCTGCAGCAGCCGCTCGGTGAAGGTAAACGGACCGTAGAGCCCCTGGATTTCCGCCACCGCCAGATTCTGCTCCCGCTGTCCAAGTGTTCCCATGACTTTGCTGTGCGGCCGGCAGCAAGGCCGGGTGATGCGAAAATATCAATCGGAAATTTTCCACTTGCATGGAATAGACTCCCGCGGGTTGTTTCGCGCTTGTGCGCCCGTGCCGGTGAAACCTTGATGGACCCATGCCTTCCCCGCGGAAACGGCTCAGTCTTCTGCTCGCGGTTGTCTTGTTGGCCGCCTTGGCCGTGTTCGTTCCGAGCTTCCTCTATTTTACCGAGCTGGCCCTGCGGGAACTGCGCTTCATGTGGTGGCTCATCCTGCTGATCGCAGCTGCGATCTGGCTGCTGGGTGGGCTTGGGCGGAAGAAATGACGTGCTGGAGAAAGCTCGACAACCCCGGGCGCCGGGCAGAGTTATAGCCGACTTCCGGAGGAGTGGCCGAGTGGTTTAAGGCACCTGACTTGAAATCAGACGTGGGCGCGAGCTCACCGGGGGTTCGAATCCCTCCTCCTCCGCCAGCCTTTGCTACTTCGGAGCTTCGGGAGGCTCTGCGAGAGCCGATGGGGGCACAAAACTCCTATTCGGTCAATCCGCCTTGGGTCCGGTCGTCGGGTGTCTCCCGACGGAACACGAACCATCCCCACCCCGAGATCCCGGAGAACCGATACTCGTCCGCCAGCTGGTATTTCCCGATGCCGTCCACCGTAATCCCGCGCGGGGGCTGATATGCCAGATCCTGGCTGTGGAGAATGAACCAGTCCGGAGGGTACTCACCCCAGTGGGTTTGCTCGATGTAGTGCAGCCGGTTTCCTCCCGGCACGAGGGGAGCATAGAACGCGAACAACAGGTGATTGCGGAAATCCTGGTCGCTGCCGAGGTAGACAATCCCCGGGGGTGAACATTCCGTCAGGTGCGCCAGGGCCTTGGCATAGCTTCCCCGCCCCAGCGTGACCAGCGCCCAGACCCTCGGAGTCTGCCCCCCGACCAGGATCGCCACCGCGGCCACCAACCACCACCGCCCCCCGTTTGGCCAGGCGCGGGAGCAGCGGCAGGCCAGGCGTGACAGGAGCAGGTAGAAAAACGGCACACACACGATGAAGTACCTGAAATATAGATACGTTGGGCGGGCGGCGAGGAGCACGCTGGCAGGCGCCAGACCCAGCATGGCAAGAAAGAAAACCCACCAGGGGTCGCGCGCCCGGAGCAGGCTGACCAGACCCACCGCCACGACCGCCAGCACACCGGCCACCGCCACCCCGGAAAAACCGGGCGCCTCCGGGAGCCCCAGGAGCAACGCCGAGGCCTCGGCCAGCACATTCCACTTCGGATAGATGGGACCGCCGGCCACCACCATGTTCTTCAGGAAGAAACCATACCACCACGCAAAGAACACCAGCGGGGGACCGTGGTGAGCCGCGAGCCGGAGCGCTTTCTGCCGCCAGGGTCCGGCCGCGGGAATCTCCTGGGCCAGGCTGCCGATGACAAACGCCAAAGTCGCCATGATGAACGTCGCATGGGAGAGCACCCCCAGGATCGAGGCGGCCCAGAACAAGGCCATTCTGGCCGGATGAAAGCGCCGCAGATTCTGCTGCAGGAGGGCGTAGGCGGCCAATGCGAAGAAGATCGCCGGCGCATAGCCGCGCGCCTCGGAGAAGTACAACAGCAGGGGATAGGAAGTCCCGGTCAGAACGATGCTCGCCAAGGCTTCCCGGGAACCCCAATGCCTTCCCGCGATGTAACCAACCAGGAACACGCTGCCGATTCCTGACAAGACCGCAAAGCTCCGGTAGATGAACAGTGCTTGCCGGACTCCGGCCAAATACAAAAACAGGGTATTCAGCGGATGGTTATTGTCATAGGGGAAACGGACAAAGATATCGGCGATCGAGTGCGCATTGCGGGCGAAGGAGAGTGAGATGAGCTCGTCAAGCCAGAGATCGCCGCGCGCCGCCGCAACGATGAGCCCCGAGGACAGCAGGAGGGCCAGCCAGCACGCCCCGCGCATGCGTTGGGAGCTTCCCCCGGTTTCCCCAAATCGCGGCTCGCTGGCGGGAATGCAGGCCATGCAATGAACTGACGAAGATTCCGACCGCACGTCAACGGTCTGCGCGGCCGGAACAGAGCGGTTTCACGAAAACTATAGCCGTAGACGGCGACCAAATGGAGGGCGAGGCTCCTGCCGAGCCTCGGCGGCGACGAGTGCGATAGCCTCGGCGGACACGGAGGTCCGCCCTCCACCCAAGCGCGGCTACAGTTTTTTTTAAACCACCCTAATCGTTCCGGCGGCCGCCGCTGAGCAGCGCGAGCAAATAGAGAAGATTGCCGAGCGAGGAAATGAACGCCGCCAGATAGGTGAGCGCCGCGGCATCGAGCGTCTCGGACACCCCGGGAAGTTCGTCCCGATCAATGATGCCGAGTTCCGGCAGCACGATCTTCGCCCGCCGGCTGGCGTCAAACTCCACCGGCAGCGTGACCAACTGGAACACCGTCATCACCAGCAGCGCGATGACGCCGAGCTTCAGCATGATGCCGCCAAAGGCCGAACCAAGCAGCACAATGCCAATCCCGGTCATGAAGTATGCGATCGGCGCGGCGATCTGCACGGCTGGCATCATCGTCTGGCGCATGCCCATCATCGCGTAGCCGACTTTGTGCTGGATCGCGTGGCCGGACTCATGCGCCGCGACACCCAACGCCGCGAGACTCGTTCCGTGAAAGTTGTCCGCCGACAGCGCGAGCCGCTTGTTTACAGGATCATAGTGATCAGTTAGCCGGCCCTCCACTTCCACAATTTCGACATCGGTGATTCCGGCCCGGCGCATGACGGCATCCGCCGCCTCTGCTCCCGTAATATGGCCGCGAGACTGAATCTGTAGGTTCTTGCTGTAGGCGCTTGTGACCCGGAATTGGGCGTAAAGGCCGAATAGCAAAGGAATTCCGATGAGGACAAACCAGAAAAGCATGGTGGAAAAAAGTTGTTGATCCTACGACAAGCAGATTTGCGGCCAGTGCTCGGCAGAGTGGATAATGGAACCGGCAACCGACCTCAGTGACTATTAATCAATCACTTGCAAACAATACTCGTAAGAGAGGCTCGAAGCAAGATTGCAATCACCGAGCCGGGATGTCTCACCTCGGCAATTCTGGGCGCAAAACCTGTCACAGCCTTTACATATCCGGGGTCTCGCAAACCGATCCGTCATCGAGGGAAATGTGGGGCCGCATAACGCTGCTCGCGGCGGCTTCTTACAATTATGGTAAACTATTGTTAAAAATTGGCATTAACGACATTTTGACTTTCCCTGAGGTCATTTACCTACACAGTGATCCTCCCCGCCCCGAGTCCGGTAAAATGAAATCCTCCTTCAAGCTCACTGGTGGTTTTACCATCGTTGAAGTGGCCATGGCCACTGCCGTCCTGGCAATTGGTCTTGCCGGCATGGTGCAGGCGATGGGCGTCGGCTCGGAAATGCTGGACACGGCGCGCAAGCAGACGATCGCCTCGCAGGTTATTCAGAGTGAAATCGAGCGGTTGCGGATGCTGACCTGGACGGCTGGCTCGATGCCCTCGGATCTCAACGTCACCGACCTGCCCGCCACTGTTTCCGTCAACGCAAGCCTCGCCCAAGTCGCACCGGCCAACCTCTTCAATTGCACCCGGACGGTGCAGCTCGCGAGCGGGCGCTCCGATCTGCGGCAGGTGACGATCATCGTCAGTTGGACCGGCATCACCGGGAAAACCCACTCGCGGAGCACTAACGTTTATATCGGCAAGTACGGGCTCAATGTCGCCTACCAGAAATTATAGCCGCGCGCTGGCGCTGGGTTCCCGGGGTTTCACCCTGGTGGAACTGCTCGTCGCGACCTCGATCGCGATGGTCCTTATTGCTGGAATGCTCTCAAGCTACCTCTTCCTTGGGCGGAATCTGGTCCGTGATACCAACCGCCAGCAACTCGAGGCACAAAGCCGCAACATGCTGCAGACGTTTGCCCGGGATGTGGGAGTGGCGGACCGGATCGCCGGCGCCTACAATTCGGCCGATGACATCACTTCGGACTCCTCCTGGCAGACCATGCCGACGTCCAGTCAGGCCGTATTTCGCATGAGCGCGCCCAACGGCAGCGGTGGCACCTATCGCTACGCGGTAACCTATGCCTATGATCCGAATGCCGACACAGTGACCCGCGTCGTGTCATCGGGTCTCAATTCCGGAATACCGCCGTCCAATTTTAACGCCAACAACCTGGTCTTGCTGATGCACGCGTCCAGTTTCAGTTTCAACTACCTTGATCGGGCGGCGAACACGGCCAGCAATCAGCTTGGAATCAAGCAGATTGAAGTGGCCAGCTTCACCCTGACCAACGGCACGGCCACGACCGGCACCCAGTCAACCTTCACCGGCGCCTCAGGGCGTCTCGTGCTGCGCAACCAGCACCTGGTCAACTGACGTGAGAACCTCCTCCACAGCGCAGCGCGGTTCGGTGGTGCTGGTGGCACTCTGCCTGACCATCGTCCTCGGCATTGCCGTCGCCGGCTATGTCGCGTTGTGCGCGCGCACCATGGTGCTGAGCAACCGGTCATTCTGCTATACCAGCAGCACGCAACTGGCGGAGACCGGCCTCGAGGAGGCGCTCTGGGCGCTCAACCAGGGCCGGAACACGCGCGGCGGCTATTCCTGGCAGGGTTGGACCATTGACAATACCAGCGGCACCGCCGCGAAGGAACCCATGACCGGCTTTGCCACGAACAAAGGAGTTCCGGGAGTGGTTAACGTCCGGGTGGACGGCTTCCGCACCGACAGTCCGACGATCACGGCCCACGGAATTTGCCAGATGCCCGACGGAATCACGATCGACAAGGAACTGAAGATCCAGGCCCAGCCTGCCGCGCTTTTCACCGGTCCGGTTGGGGCCTACAGTTCGACCAGCTTCACCATCAACTGGACCGACACGATCGACAGTTACATGACAACACCGGGGCATGTTGACTACTCTGCCCAGACGCCGACCGACCAGGCTATCGTGTCGGCTCCGAACGTCAGCGTTAATGCCGCCAACCTCCTTGGTTATGTCGCCACGAGGGGATCCGCTCCCATCTACACCACGCGCGGCACGGTTAAGAGTCTCCACACCTCATCCGGCGTCGACCGGGACGCCAGCCGCGTCTTTACCAACGCCAACCAGAATCTGTTCGACGTCCTTCCGGACGCGAATCTGCCCGGCGAATTGGGCGGCACTCTCCCTCCCAGCCCCTTGGCTCCGAGCCGACTGACCCGCTATCAGGTCTACGGCGACCTCACGCTTGCCGGGTTAGCGACGCTCACGATTGACGGCCCGGTGATCATTGTCGTCTCGGGCAACCTCAGCATTAGTGGTTATGGTTCAATCGTGATCACGTCGAACGGGTCGGCACAGATTATCGTCGCCGGCTCAATCGATATCCAGGGCGGTGGTATTGATAATCAGACTAAAGTCCCAAGTAATCTTGCGGTCTTCCGCCGCAGCAGTCCCGGCGATAACAGTGCCTATTTCAACGTCGACGGCTCCACCTACTCGGCGAGACTGCAGACTTCGACGCCATTTTATGGCGTGATCTACGATCCCTACGGCTCGCTGATCGTGTACGGACCCTCCACCGTTCTTGGCAGCCTGGTCGCCAACGTGGTCACCGTAGGCTATGGAAACGGAGCCATTCACTATGATCTGAGTCTCCGCCACGCCACCTTCTCGGCCTTGAACACTTCCTACGATATCGCGCAGTGGCTCGCGAATTGACACTGCCAGGGCGGGAGGCGCAGGGAGAATCGTTGTCCGCGGGCGCGGCGCGCCTGCGTGTCTTCTTCTTCTTGCCCCGCCGTTTGCCTAGCCCTATTGCGATAGGCCGGGATCGCCGCCGTGGCTATCCCGGCATTTGCTAGGGCTTGTTCATCCATGTTGTTCCGTCGATCCCGCAGTGGAGTTGTCATCGAGATAAACCCTTTTCGCGTGTTACTGGCGCGACTGGGGCGCCTCGGCGGCGACGCCGTGCATATCGAGCAGGTGGCCGAGTTGCCGGCGGACGACCCGGTAGGCGTCCGCAGGGAGCTGCGCCGACTTTTCCCCGAACACAAAAACTACGTGCCGGGCATCTGCGGCATCTTCCCGCCCACGCGGCTGCTGCAGCGTGAGGAGCTTAATGCCAAGAAGTTTGCCGATCCGGACTACTTGTCTAATCTGCTCGCCGGCCAGTATAAAATTCCTGCTGAGAAATGGCGGGTGGGGCTCGTCAGCCCTTTTGATGGGGCTCCGTTCGGTCCCAAGAATCCTCCCGTCAAAGATGTGCTGCTTTGCGGCGAGGCCACCGACGAACTGCTCGTCGCCCAGCACCGGTTCCTCGATCTCGGTGTGCTTCCGCGTCGTATGGAAATCGCTTCCCTGGCCGTCCTCGGCGGGGTGCAAAGTTATCAGGCCATGATGGGCGATGCCCGGCCGGTCGCCATCGTCGAGCTCGATTTCCACCGCACCTATCTCTTCATCCTCGGCAAGAATGGCGTCCATACGTCCGCGCCCATCGCGTTTGGTTTCAATGCCCTCATCGAGGCGGCGTGCAAGGAGCTGGGCAGCGAGGACGCGACCGCCGTTCGCGCCCGCCTCGCCACCGGCGAGGCCGCGATCGTCGCCCGTTCGCCCCGCCTGCTGCGGCAGCTGGTGCGCAACCTCAAGCCGGCGGTCGATTATTTCGAGCTGCAGACCGGCCAGCGCGTCAATGATCTCTACTGCACGTTCCTGCCTCCCGGGCTGGCCTGGCTCGGACAGGCTCTCGCAGCCTCCCTTGAAATGCAGGACCTGCCGGTGGTCTGCGCCGACTGGCTCAAGCACCTTGCCATCACGTCCCCCGACGACCTTCCCGCCCGTCTTGGGTCCCACTGGCTCAGCCTCATCAGCTTGATCGCCCGACTCAGTCCGGCCTCCCATGCGAAAAAAACTGAGTAATCCCGAGCTGGAGCCCTACTGGCACCTCGATTTCCGCGACCCCCTCAGTCTGCCTGATGATCGCGTGGTGCGGGCGCGTTTTGTGGTCAACCTGTGCGCTGGCGGGGTCACCCTTGGTCTGCTCACCATCGTCGGCTGGCAGCTGCTCGTGCGTCACGACCTCGCCGCCCAATATCGCTATTGGGACGGCCGCATCGCCGTGCAGCGCCGGGAATACGACGAGTTGCGGCTGGTCTTGCGGGATTTCATGACCGAGGCCGGCAAGATCAAGGACGCCTACGACCTGATCTATTCGCCGTTTGTCGCCTCTGATTTCGTGTTCGAGATCGGCCGCACCATCCCCAGCCGCATGACCATCGACATGATCGGGTACACCGACGGGACGGTCACGATGCGCGGCAGCCTCGCGGAATCGCCGGAGCAGGCCAGTCGGGTGCTGGGAAGCTATGTCGAGACGCTGCGAAAAAGCCCGCGGATCGGGCCGCTGTTCGATGACATCTCCGCCCCCAGCCTGGACCGCGCCCGGGACGGCAGTCTGTTCAACTTCGAGATTGTGCTCAAAAGCCACAAGGCCCCAGCCCCATGAGCACAAGAATCCGCTCCGAACTCGGCCGGCTGGCGCAGCGTTATCCGTTCTGCGCCGCCTGTATCCTGCTGTCAGCCGTGCTGGCCGCGGCCAGCCTGTTTCTGCGCGGCGATCTGGTCGATTTTGAGACCCTGCAGCAAACCCGGTCCCACGAGGGGGGACGCATGCTTGGTTTCATCTCGCGCGGCGCGCAGTTGCGGTCGGAAACCGCGATCATCCGCGCGGCGGCGCAGCGCATCACCGAAAACCTCGTGGTGGAGAAGAATATCCCCGAGAATTTCTGGTACTTCTACAAGATCGAACAGGATACGCAGACCAAGCTCACAGAGCTGCAGCAGCGCCCCGCCTCCGTCCCCGACACCGGCACCCCCACCGCCTACAAACGCGTGCCGTATTCCCTTAGGGTCACCGGCGGTTTTCGTCCGGTCATCGCCTACCTCCAGAAGCTCGAAACCGGCTCGCGTTTCGGACGCATCAACTCGTTCGTTCTGCAGCGCCAGGCTGCACCTGCCGGCGGCCTGCTCCTCGTGCTTGATCTCGATCTTCTCGCCTTCCCATGAGCCTTCGCCCGGCCACCGTCTGCCTGCTTTTCCTTTTCCCGCTAGTGCACCGTGCGGCTGATTCCCCGGCTGCCGCGGAAGGCAGTAATTTTGAAGTGACCCGCAACCAGGTCGACGCCCTGCTTCGCGGCCGGGATGCCCCGCCGCTCCTACCGGCGGACCTGGTCAATCCATTCAGCCGGCCGGACGAACGCTCCCTGGCTAACAGCGAGTCGGGAGCCGCGGACCCGGCCAAACGGGCCGCATCCACGGACCGGGAGCTGCTCGAGCGGCTCGGCCCGGGCATTCAGGTCCGCGGCTTCGTTGAAACCACCGGTCATCCCGCCATCATCATCAACCGGAAGCCGTTCGAGGTGGGCGACACGCTGACGTTGACGCAGGGCAGCACCAAGATCGAGGTCAAGATCAAGCGCATCACCAACGAGGATTTCACGATCACCTACCAGGATGCCGAGTTGACCGTGCGTCTTCCGCGCTGAGCCGGCGCCGCTCGCCGCGGCCACGACGGTTTACGGCCCGGCGGCGCGCGAGTGGCTGAGCCGCGCAATCACCGCCGGCAACAACGCGTGTTCGGCCGCGTGGACCCGGGCTTCGAGCGTCTCCAGCGTGTCGTCCGGTTCGATGCGCACCGCCGTCTGGTCGAGGATCGGGCCCCCGTCAACTTCGCAGGTGACCTCGTGAACCGTGCAGCCGGTGATCTTCACGCCGCGCCGCCAGGCCTGTCCGATGGCGTCGAGCCCGGGAAAACTGGGCAGCAGGCTCGGGTGAAGGTTGATGATCTTCTGCGGATGCTCCGCGATGAACCGCGGCTTCAAGATGCGCATGAATCCCGCGAGGACGATCAGTCCCGGCGCACACGCCCGGATGGCGTCGAGATACCGCGTCTCGCCGGCCTCGTCGAACTTGGTCTTAAAGGGCCCGGGGTCGAGAAACTGCGCCGGGACGCCAAAGCGGGCGCCGAGAGCGAGAATTGGCGCCTCCGGGCGGTCGGCGAAAATCTGCACCACGCGGGCCTCGCCCAGCCTTCCCTCCTGCTGGGCGGCGAGGATCGCCCCGGCATTACTGCCCCGTCCGGATCCGAGGATGACAACGCGCATGGCCGCTACATTTCTCCCGCCGCCTTGAGCCTGGCGATCAGCGCCGTCGTACTGAAACCCGGCAGGAACGGCAGGAACCTGATGCGCGCGCCCACCGCCTCGAGGGCGGACCGCTCCTCCGGATCCAGGGTCGCCAGGGTGTAGTCGCCTGCCTTCACGTAAACGTCGGGCCGGAGGGCCAGGATTTCCCGCGTCAGGCGCCGCCGAGTGAAGATCACGATGCCATCGACCGAACGCAACTGGGCCAGGTTGTACGCCCGGGATTTCTCGTCGAGGATCGGCCGGAGCGGACCCTTGAGCTGCCGCACGCTCCGATCGGAGTTCAAGGCGACAAACAAGCGGCCGCGCCGGCCGGCGAGGCGGCGGGCCTGCTCGAGATAGGATGTGTGCCCTGGGTGCAGCAGGTCGAACACCCCGTTGGTCAGCACAAACTTTCCGCGCAGCCGCTGCAACCGCCGGCGCGCCTGGACGGCCTGGCGGAGGGTCAGTAGTTTTGGATTCGGCAGATTCATGAGGGGTGCCGGGCTCAGAAGAACTTCTTGGCTTTCTCGAAGAACGTGCGCCCCACCGGTTCGTCGGCATCGCCGCTGGCGAGGGCAAAATCCTCCAGCTTCTTGCGCTGCTCCGCGGTGAGGTGCGTGGGCACCTCCACATGAACGCGCACGAGTTGGTCGCCCGGCTGGCCGGACCGGAGCCCCGGCATCCCGCGTCCCTTGAGGCGGAACGTGGTGCCCGACTGCGTTCCCGCCGGAATCTTTAGCGAAGCCTTGCCGGAAAGCGTTGGCACCTCGATCGTGCCGCCCAGCGCCGCCAGAGTGAACTTGACCGGGATCTCGCAAAACAGGTCGTCGCCCTGTCGCTCGAAGATCTCGTGATCCTTCACATGGATGACGATGTAGAGATCGCCCGCCGGTCCGCCACCCACGCCCGCCTCCCCGTTGCCGGCAGAACGCAGTTTGGAGCCCGTGTCGACCCCCGGAGGCACGCGGACATTCAGCTTGGCCGTCTGGTTGACCCGTCCCTCGCCCCGGCATTCGCGGCAGGGTTTCTCGACCCGCGTGCCATTGCCGTGGCAGGCGGGACAGACCTGCCGCACGGTGAAGAATCCGCGGGAGGTCGTCACCTGGCCGGCCCCGCGGCAGGTGGGACAAAGCACGCGTTTCGAACCTGGTTCCGCGCCGGAGCCGTGGCAGTGGCCACAGGCGGCGAGCTTGCGGAACGAAATCTCCTTTTCCACGCCGCGCGCCGCCTCCTCCAGCGCGATTTCGATGTCATAGCGCAAGTCGGCACCTTCCCGCGCGCCGTCACCGCCGCCGCCGCCACCGCTGCCGCCGAAAAACTCCTCGAAGATGCTGCCGCCGCTGCCGCCGAACACTTCGCGGAAGATGTCGAACGGATCGTGGAAGCCGCCCGCCGGCCCGCGCGGCCCCGCCCCCCCCTGCGCGAACGCCGCATGGCCGTAGCGGTCGTAGGCGGCGCGCTTGTCGGCGTCCTTGAGCACCTCGTACGCCTCGGAAACCTTCTTGAACATCTCCTCGGCCTGCTTGTTGCCGGGGTTCTTGTCCGGATGATACTGGATCGCCTTCTTGCGGTAGGCCTTCTTCAGATCCTCCTCGGAGACATCCCGGCTCACACCGAGCGTTTCGTAATAGTCTTCCTTGGCCATGGGTTGTGGGGCGGGCGACGGCCCGCCGGCAGTCCGGTCTCATCCGGTTGCCGGCCGGCGCGCTCCGGCCGCTTCAGCTTGGCTCCTTTTTCGCCGGTCCGCTGGACACGACGACGCTCGCGGGCCGCAGCAAACGGCCGTGGAGGGTGTAGCCGGTGCGGACGACCTTCAGGACGTGCTCCTCCGGAACCTCGCGGCTCGGCTGGTGTGAAATTGACTCGTGCCGATGCGGGTCGAACTTCTGGCCCACCGGATTCACCTCCTTCAGGCCATGATGCCCGAGCACTGATTTGAACTGCTCCAGAACGATCGCCACGCCGTTGGCAATGGTTGCGGCGTCGGTCTGCTGGCGGGCGGCTTCCAGGGCGAGCTGCAGGTTGTCGAGCACCGGCAGGATCCCCTGCAGCAAATTCACCGTGGCGAACTGCCGCAGCTCGTCCTTTTCGCGGGTGGCGCGCCGGCGGAAATTCTCCAGGTCGGCGACCGCCCGCAAATAGCGGTCGTAATTGGCCGCCGCCTCCCGCTTCGCCGCGGTGAGCGGTTCGTCGGTCACGGGGGCGGCCGCGGCAGCCACCCCGGAGTCGTCCTGGTCGGTGATTGCACCCGGCGGTTCGCCGGGCAGGGTTCTGGCGGGCTGGCCTTTGGGCGCTGCGCCGGAGTCGGGACCGGGTTTGACCGGGAGATCTTGTGGCTGGGATTCAGTCATGGATGGCGGCCAGTAAACTATTTCTTCAAGGATTTCTCAAGCGATTCGAAAAATCCTTTCACAGCCTCACCGGCCTTGCGACCTGATTCCTTGAACTTGTCGCCGGCGGCACGCAACGCCGCGCCAGCCTCGGGCGCCAGGCCGCCGATGGCGCCCGCCACGGGGGCCAGCAGGTTGCCGAGCGGCGCGGCCAGTTGCTGCGCACTCGTGACGTTTTCGTAGGTGTGATTGTAGTTGAGGGCCAGCTCGCGCACGACCGGCTGGCGTCCCGAATAGTCGGCGATCACCAGCCGGTCGCATCGCAACTGAAGGCGCTTGATGAGAAACTCCTGCGGCCGGCTCTTCGCCTCCACCGGAGCCCCGGCCGGGGACCTAGCCGGGGGCCGGGTCGCGGGGGCGCCCGCCAGCCGCTCCTGGAACAGCCACGCGTTGATGGCGCCAAGCGGGTCCTTCACGAGGGTGATGCCGGCCACGTCGACCACGATATCGTCAATCACCAGACGCTGACTGAACAGGGAGGAAACCCGCCAGTCGACGCTCACCTCGCGCACCTCGGCAAAGGCCGGGTTGGGAAAGGTCGGCGGGTTCTTAATGGCCATTCCGCGCAGCGCCAGCCGGCCGGTGAAGGGATTCACGTAGAGCGACTGGATTTCCATCGGGAATCCGGTGCGGCCCTGCACGAATCTCGTTAGGGCGGGCGGCAGCAGGATCATCCAGGCCAACGCCAGGCCGGCAAAGAGGATGGCGAGAAAAAGCAGCAGCCGGAACCAGATGCCGCCCGCTGTTGCTGTCCGCGACGGGTTCATGGTGTCCTCAGCCAAATATGCAATCGAGAGTCGAGCGGCGAGTGACGAGCAGCCAACCGGGAAGTGCAATCCTCCGCCGCAACCGGTCGCGCAGAAACCCAGATGTACCGCTGGCTCTCGACCCTCGACTGTCGTTACTAGACTGCATAGATGCTGATCACGTGAAATTCTCGGTCACAAGCAGGAGACTATCCTCGGTCGCCGTAAAGGCGAGCTGGCCGGCATAAGGCAGGAGGACGTTCTCACCGCAGGCGAGCGTCCCGGCGGTCGCCGTCTCCTTCAGCCGGCCCCGCACCACGTGCAGCAGGCGGGGCTGCTGCCCGGCGTCGAACGCCAGCCCCGCGCCGCGGGCCAACGGCACCCGTCGGATGCGGAATTCGGCGCAATCCGCCAGCACGGCGGGCGCGGACGCGGCGCGCACCGGCTGCGGCTCCGGCTGATTCCAGAGAATCGAGGCCAGGGCCTCGCGCAGATGGAGCGTGCGCGGCCTGCCGTCCAGGCCGGTGCGGCCCCAGTCGTAAACCCGGTAGGTGGTGTCGGAATTCTGCTGGATCTCGAGGATGAGGTTGCCGCCATCGATGGCATGCACAGTGCCGCTGCGCACGAGGATGGAATCGCCCGCCGCCACCGGAAACCGGTGCACGCAGGTTTCCAGGGTGCCGGCGGCCAGCGCCTGCTCGAACTGCTCGCGGGTCACCCCGGGACGCAGCCCGACGATGAGCGCCGCGCCCGGCCCGGCCCTGGCCAGAAACCAGTTCTCCGTCTTCGGCTCTCCGCCCAACGCCGCCGCCCGGTCCTTCGGCGGATGGACTTGCAGACTGAGCCGCTCCCGGCAGTCGAGCCACTTCACCAGCACCGGAAACGGCCGGGCCGCCGGCCACCGCGGCCCCATGATCTCCCCGCTGCGGGCGTCGATCAGCGCGCGGAACGACTGGCCCGCCCATGGTCCGCCCCGCACGATTGACTGCGCGTCCGGACGGTCGACGATTTCCCAGCTTTCGCCCACCAGGCGTCCGGGGGGAAGTGCCCGGCCAAAAGACTCCGCCAGCGTCCGGCCGCCCCAGACCCGTTCCTGATAAATGGAATCGAATTGCAGGAGCTCCATAATGGGGTGATTCTGAGTTATTCGTTAAAATACACGGCGGCTATTTACATTGACCGCCCGGGCCGGTACCGTCGGTTTGCGGTGGGAGTTTTGTCGTTACACAAATGTCCAAGTCGGAGACTTCAAACCCAAAGCGCGCTTCGCCGTTCGACGGCCCACGCTACCGGCCGCGCTGGCTGGCCGCGAGCTTCTGCTTTCTACTCGGGGCGTGGCTACTGGTAACGCTGCTTGATTACTATCCCCGCCAGAGCCACGAATACCAAGTGGGCGGTCAGAGTGCCTGGAACGGAACGGTCTGGGTCATCCATGACATGGCGGCACCTCAGCCCAACCTGGGCGGGCCCTGGGGGGCTGATATCGCCTGGTGGTGCCTGCATCTGTTCGGTGTGAGCACGTGGGGCATCCCTTGCTTTTTCCTTTGGTTTGCGTGGGTGGCGGTGCGCAATGCCCGCCGGCTCGTCCTCACCCGCCTCGTGGCAATGGTCCTTTGCCTCATGACCGCCTCGGGCCTCGCCTCCATGGTGGTGGGCTTCAATGAAAGCGACTATTTCACGCGGGGATTGGGTGGCGTGATCGGGCAGCTGCTTTACCAGCAGCAGCTCAAGGATACCGTCGGCGTGGTCGGCGCGGGTCTGTTGCTGGGCACCGTTTATCTATTGTCCCTGGCGTTTATCCTCACTCGCGACGTTGGCATTGAAGTTGAGCGAATGCTCGCCGCCTTTCACGGCTGGCGCGCCGGGCTCGCGCAGAGCGCCGCCGAACGCGCTGAGCGCAGGAAGAAAGAGCATGAGGCCAAGGAAAAGGCCCGCGCGTCCCAGGCGCCCATCGTCACCATGATGCCCCCTTCCGCCAAGAAGCCGCTGGTCATTCCCAAGACCAGGGAGGAGATCGTCCGGGAGGCCGCCTCCGCCAGGATCATCGACTCCGGCACTTCCCATCCGTCCAGTCCCCCGCTGAAATCAACCCGCAAGCCCTTCGGCGAGGAGCCGGCTTCATCCGGACCAAAGGTGGCGCTCCCGCCGCTGGGCAAACTCAACATTGTCCAACCCGAGGAAACCAAGAAGGCCAAGGCCGCCCTCGTCGCCCGCTCCGACGAGAAATATCAGTTTCCCCCGCTCTCCCTCCTGAGCGAGCCGGTCCGCGTTGACGCCGGTTCCAGTGAAGAAGAGCATCGCCAGAACGCGGAGAACCTCCTGCGCATTCTCGGTGAATTCAGCGTGGAGGTGACACTCGGCGAAATTCACGTCGGCCCGGTCATTACCCGTTACGAGGTCATCCCGGCGGCCGGCGTGCGCGTGGAGAAAATCGCCGGGCTCGACAAGAACATCGCGCTCGGCATGCGGGCCCAGTCCGTCCGCATCATGGCGCCCATCCCTGGCAAAGCCGCCGTCGGCGTCGAGGTGCCCAACCAGAAGGCGACCCAGGTCGGCTTGCGGGAGATTCTCGAATCGGAGGACTGGGCCGGCGCCAAGGCCGATCTCCCGATCGCGCTCGGCAAGGATGTCAGCGGGAAGCCGCTCGTCTCGGATCTCGCGAAGATGCCCCACCTGCTGATCGCCGGCGCCACCGGTTCGGGGAAATCCGTCTGCATCAACGCCATCATTTCGTCCATTCTCTATCATGCTAGTCCGCGCGATGTGCGGCTGCTCATGATCGATCCGAAGATCGTCGAACTGAAGATCTTCAACGTCCTGCCGCATATGCTCATCCCGGTGGTCACCGAGGCGAAGAAGGTGCCGGCCGCGCTCAAATGGTTGCTGAAGGAAATGGAGATGCGCTACCAGATCTTTGCCCGGGTTGGCGTCCGCAACATCGGCGGTTTCAACACCCGGAAGAAATCCACCCGGGACAGTGCGGGTCCCGGCGAGACGCAGACGACGCTCGACGTGGTGGCCGCCAGCGGCGAAATCGAGATCCCGGACCACATGCATTATATCGTCGTGATCATCGACGAACTGGCCGATTTGATGATGGCAGCTCCGGCGGAAATCGAAACGTCCGTCGCGCGCCTCGCGCAGCTCGCTCGCGCCACGGGCATCCATATCATCATCGCCACGCAGCGGCCGTCGGTGAACGTGATCACCGGAATCATCAAGGCCAACCTGCCCTCGCGCATCGCCTTCCAGGTCGCCTCCCAGGTCGATTCCCGCACCATCATCGACACGAAGGGTGCCGAGACCCTCATCGGCCGAGGCGACATGCTCTTCTCGCCCCCCGGTTCTTCCAGGCTCGTGCGCGCGCAGGGCGCCATGGTCTCGGACGACGAGATCAACAAAATCATCGAATTCCTCAAGCAGAACGGCCCGCCCGTCTACGCCCAGGAGGTGCAGGCCCACATCGACCGCGCCGCCAGCGAGGAAGACGAGGAGGGTGCGGAAGCCGATGACACCGAGGGCGAGATGGGCGATGATGAGGAGCTGTACAAGCAGGCTGTCGAGGTTCTCAGAGCCACCCGCCGCGCCTCGACCTCGATGCTGCAGCGCCGCCTGCGCATCGGCTACAATCGCGCCGCCCGCATCATGGAACTCATGGAGGAAAAGGGCCTCGTCGGTCCGGAAAACGGCGCCCAGCCTCGCGAGATTCTCTCGGATCTGGACAAACTTTAGGCTGGCGGCCGGGCCGGGAACCCGGACGCGCGGCCAGGCTTTTCCCGCCCGGGGCAAAAATCGGTCTTCCCATCGTTGGCAAAACTGCATAACTGACTGCCATGCAGACCATCGGCGAGCGTCTCGAGGAAGCCCGCAAACGCAAGGGGATCTCCATCCGTGAAGCCGCGGAGGCGACCAAGATCCGTGGCGACTACCTGCACAAGATGGAAAGCAACAGCTTCGATCTCAACCTGCCCGAGATCTACATCCGCGGCTTCCTGCGAAATTACGCGGTTTATCTGAAGATCAACGCCGACAAGCTGCTCGCCGATTACAAGTCGCTTGCGCCGAACGAAGGCCGCCTCCCCCGCCGGGACAACCGGGAGATTTATGGCCGGATGGATCTCGCCCCGACCGACCGGCAAACGACCGCTGACACGGCCCCGGCCGGCGGGACCGCGGAAGCCCCGCCCGCCCCGCCCACGCCATCCCGTCCCAGCTTTCCCGCTGCGACCAGCACCGGAACCTCCCCCATCGATCCGGCGCTGCTTGTCAAGGGCGGCATCGCTGTCCTGCTCGCGTTGGTGCTCCTGGTCGCGATCATTGTCGGCGTCCGGGCAGTTTCCAGGACCTCACCCAGGCCGATGGAGCTTAAGCCCGTCGCGCAGCAGATCCTCACCATCACCGCCACCGGCCCGGTCGATGTCCAGGTCAAGCAGGAGATCGACAGCCAGGTCGTCTGGCGCGGCCACATGGAGGCCCATGAGTCCCGTGACATCACCAAGCGCGGTTCGCTCTTGCTGACGGCCACGGCCCTGGAAAACGTCCAGATCGAGATCAACGGCAAGCGCCAGGCGAATCCATTTTCCGGTTACAACAAGGTGCTGATCCCGTAAGCCGCGGGCGGAGGGCCGGGCTTATCTCAACCCGACCGGCGGGCCGAGCACCTCGCGCAGGACCATCGCGCGGCGCAGACCTGGCGGGCTGCGCAGATCCGGCAGCCACCGGTGGGCCGGCGCACCCCTGGTCGCCCCCGTCGGCCCTGGTGCGGTGACCGTGCTGGCCTGCCGGGAAGCCTCCAACTCGCGAAATTGCTCGATCAACCGCTGCTGCCGTTCGAATTCCGTGGAACGGTCGGGGGTTGCCGCCACCTTGGCGAGTTCAAGTGGCGGCGGTGCGACCACGACCGGCCGCACTTCTTCAATCATCGGAGGAGCCTCCGGAAAGCCCGGAGCCGCCTCCGCGACATCCCGCGGGGGCGGAGCGGCCGGCAGGAGGCCGCGCCGTTCCATGATCCTGCGCCGAATCTCCTCCTGGAGGCGTCGCGTGCGTTCCGTGTCTTCCGGATTTTTCGGCGCGGCCCCGGGCGGCTCCTCCCCGGAGCGGGCCTGCTTCAGTTTCTGCAGGATCGCCACGACCGCGATCGCGACCGCGAAAAGCACCTGCAGGTGTTCCAGGATCCAGTCCATGGCAATCGCGTGCGAATGAAACAAAGTCGTCGGCGCGTCCGGTTCTTCAGCTCGAGGATTCGTCCGGCCTATTTCTTCCCGCTCTCGGGCTGCGCGATGGCGGAGCGCATTTCGGTGTCGGCCTGGATGTTTTGCATGCGATAATAGTCCATCACGCCCAGCCGGCCGTTCCGGAAGGCCTCGGCCATGGCGAGCGGCACCTGCGCCTCCGCCTCGACGACCTTGGCCTGCATCTCCTGNNTGCACGCGGGCCTTCATCTCCTGCTCCAGCGCCACTGCGGCCGCCCGGCGGATTTCCGCCTGAGCCTGGGCCATGTTCTTGTTGGCCTCCGCCTGCGCCACCTGCAGCCGCGCACCGATGTTTTCACCGACGTCGACGTCGGCGATGTCGATCGAGAGGATCTCGAAGGCCGACCCGACGTCGAGACCGCGGGCCAGCACGGTCTTGGAAATACTGTCCGGGCTTTCCAGCACGTGCTTGTAGGACTCGGAGGTTCCGATGGTCGTCACGATGCCCTCGCCGACGCGGGCGATGATCGTCTCTTCCTTGGCGCCGCCGACGAAACGATCGAGGTGCGTCCGCACGGTCACCCGGGCCTTGACCTTCACCTGGATGCCATCCTTGGCCACGCCATCGATGGTGGTGCGGCCGCTGGCCGGATTCGGGCAGTCGATCACCTTCGGGTCCACCGACGTGCGCACCGCCTCCTCGACGGATTTGCCCGAACCCTTGGTCGCGAGATCGATGGCGCACGACCGCTTCCAATCGAGCGCGATGCCGGCCTTCTGGGCTGCGATGAGCGCGTGCACGCAGGCGATGACGTTGCCGCCGGCAAGGTATTGCGCCTCGACCTCGTCGATCGAGACGTCGATGCCCGCCTTTTTCGCGCGGATGCGGGCATCCACGACCAGGCCGTAGGGCACCTGGCGCAGCCGCATGGCGACCAGGTTGATCATGCCGACGTAGGCGCCCGCCAGCCAGGCGCGCAGAAAGACGCTGAAGAACGAGAACACGATCCCGACGACGATCAGGATGGCGATGCCCGCAACGATGAGGAGAACGACGGATAGATTGATCATGGTATGGTGACGGTTAAGCGGAAATTGTCCACGGCGACGACCTTGAGCGTGGTGCCCTTGGCCACGTGGCCGCTCTGCGAAAATGCATCGTAGCGCCGGCCCTCGATCATCACATAGCCCGACGGGGCCAGCGTGGTGGCCGCCTCACAAAACTTGCCGACCACGGCTGCGGTTTCGGCCAGCGGAGGCTGGCTGGTCGCTCCGATGGAATCGTGCAGGAAAAAACGCTTTCCAATGCGCGTCTTTGGCAACAGGCCGAATTCGGCGTAGAGCGCGAACCCCAGGATGGCCAGGCCGGCGACCGTAGCCAAGCCGCCGCCCCGCGCCCCGTAGTTCAGGAAAGCCAGTACGCAGGCCCACAGCATGGCCGCGCCGCCCAGGAAGCCGAGCACGGAGCTGGGCATGAACACCTCGAAGACCAGGAAAACGATGCCGAGCAGAAAGAGCAGAATGATCGCGGTCATGTCGGAAGTTTCTCCACTTTGAGGCCGAAGTCCGTGCGGCCGGTCACCACGACCCGCGTGCCGGCCGCAGCCGACCCCAGATCGAGCTGGGCTTGGTAGCGCCGCCCGTCAATCTCCACCTCCCCCCCCGGGCGCAGCGGCGTGATCACCATGCCCTGGCTGCCGATGTGCGTCGTGGCCTCTGCCGTCGCTTCTGGCGCCGCTCCGGCCGTTTGCGCCGCGGTGCCAATCGCCGCCTGCAATACCATCCGGTCCCAGAACCAGCCCTTGGGCATGAAGCGCGCCAGCGCCACGCCGAGCACCAGGGCCAGCGCCAGACCGCCGGCCAGGTTGATGAGCGGCTGGAAGAACAGATCACCGGAGGTCGCGATGGTGATCGGTTCGTTGGGCCAGATGTCGGCCATCGACCAGACCAGCGAGCCGAGCATGAGGGCCACCCCGCTCACCGCCATGACCGCCACGCCCGGAAACAAGAACACCTCGAGCGCCAGCAGCAGCAGTCCGACGGCGAAGAGAATCATCGGTTCGTGCCCGGAAAAGCCCGCCACATAGTGTCCGAGGAACACGACCGCCAGCAGGACGATGCCCGCAATGCCGAAGAAGCCAAAACCCGGCGTCTTGAATTCAATGAACAGGCAGATCACGCCCAGCCCCATCAACACCGGCGCAATGGCGTTGAGCCAGACCGCCAGCTGCTCCGACCAGGTGACTTCGAGCCGGACGATCTCATAGCCATCCGCGCCGAATTTCTGCCGCAGCAGGTCGTCGATGTTCCTGGCGATGCCGGCCGCAAGCAGCGGACGGGGAGGATCGCCATAAGTCTTCGACGCCTCGCTGGCGGTGAGCGAGAGCAGCTCCCCCTTCGGCTTGATGACCAGGTCGCCGATCTTCAATTCGTAGTCCTTGTCGATCATCGCCGAGATCACCTGTCCGCGATAACCTTTGCCTTCGGAAATCGCGCGCACGCGGGCCTTCAGGTAGCTGACAACCTTGAGCTTCATCGTTTCGTCGATGTCCTGCCCGGTCGAGGTCACAGGCGCCGCGGCGCCGATGACGCCATCGGGCGCAAACCAGATCTCCCGGGTCGTCGCCGAAATAAAGGCCCCCGCCGAAACCGCCTCTTTGTCGACGAAGGTGATCGTCGAACCGTGGAATTTCTCCAGCGCCGCCATGATCTCGAAGGTCACATCGAGCGCGCCCCCCGGCGTCTCCATGTCGAGGACCACCACGTCGGCCTTGCGCTCAGCTTCCTTGAGGCCGCGCCGCAGAATGTAGAGCACTGGCTGGGCAATCTGGTCGCGCACCGGCACGACGTAGACCGTGACCCTCCCCGCCGGCTTCGCTTGCTCCACCGCGGTTGCCGGCGGCGGTTGGTCGCCCGCGTGTGGAGCGGCCACCGGGAGTGCCGGTGCGGCCGCAGCGACCGCCGCGGTCAGTACCCACCAGAGCGAAACTCGTAGCAAACTTCCGAACATGAAGCTGCCACTCTGGCGCGCCCCCGGGGCGGACGCAAGCACCCCGATTGCGCCGGGCGTTACACAGGCCGCCCGGTTTTTTCATGGATTCCTTGAACCCGCGTCCCGGGATGCTGTCCTCTCCCCCTGGATCGAATCTCCTCAGCCGCCCCGGGGGCGGACCGCTTTCCGCCTCGAGGCACCGGGACGCGAAAATGTCTTTGTCCACACCGGCCTGATCCCTTACGTTGTCTCCCACATGGAAAAAGTCCCCTACCTCGGCCACACCCTGACCCGCTGGCAGGTGGGCCCGTCGACCTTTCTCGCGCTGCCCGAAAAAGGCGCCCGCCTCATGAACTGGCATCTTACGCTCGGCGATGGCACGGTGCGCGACGTGGTTTATTGGCCCGAACTGCAGACGCTCGATGACATCGCCGAGGTTCGCGGCGGCAACCCCGTCCTCTTCCCCTTCTGCGGCCGGACCTTCGACCGCGGCGCCATCCATTCCTGGCGCGACGAGAACGGCACCACGAGGCCGATGCCGATTCACGGCCTGGCCCGGCAGGGTGACTTTCAAGTCACGCGCCTGGACGAGCGCGGTTTCACCGCCCAGTTCCAGCCCGGCGAGGAGGCCCGCGCCTCCTATCCTTACGATTACGAGTTCACGGTCAGTTACCGGTTCGAGCCGCTGGCGCTTTTCGTCGAACTGCGTCTGCGCAATCTCGACACCAAACCCATTCCCTGGAGCGCCGGGCACCATTTCTACTTCACCCTGCCTTGGAACGAGGCCCGCACCCGGGCGGACTACTTCATCCGCATTCCCGCCGGCGCCTCCCTGCGGCAGGACTTCGAGAACGGCCGGCTCCACCCCGGACCGAGGCTTCGCCGCGAGGAATCCCTGGCCAGCAAGGATCTCATCGACGTCTTTCACACCGCGCTCAAGAGCAACGCCGTGGTCTTCGGCGAACGCGACGGCGAAGACAAAATCACGGTGCACCTCGGTCCCGACCGCGTTCCGCCGAAGTCCGCGGTGGTGGTCACCTGGACGCAGGCCGACGATTCGCCGTTTTATTGCGTGGAACCGTGGATGGGGCCCGCCAATTCGCCCGAACACAAGGCCGGCCTCTATCAGGTCGCTCCGAGCGAGACGCAGTCCTTCCTCGTCGAGGTCAGCCTGAAATAGTCCTGATCCCGGCGCTCCCCGACCCCCGCAATCATCATGCCAGCCGCGCATCCCATTCTCGCGATCCTCGACGTCGGCGGCACGGAGGTCTTGCTCATCATGCTGGTGGTGCTGCTCCTCTTCGGCAGCAAGCGCATGCCGGAACTGGCCCGGGGTCTGGGGAAGTCGATCCGCGAATTCAAGAAGGCCACCAGCAGCCTCGAGGAAGAGTTGAAACGAGCCATCGAGCTCCCGCCCGAGCCTCCCCATCCGCGCCAGCCGGCAAATCCGACGGTCACTTTGCCGGTTGCCAAGAGCCCGCCGCCAACCGCGCCGGGTGATCCGTCGCCGCCGCCCGAGGAGCACCCTTATCCGTAGCGAGGCGTTCGTTGTCGACCTGCGGGTGTAGGAGCCTGCTGGCAGGCGATTCGAAATATGGTTCGTCGCCATGGGTGGAAGATCGCCTGCCAGCAGGCTCCTACAACATAGAACAAGTTTCCCTGAGATTACGTTAAGTACCGCTCCCCCGCCATGGCCGACGAACCCCCGCCAGTGCGCATCCCGATCACGGGCGAACTGGACCTCCATACGTTTCAGCCCGCCGAGGTCGCCAGCCTCATCGAGGAATACCTTGCCGCCTGCCGGGGGCGCGGGCTGACCGCTGCGCGCATCATCCACGGCAAAGGCACGGGCACC
>PMBT01000154.1:35943-47323 GCA_003153035.1 Opitutia bacterium
GTCCGCCGGTCACTGCGTGATTGTGCCGACGTCCGGAAACTGCATGCTGCGGGCTGTCATGAACACCACCTTCTTCTATGCCCTCGTGCTCTCCGTGAGCAACATCGTGCTCTCGCTCGTCTTCTTCTTCATCGGCTACCAAACTGACAAAATGGCCCAGGGGCGCTGGATTGTTTCATTGGTGCCCCTTGCCGTGATGATCGTGGTGACCTGGCTTGGACTCAAGGCAGTGCGGGAGGAGGCGAAGGACAAGTCGCTCAGCTACGGCAAGGGCGTTGGCACCGGCGTGCTCATTTCACTGTACGCGGGATTGATCGGCGCCATCTACGCCTTTGTCCATTTCACGTTCATCAATCCGAACTTCGCGGACTACGCCATTGACATGGCGCGGCAGCAATGGGTCGCGGCCGGCATGGGCGACAGCCAGATGGAAGCGGCCGAGAAATTCACCCGCTTCCTCTACAAACCTGCGGTCATGGCGATCATGAGCGCGATCTTTTCACCGTTCTTCGGTCTTATCATTTCACTGATTCTGTCCATCTTCCTGAAGCGGAAACCGGCCGCGCCGGTTGAAAACGTGCCGGCTGCGGTGTAAGGAAGAATTGCGACGGCTCTGGATCTCAGAGTGAACCCGGTGCGGCCGTTTCCGGCGTTGGCGTCAGGAAGTCCTGGTCCGTCTGGTATTCGAGCCGGTCCGGGTTTTCGACGTTTTTCAGGCGCGCGAGAACCCCGGGAGGTACGCCCTTTCTCTCCTGGTCGGTGTTGATCGGACCGGAAAAGATGACTTTGCCATCCTTGTCCCTGGCGATCAGGTTCTTCTTGCCGTCGTCGATTCTCAATTCCACCACGCCGTCATCATCGGAATAAACAGCGTTGCTGTGGCCGAGATTGACGACGGTTGTGCTGGCCGTGCCGTTCTCCTGGTGCTTGCTCACGCTCATGTGTGTCGGCTGGCGCTCCATCTGGATCAGTTCAAGCATGCGATCCGCCTCCTCTCGGGGCATGGGCGGCATGCCCTGGGCGTTGAGCGGCCCGTGTCCGTCGAAGCCCAGAATCTCTCGTCGCTCAATCCGCGCAGGTCGCTCGGAGAACTTGGGCACTTCATGCTGGCCCAGCTTCACCTTGGCCGTCTGCTCCTTGCCGCTGCGAACGAGAGTAATCGTCACTTCGTCGCCCGCTTTTCGGGCGCGGACGAGGACGGCGAGCTGGCGGGGTTCAATGAGAAGCTGGTCCTCAAATTTCGTCACGATGTCGTAGGTTTCAATGACCCCGGCGGCCGGGCTGTCGGGGATCACGGTTCTGACCACGAGCCCGGTGTCCTTCGGCAGATTGAGCTGTTTGCTGATAGCCGGATCCACCGGCACGGCTTCGATGCCGAGATAGGTGACGGTTTCCGTGGCCACGGGTCTGGCGTCCTTGATGAAGATCTCCTTGGTCCCCGGAGTTCCGTGGACCCGGGGCTCTGGCCCGGGCTGGCTGCGGGCCGCCGGCAGGGCCAGGCCGGCCAGGATGACGGAGAGAATCGGTGCGGTGATGCGTTTCATGGTCGATGATCTATTCTGGTTGGTGACGTTGAATTCAATTGTTGGGTTCAAAGCGCATCCACGGGAACTACCCGGACTTCAGCGCGCGGGATGGTCCATTGCACCGAAGCCCGGGTGCGCGGGTTCCGCCACGTGTATGTATCGACATAGCGATCGCACACGCAGCGGGCCGGCAGCCCGCTGCTCAGCATGACCGGTCCTTCGTCGAGCGATTCATAGAGGAACTGGGTAGCGGCGACTGGTTTGAAAAAAGCTGACGCGGGCTCCGCCGGGGCCGAGACCTGGGCAGACAGCGCGGGCGATCTGGATGGGATTGCCGGCCACCACCAATACGCAATGGCGATTCCGCAAACAGCCACCAGCGCGGTTGCCACCGGCCAGATGAGCCACCGGGGTGCCCCGGCCAGCGGAAACTGCCACCGGCGCACCGGGTGGGCTGCCCTGGCAGCCTCTAGTCCGGTCAGCTCCTCCTCGACCCGGGCCAGCAGACCGGCGGACAGCGTCCGGGGGCGCAGTAACCTCAGTTCGGCTTCAAGGTCTTGCAGCGGGTCATCCATGGCAGATGGGCGTCAAATCCCTGCGCAGGGCGGCGAGGGCATAACGGTAGCGCGAGGCGGCGGTATTGGGAGAAACAGCCAACTGGCCGGCAATCTGTTCAAAGGTGAGCTCCCCCCAGATCTTGAGCACGAGAACCTCCCGCTGTTCAGGGGGCAAACCGCGCAACGCTGCCTCGACCAGCAGCACCCGCTCGCGGTCCTCAACTGGTGTCTCGAAAAGCGGCTCCATTCTCCCGGACACCTCTTCCGCCTGCTGTTCGCGAGCGGCGCGGCGATCCTCGCGACGGCCGAGGTCCACGGCAACCCGGCGGATCGAAGTGATAAGCAGGGCCTGCGGCTCGCCGCCCAGTTGACGCTGGTGGCGCCAGAACCGCACGAAAGCCTCCTGGACCACATCCTCGGCGTCGGCCACCGAACGGGTCCACAGCCGCGCACAAAGCAGCAGGCGCGGTCCATGTTGATGAAACCATTGCCGCCAGGGATCATGATTGGCAGGGTCCTCCATGAGTTACGGGCTGTTCTTATACCACCTAAACAGCGTCACCACCCGCCAGATTTGTCTGCCTAGGCGCGAAATGGGTTTCATCCACGCGTGGCGCCGAATTGGCCCCATCCCGGTCGATCTTGACCGAATACTCACCCAATAAAGAGGCCGGAACCTTGCGGTTCCGGCCTCAGTTTTACTGACTAAACGAGCCGTTGGCTAGTGGTAGCGTTGACGCCGCAGAATCCTGCGGTAGTCAACAGCCGCCATGGCCATAAGCGCGATCACCGCTCCGTAGCCGAAGAAGGCGAAGATGACGGTAAAGTCATCGATCTTCTCCTGACCACGGCCGAGGAAGACCGCTACCGCGAGCACGACGCCCGCCGGCACGAGTTTCATCAGCTTACTGTCATGGTTCATGTTTTATCTTCTGTTTCAGTTTAATGGCTCCTTGCGGAACCGCGGAGAGTGTAACACAGGCTTGCGATAAAAAAAATAAGATGATCCAATCCTTATCATAGTTTGTGCCTATGGAACTATATCAACTTCGTTACTTCCTAGCCGTGGCCGAGACGGGCAATTTCACTCGTGCTGCCGAGAAATACAGCATATCCCAACCATCTCTTAGCCAACAGATAAAGAATCTTGAGCGCGAGCTTGGACACAAGCTGTTCCACCGTCTTGGCCGCCGCTCCGTGCCAACAGAAGCAGGACAGGTCTTCCTTGATCGAGTCCGCCGCATCCTTCTCGCGGTGGAGGATGCGTCAAAAGAACTGAAAGACAGCCCGACGCTTGAGCGCCGTATTAAGGTGGGCGCTGTGCCGACCTTGGCGCCTTACCTTCTCCCAGTCTTATTGGAGAGGTGCCGTGACCAGCACCCGACACTGCTGATCCACACCCACGAGGACTTCCGGCCCGACTTGATGCGTGGGGTCATCGACGGCGATCTCGATCTGGCGATAATACCTCAGCCGGTCAAAGATCCCAGAGTTTTCGTGGAACCGCTTTACACAGAGCCTCTTCTGCTCGTCGTAGGCCATCGGCATCCCCTTGCAACCAAGGCTTCGATCACCGCGCGCGATCTGGCCGATGAGGAGTTCATACTGCTGGGCCATTCAAGCACTCTCTCGCTGGAGATTGAGCGATTCTGCGGAGATCATGATTTCGTGCCCAAGCTCGGGCATCGCTGCTCCCAAGTCAGCACTGTGAAGGCGCTGGTGGCACTCGGCTCGGGTATCTCGATTCTGCCGCGAATCGCCGATCGGCCCGACGACCGGAAATCCCTTGTTTACCGCGAACTGAGCGGTCGCGCGCCCACCCGTGAAGTCGTCGTCGTCCGCCACCTGCTCCGCTACCAGAGCAAGGGCGCGGAGTTGTTTCTCAAGGTACTGCGCGAAGCGACCTCCGCTTTTGCCACGGCGAATGCGGCCACCGGCATTCCGTCCCCGCCGACCGGAGCGAGTCCCCAACCCGAGGAGCCTCGCCGGACTGAGTCTGGCGGCTGATGAAGGCTTCTTCGAACAAGAGGGGTGCGCGGCCCGCTCCGGCCGTTGCTCTCGTTTCGGGTTTGCCGGGGCTTCAACGCGCCACTAGTGTCAGCGTCCTTATGATCGACCTCATCAAAAAGACTCTTCTGGCGGGCGTGGGCGCGACGATTATCACCAAGGAAAAAGTGGAGGAGGCGCTGCAGGACTATATCCGCCAAGGCAAGGTCTCAGCCGGGGATGCGCGTATCATGGCCGACAAGATCGCCGAGCAGGGCCGGAAGGAATTCGAGACGATGAGCGGAGAGCTGGCCGCCAAATTGAAGGAGCTCGCAGAAAAGGCCGACTTCACGCAGAGGGCGCGCATCGAGGCGCTGGAGGCGCGCGTCAAGAAACTCGAGCAAGCCCTCGCCGCCCGCGGCCCCGTCGCCTGACCGCCCGTCCGGTATCCTGCCATGCCGGGCGTTTCCCTCAAGCCCTTCGACCTGCTGGCCAACGCCGTGCGGGCCAAGGAAATTGCGGTCGTGCTCGTTCGCTACGGCTTCGCCGAAATCATCGAGCAGATCGAAACACCCGGCGCCTGGTGGCAGCGCTTCGTCCCCTCGCCCCGGGAGCATCGCAGCATCTTTGAGCGCATCCGGCTCGCCGCCGAGGAACTCGGGCCGACGTTCGTGAAGTTCTGCCAGCTGCTCAGCATGCGGCCCGACCTGGTGCCCCCGCCGCTGGTGTTCGAGCTGCAGAAATTGCAGGACGCCGTCCAGCCCCGGCCCTTCGCCGAATTGCGGGCGGTCATCCTCGAAGAGCTGGAATGCGATCCCGCCGAGATCTTCAGCGAGTTCGACGAGACGCCGGTCGCTTCCGCCTCGCTCGCCCAGGTCTATTTTGCCCGGCTCAAGTCCGATGGCCGGGAGGTTGCGGTGAAGGTCCAGCGGCCCGATCTGCAGAAAATGGTCGAAGCCGACCTCGACCTCATCGCTTTCTTTGCCGCGCGCATCCATCACTACATCGCCCGGCTGCGGCCCTACGATCTGCCGGGCATCGTCGAAGAGATTCGCGCCGGGCTCATTCAGGAGCTCGATTTCCGCCACGAGGCGCGCAACCAGCAGTTTTTCAACGCGCAAAACCCGTCGCCCGACAAGGTCTACGCGCCCGAGATGATCGGCGACTTCACCACGCGACGGATGTTGGTGATGGAACGCATCGACGGCCGCCGGGTGGAACAGGCGGCGCTCACGCCCGACCAGGGCCGGGCGCTGGCGCATGCGGGGGCCATCTCGCTGCTGCACCAGATCCTGATCGCCGGCTTTTTCCATGCCGACCCCCACGCCGGCAACGTGCTGGTGACCGCCGACGGCCGGCTCTGCCTGCTCGATTGGGGCCTGGCCGGCCACCTGACGCGCCGGCTGCGTTACACGCTGGCCGACCTCTTCCTCGCCGCCGCCGCCCACGATGCCGAGCAGATCGTGCAGATCGGCATGAGCCTCGCCGGCCCCGGGTCCAAGCCCGACTTTCGGACGATGGAGAAGGAGGTGACGATCGTCCTCCGCGAGAACCTCAATTTCGCCACGGGCGAGGAGCGGATCGGCCGCCTCATTCTCAAGCTGATCGAGATTTTTGGTCGCAACGGCATCAGCGTGTCGCGCGACTACGCCCTCATGGCCAAGGCCGTGCTTTCAATCGAGGAAGTCGGGCGCACCCTGGACCCGACATTCGACCTGAGGAAATACGCGCGACCGGTCCTGCGTGAATTGCACCATGAGCGCTGGAGCCCCCGGGCCCTGCTCGGGAAGACGCGCACCCTGCTTTCCTCGGTCGCCGGTCGCCTGGGCGACCTGCCGGCCGAGCTCGATCGCCTGCTGCGCCGCCTCGAGCAGGATGACCTCACGGTCAATTTCCAGCACCGCGGCCTGGAGGGCTTGAACGACGCATTCCGGACCGCCAGCAACCGCATCGCGCTCGGCGTGATCATCGGGGCTCTCATCATCGGGTCGTCGCAGATTGTCACGACCGGCATTCCTCCGCATCTGTTCGGCTACCCCGCTCTCGGTATCGTTGGTTACCTGCTCTCCGCTTTGCTCGGTCTCTGGGTGATCTGGGATATTTTCCGCCACGGCCGGCACAAATGAATGACGCGGGACGGCCTGGTCACCCGGGAGCCGCGAATTCGTGGTGGCGGCTTGGTCGCTGATTCCAGTTGCTGCGCGCCCCGGCCAGCATACTAGTGCGGTCATGGCGGCCAACGTCCTCCTTGGTTCCCCTTCCAGCGTCCCGGGATTACGCCGGCCCGTGCCGGGACGCCCGGAGATCCTGGCGCCAGCGGGCGACTGGGAATGCGTGCAAGCCGCGATCGAGAATGGAGCCGACGCGATCTACTTCGGTCTCGAGCGATTCAATGCCCGGATGCGCGCGCAGAATTTCACCGCCGGTGACCTGCCGAAGCTCATGGCGCATCTCCACCAGCGCGGCGTGCGCGGCTATGTGACCTTCAATACGCTGGTTTTTCCCGAGGAACTCGCCGAGGCCGAGGACTACCTGCGCAGCATCATCGCAGCCGGCGTCGACGCGGCCATCGTGCAGGACGTCGGGATCTGCCAGCTGATCCGCGCCCTGTCTCCGGATTTTCCGATCCACTGTTCCACCCAGATGACCATCACGAGCGCGGCGGGCCTCGCTTTCGCCGCGGAACTCGGCACCAATCTTGTCGTGCTGGCCCGGGAGAACTCCCTGGCAGACATCGCTGCGATGCAGGCAGCTCAAGGTGCGTTTGATCAGCAGCCGGGGCCGGGCGACCGGCCTTCGACCGGCGCCTTTCGACCGTCGGCTCCGCTTCCGCTGGAGGTCTTCGTCCATGGCGCGCTGTGCGTGGCGTACTCCGGTCAATGCCTGACCAGCGAGGCGCTGGGTGGTCGCTCGGCCAATCGCGGCGAGTGCGCGCAGGCCTGCCGCCTGCCCTATGAATTGCTGGCCGACGGCAAGCTGGTCGACCTCGGCAGCCGCCGCTACTTACTGAGCCCGCAGGATCTCGCCTCCCTCGACGTGCTTCCTGAACTCATCCGCCTGGGCATCGCCTCGCTCAAGATCGAGGGGCGCCTGAAAAGCGCCGAATACGTCGCGGCCATCACGCGGGCCTACCGGCAGGCGGTGGACCGGCTGGTGGCCGCGAGCGCGCCCGACCTTTCGGCCCCGGCGGAACTCGGTCAGGATTCCGCCCCGACTCAAGAGGAATCCGTGGGCACCGATTTGGCCGCGCTCCATCGCGAACATGACTACGCGATGGCCATGACTTTTTCGCGGGGTCTCTACTCCGGGTGGTTCGGTGGCACGAACAACCAGGAGCTCGTTCACGCGAACTTCGGCACGAAGCGCGGTGTCTTCCTGGGCGAGGTGGCACGCGTCGGATCGGACCGCGTGGCGCTTCGCCTGGTCGCGGCGCTTAAGCCCGGCGACGGATTGGTGTTCGACGCCGGGAAGCCGGAGGACAAGGAGGAGGGCGGCCGGGTCTACCAAGTCGAACCGCACGGCGCGGAAACCGTGTTGCGCTTTGGCGAGGGCGACATCGACTTCCGGCGGGTGCACATGGGGGATCGCGTCTGGAAGACCAGCGATCCGGCGCTGGAGAAACGCATCCGCCAGACGTTTCAGGGCGACCAGATCCGGTTCCAGCGGCCGGTCACGATCGAGGCGCACGGCTGCGCGGGGGCGCCCCTGACGGTGATCATGAGCGATGGCTCCGGGCACGTGGTCAAAATGGATTCGCTGATTTCGCTGGAACCGGCCAAGACGCAGCCCCTCACCGCCGAACGCCTGCGGGAACAACTCGGCCGCCTCGGCGGCACGCCCTACCGGCTCGATCGGTTCACCGCTTTTCTTGAAGGCGAGGTCATCCTCCCGGTCAGCGAGCTGAACCGGCTGCGCCGGGAACTGGTGATCGAGCTTGATCGGTTGCGCACCCAACCGCTGCGCTGGCGGTTGCAGAAATCGGTGGAACGCGCGCTCCCGGCCTGTCCTGGCTCCGGGGAAGAGTGGTCGCCCCCGGGACTGCCCGAACTGATCGTGGTCATCCGCCGGCCGGACCAGCTCGAGGCGGCCTGGTCGGCCGGCGTGCGCACGATTTATTGCGAATTCGAGGACCCCAAGCGCTACCGCGAGNNTCTGGCTCGCGCCGCCGCGCATTTTCAAACCCGGCGAGGAATGGATTCTCAACCAGGTGCGGTCCGCCGAGGCCGATGGCTGCCTTGCGCGCAACTACGACCACCTGGCGTTTTTCCGCGGCCAGCGGCTGCGCGGCGATTACTCGCTCAATATCGCCAATCCGCTCTCCGCGCGCCACTTTTTGCGCCGGTATGGTCTGGAGCGCGTCACCGCCTCTTACGACCTCAACGTCCAGCAGCTCGCGGCGCTGCTGCGCGCCGCCCCGCCTGCCTGGTTCGAACTCACCATTCACCAGCACATGCCGATGTTTCACATNNATGGAGCATTGCGTCTTCTGCGCGTTCCTTTCCACCGGGACCGACTACACCAACTGCGGCCGCCCGTGCGACCGGCACGACTTGAAGCTACGCGACCGGGTCGGGGCCGAGCACCCGGTCAAGGCCGACGCCGGCTGCCGCAACACCGTGTTCAACAACCGCGCCCAGACCGGCGCAGAGTATTTCACCCGGTTCCTCGCGCTCGGCGCCCGGGCCTTTCGGGTCGAGTTTCTCAACGAAACCCCGGAAGAACTGGTGCGCACGGTCCGGAGCTATCAGCAGCTCCTGCGCGGCGAGATCACCGGCGCGGCGCTCTGGCGGGAATTCAAGCTGATCAACCAGCTGGGCGTCACTCGCGGCCAGATGGAGGCCGCCCCGCAGGCCCTCACCAAGAAATCCTAGCGGGAAACGTGAATCAGGTAACGCAATGCGTTACCACCATCGGGCTCCTTCCGTCCGGGCCTTCCGCCTCTTCTTGCAGCGCAATCAGACCTGCTTTGGGGGTGGCGAGCTCAGACACGGAAGGAAGTTTGTAACAGAATACGTTACAAACCTCCACGGACCGGACGGAGCCGCTTATCCCACGGAGGCCGGCGCCGGGGTGTCCAGCCTGGCACCGCCCGGCAGTAGGAAATAGAAATCGCTGCCCGCGCCCGGGACCGAGGCGCAGGTGATCGAGCCACCATGCGCCACCACGATCTCCCGCGCGATGGCCAGGCCGAGGCCCGCCCCCTTCCTGGTCTCACCGGGTACGCGATAAAACTTCTCAAACACGTACGGCAGGCTGGCGGTCGGAATGCCCGGTCCCTGGTCGCGCACGCCAAATCTCATGAAACCATCGGGCGCCAGTTCGGCGTAAAGGGTGACCTCGCTCCCCTCTGGGGAGTATTTGCTGGCATTGGTGAGCAGGTTGATGAACACGTGCCGGATACGATCGCGATCAACGGTCACGGTGTCGTTAGAGCCGGCACTTCTGATCACGATCCGCTGACCGGCCGCGTCGAGCAGCGGTTTGACCTCCGCCGCCATCGCCGCGAGCAACTCGTTCACACGCTCCGCCGTGCGATTCAACGCTGTGGCGCCGCCTTCCAGCCGGCTNNGCCATGCGCAGGCTGGTGAGCGGCGTCTTGAGTTCGTGGCTGACCGTGCCGACGAGGTTGTTCTTGGCGTCATCGAGCAGGCGGAACTTCGTGACGTCCTGCAGCAGGATCGCCGCACCGCCGAATCCGGTGAGCGTGTCACCCACCGCTAGAATCCTCGGGAGGTAGTGCCGGTCCTCGCGTCCGACCCGCAGGGTGATGACATGGTCATAGCCCGTGGGCAGGTAGTGATTGCGCGAGGCCAGTACGTCCGCGAGCGGCTGGCGCAGCAGCGCGGGAAATTCCGCGGCAAACCCGGAGGTCGTGGCCAGGCTCTCTGCCGCGGGGTTTTTCAATTCAATCTCCCCGTCCTTGGAGACCACAAACACGGGGTCGGGCGTCGAGGTGAGGGTGGCCTCCATGGTGCGCTGGGCGCGCAGCACTTTTGCCGTCGTCACCTCGCGGAACGCCCGGAGCTTGCCCGCCATGGCATTGAACGCCCGGGCAAGCTCCCCGAGCTCGTCCTGGGACAGCACCGGCACATCGCGGTCCAGCGTGTCATCGCCCAGCGCCACCGCGGAAGCCGTGAGCACCTTGATCGGACCCAGCAGCGACCGGCTGAGCCGGTACGAAACGAACAGTGAAAGCAGGACGGCCGCTGCCATCGCGCTGAGCAGAAGCCGGACAGTCGTGCGGGTGGTCTGGCTGGCACGGGAGAGATCTGTCTGCATCGCCGCGCGGTCGTATTGCGCCAGGATATCCAGCGCCTTGAGCGTGGAGAAGCAGGCCGTCGAGGTTTCACGATCCACGGCCCGGGGCGAGAGAGTGCCGGTGCGCAGAAACGCTGCATCCTTATCCGCCTGGACCAGGAAGGCCGCATCGACCGCCTCGATCGGCGGGGCGCGTGTCGTGCCGGCCGCACTCATCGACTGTTCATGCAGATTGCGCTCAAAGCGGGCTCGCTGGGCGTCGAGCTGGCCGCGGGCCGCGAGGGAGTCGCCGAACTGCGCCTGATACAATGCGTTGTTCATCGACGACGCGGCGTCCTTCATTTCCTCGGTGGCCAGCATCGCCCGGTAGTTCGCCACGAGGGTGGATTCGACCGAGCGGCTCAGCTCCAGGCAGGTGTAGACCGCGTACCCGCCCATGGCAAAGAGCAGGAGGAGCAGTGGCAGCAGGCCGAGGTAGAGCCGCGTGCGTAGCATGTTTATTCAGTCAGTCAGGCCATCCTGCGCCGCGGCGCCCGGGTGGCGGCGTCACAGCAAGCCGAGTTTCTGGCGTTTGCGGTAAAGCGTCGCTGGATCGATCTCCAGCGTGCGGGCGGCCTCCTCGAGCGTGGCGGACACCGCGAGGATGCGCCGGATGTGTTCCGTCTCCAGCGCCTCCAGGCTGACCCGGCCCCCCACCTGGACGGTGGTGTCNNGCATAGGCGCGGAAGGCTGCCGCGACCTCAGCCGAGATCCTCTGCACCTTCTTGCCGAGGCGGCGGGAGAAAAACCCGAGGCCGTGTTCGGCCAGTCGCATCAGGTCGGCCGGCCGGTCATGGAGACCGGGCAACGCGATCGTGATGACATTGAGCCGGTAGAAAAGGTCCTCGCGGAACCGTCCAGCCTTGATCTCCTTCGCGAGGTTGCGGTTGCTGGCCGCGATCACCCGCACGCCGGCCTGGCGCGGCCGCGCCTCGCCCACGCGCTCGTATTCGCGGTCCTGCAGGAGGCGCAGGAGCTTGGGTTGGATTTCCAGCGGCATTTCCCCGATTTCGT
>PMBT01000154.1:47426-50270 GCA_003153035.1 Opitutia bacterium
GGCGACTCGTCGGCCAGCTGGGATTCGAGTTGCCGCACGCGTTGTTCAAGCAGGCGTGTTCGCCCGATCTTCTGGAGCACCTGGCGGATTTGTTCAGGCGTGAAAGGCTTGGGAATGAAATCGAAGGCGCCGCGGCGCATGGCTTCGACCGCCGTGGCGATGCTCGCAAAAGCCGTGAACATGACGACCGCCAGCCCGGGGCAGATCTGTAGCAGCTTTTCCAGGACCACGAGACCGTCCTCGGCGCCAAGTTTGACGTCGAGAAAACACACGTCGAAGCCTTCGGTCTCGACGAGTTTGAAAGCCCGGGGGCCGTTGGGAGCTTCCACCGCCTCGTGCCCCATGGTCTGCACCGCGATGGCGGTGGTCTTGCGGATGCTGGCTTCGTCGTCGACAATGAGGATTCGCATACGGCTGCGGGACTGTCAGCTAAAGGCGGCAACGGTTCCCCGCCAACCCCAAACATCCACCCGACCGTCCGGCACCCCCAGCCATTATCGCCCAAAAAACAAGGCGGAGCCGCCCCAAGGCAGCTCCGCCAAGTCCAGCTTCAACTATTCTCCCAAGCTGCCGGCCGTCGCAGAGCAACGGCCGTCAACCGGGGAGCTGCCCAAGATGACGCTCCGTCGTCGCCGGCGGTTTCATTGCCCGGAAAACCGCCCGCCCACCCATTCCCAAGGATCCCCAGCCGACCGCCGGTGACGCAGCGACAGGGGAGAAACGCCGTCTTGACTGCAGTCGGCTTGCGATTCTGCCTCACCCGTATTATTTGATCCTGCGATCAAGGCCCACGGATTCGCGGTGGCAAGCTCAGGCCAGAGCCGACCGTACGTGCATTCTCAGGCGAATCGCAACCTTCGAGTCCATGAGTACTTCCGCCTCCCCCGAACCCGGATCCCCAGGCAAAGGCGACCAGCCCCAAGCTCCATCCCTGAGGACGAAGATCCCTGATCTCGAGATCAAGGACGCCCACCTGATCTTCGAATCCGTCTGGCAGCGACTCGAAGTTGAGTTCGGCCTGCAGAATCTGCGTTTCCCCAAGGAGATCTTGCTGCTCGGCGGCGCCCCGGGCGCCGGCAAGGGGACCAACACCTCGTTCATCCTCAAGACCCGCGGCCTGACCTGCCCGCCGATTGTGGTGAGCACGCTTCTCGACTCGCCGGAGGCCCGGCGCATCAAGGATGCCGGTTTCATGGTCGGCGATCGCGAGGTGGTGGGCATCCTCTTCCGCCGGCTGTTGCAGCCTGAATATCGGGACGGCTGCATCCTGGATGGTTTTCCCCGCACGAAGGTGCAGGTCGAGTGCCTGAAACTGCTGGTGGATCGCATGCAGACGCTGTGGCGCGAATTCGCCGCCACTCCGTTCAGCATCCACTTCCGCCAGCCCACCATCCATATCATGGTGCTGTTCGCCGACGAGAGCACCTCCGTGCAGCGCCAGCTCAAGCGCGGGCGGGAGGTGCGCGCCCATAATGAAGAGCTGCGTCGCAGCGGCATGGGCGAGCCGTGGGAGGAGCGTCCGACGGATTATGACGAAGATCTCGCCCGCCGGCGGTATCGCGTATTCAAGGAACAGACCTGGGAAGCGCTCCAGTCGCTGCGCGATATCTTCCATTACCATTTCATCAATGCCCAGGGATCGGTCCAGGAAGTCGAGTACAACATCCTCGAGGAACTGCAGTACCAGAGTACGCTCGAGCTCGATCCCCGCACGCATGACCGCCTGCACAGTCTGCCACTTGCGGGCGAAATCTCCGTCCACGCCCGGCAGGAGATGGTCAAGCGGCTCGATTCCTACGAATTTGAGCACCCCGAGCTCTTTCAGGACCTCGTGACCTTTATCGGGAAGAAGATGATGTCGATCATCAAGCGCCATGCGATCTCCGGTCTCGCGCTGATCAACACGGAGGATCCGCTGCTCGATAATCCCCTCGCCCTGGCCATGCTCATCGACATCTTTTCCGAGCGCGGCTACCACGCGGTGGTGGACGTGCACCGTGTCCCAGTGCCGGAGAAATTTGACCCCGCCACCGGCCAGATCACCTGCCGCGTGAGGAAGGTCTATCGCATCCAGGTGCGTTTCCCGGGATCCGAGATCAGGCGTGGGTGATTTTCAGGTTTTGATTTTTGAGTTTTGCTTCCTGGCTGCCAGGGTCTTGCGCGAACTCACCATGATTGCAGTCAGTGCATCAGCCTCGTTGCGGAGCAGTTGCACCTTCTGCGACGGGAGCATCCTTTCCTCAACCACAAGCTCCAGCCAAAAAGCGCTTTCGTCAGCCTCCTCCTCGACGATGCCCAGTTTCGAGTAGAAATCCGCAGCGGAATGCGCCCGGCAGACCGCGCGATAATTCGCTCCGACAGAAGTGCCCGACCGCCCGAGTTGATTGGCAATGATATTTCCCGACCGGCTCGCCGGCAGAGCTTCGATCAGTTTTAGCACACACCGCGCGAAGGTTTTCGTCCGTTGTTTGAGTTCGCTTTCCGTCACGCGGCCAATCAAAACTCAAAAAGCGGAAATCTAAAAGTAGAAATCACTCGTACCGCAGCGCCTCGATCGGATCGAGCGACGCGGCCTTCCATGCCGGGTAAAAACCGAAGCCGACGCCGATGCCCGAGCAGACCACGAGGCCCAAAATCGCCCAATCCCACGGGAAGATCGCGTCGGCCTTCATCAGCATCGCCAGCACATTTCCCACCCCCACGCCGAGCGCGATCCCGAATACGCCGCCCACCAGCGAAATCGTCACCGCCTCGATGAGAAACTGGGTGAGGATGGATTTTTTGCGCGCGCCGATCGACTTGCGGATGCCGATCTCCTTCGTCCGCTCGGTGACGCTCACCAGC
>PMBT01000127.1 GCA_003153035.1 Opitutia bacterium
ACCGAGAGATAGTTCGCGGCGCGCCAATACGCGTCCATCCTTTGAAGCAATTCCGGCGTGAGTGGGTGGGGATCTGTGTTCATGTTACTCCACTGAAATTAAACCCGCCGTCGTGCTGCCATGTTGAGGACCAGTGTTCCGTGGCTTTATCGTTGGCACGGCGGCGGGGTTGCGGCTGGCCGCCCAGCATGGTTGGTGCGGGCGGAATGGTTATTTTGCGAATCCCGGTCGTTCTTTGGATAGCGCTATTGAATGGGGGGAGCCTGCGCCCCACTGGCCGAGACGATACGCGGACATTCCCCTCAACGAAATACGGTGTTACCCTACCGCTGATTGAGCTCGGCAACCGGAGCGCTCATTCCCGCAGCTTCCGACGCTGCTGCTCAATCGATTAGGACGTCCCCGGAATAGTGTTTGCCGATTTCAAGCGGCCGCGGCGGTCCCCAGCACGCGGCATACCGAGCGCGCAATCATCAGTTCTTCGTCGGTGCGGATGACCCGCACGGCGACCCGTCCGGTGTCCGCTGAAATGAGCGGCGCGTTTTCCGCGTTGCGCGCCTCGTCCAGTTCGACCCCGAGAAAGCCGAGCCCGTCGCAGATGCGTGCGCGGATCGACGGACAGTTTTCCCCGATGCCCGCGGAAAGAACCAACGTGTCCAGTCCGCCGAGGGCGGCGGCGAATGCGCCGATCCACTTCTTCGCCTGGTAACAAAACAGCGCCACTGCTTCCGCGGCCCGGACATCATCGGCCTCCCGCGCGAGCAGGTCCCGCATATCGGAGCTGGTTTCCGAAACTCCCAGGAGACCCGACTCGTGGTTGACCATCTCGTAGAATTGCTTGGAAGTGATTTGTTCGGTTCGCGCCAGATACGGCGCCAGGCCAGGGTCCAGATCGCCCGAACGGGTGCTCATGACCAATCCCGCGGTTGGCGTGAAGCCCATGCTCGTGTCGATGCTCTTTCCGGCGCGCACGGCGGCCAGGCTCGCGCCGTTTCCAAGGTGCGCGAGGATCACGCGGCCAGTCGTTGCAGCTGGATCGCCGAGGTGGGCGAGCTCTTCCATCAGATAAGCAAAGGACAGACCGTGAAAACCGTATCGTTCGACTCCTTTCGCATCGAAGCGCCGCGGAAGGGGAAGCAGCTTGGCCACGCGCGGCATTCCCTGATGAAACGCCGTGTCAAAACAGGCCAGCTGGGGCAGCTTCGGAAAACGCTTGCGGAACGCCTCGATCAGTTCGATCTCGCGGGGGAGATGATCCGGGTCATACGGCCTGATGCGCTGGAGCTCATCCAATAACTCCTGGGTGACGATCTCGGGCTGGATGTGCTTCATCCCATGGACGACGCGGTGCCCCAGCGCGCCAACGGACGCGAATCCGTCCTGTTTTGCGAGCCAGTCAATCAGGACATTTGCTGCCGACCGGTGATCGGACGCCGCGATGCTGTGGCGTTCTTGTTGCTTTCCGGTCGAGTCGCTGAACGTGAGACTCGTGCCGCTTAGGCCGATGCGATCGACCTTCCCATAAAGCGTTCGCTGCAAGGGATCGCCAACCTGGTAGAGCGCGAACTTGATGCTCGAGGAGCCGCCGTTGATCGTCAGGATGGATTGCATAATCTCAGATCTCAGCACCGGTTTCAGATCGGCTCAGCTTATCGTGTCAACGGATGCGGCGAGCGCGTTCGGCGGGGCTGGGCTTGAATTCCTTGAGCTGACAGTTCAACAAATCGCCAAGATGCTCGATGCTCAAGTCAGCCGGCGGTTGGGATGCCAGCGTTCTTGAATCCTTCGCATAGTGTCCCTGGCGGACGAACACGGTCGTCACGCGCCGGCCCCAAGTTCTTTTGATCGCGGCAAGGATGCGGAGCTTGTCGTCCACCATTACATAGCGATCCGCCGGATATCGGGCTTCCACGTCGACCAGCTCGCGCTCCTTGTGCACGTAGATCAACACGTGCCCATCGAACGCCTCAGAAAGCCCGGAGCGGTCCACTTTGCGCGGCTGGAAAACGACGTCGCCGTCCGAAAGCAGAACGGCTGGTCCCCATTGTCTGACTCGCTCAATGACGTCGAGGGCGTGGGGAAAGAGACGGTTGGCGAATGGATAGTTGATGAGGAAACGCGAGACCGCGAGCAGACCGAGGTCGTGTGGATACTCGTTTCGGTAACGCTGCAGGGCGCCCAAGTAATCGGCGTAGCCAAGGCGGCTGCGCAACCGCTCGAAAATGGTCCAGTAACACCGGGCCCGCTCGGGGCCGACCTCGCGCTGGAGATATTTGCCTAGGTCGGCGATGACCCGGTCATTGTCGAGCAGCGTGTTGTCCACGTCTAGCAGGAACACAACCTTGGTTCGCCGAAGGTTCTTTGAAGGCTTCTGTTTCATTTCTGCCAGAGGAGCCAGCCTGCCTCGAGTGGCACGGCGAGGCCATCGTAATGCGGCATGATTCGCGCCGTGTAATCCATCGCCGGACGAGCCGAAGAGACGTTGGCCCGGTAGGTGTAGCCGCCCGCTTCACCCGGCAGTTGTCCAACGCGCGTCATCTCCTGTCGTACCGCGTCACCGCCCTTCGCGCCGTCGGCATAAAGCTCCACCCTGACCGTGTCCGGGTTGGCGCCTTCCAGGAAGACCTGCGCATCGATGACGTACTGCTCCCCGTGGGTTTCCACGGTCAGGGCGCCAAACCGGATCGCGGGCCATTTCAGCGCCAGGTCATTCCTCCAAGCTACCAGCTTGCGGGCGGCGGCGCCGTTGTCGGCGGCGCGCACGCGATAAGCACTGGCGGCGGGAAGATAGTGCTGCCCGGTGTATTCGCGCACCGTGCGGCTGGCGGAGAACCTGGGCGTCAACCGCGTCATGCTTTCCCGGATTCGCGCCACCCAGGCGGTGGGTATTCCCGTCTCGTTGCGGGTGTAGAATTCCGGTATGACCTCCTGTTCGAGCCGCTCGTAGAGGGCCTCGGCCTCGGCGGCGTCCCAGGCGGGATCATCGCCGTGTTCTTCGCCGTCACCCAAGGCCCAGCCGACCTCCGGCGCATAGGCTTCGGCCCACCAGCCGTCCAGCTCGGAGAGGTTAAGGCCGCCGTTGACGAGCACCTTCATNNGGCTTCCCACGGCCGCCGGGGCGTGTCGATCCAGACGTCGACCCCTTGCACCAGGTGTTCAGCCAGAAGCATGTCGTAGTCGGCCAGAAAGATCACTGGCGGGCTCGCATCGCTGCGGCGGATGAAGCGCGTCCACTCCTGGATCAGCGCTTGGCCGGCTTGGTCGGCCGGATGCGCCTTGCC
>PMBT01000101.1 GCA_003153035.1 Opitutia bacterium
CCGGTCTGCGGGTCGCGGGCCATGGGGCGTTCGTCGGTGCTAAGGACACGGTGCGTGCTGGCGTCACGGAACTCGATGAGGAGCGGTGCGCGGCGGACGACGACTTCGAGCTCGGCGGTGGTCAGGGTGATCGCGGCGGCGTCCTCCCGGGCCTGCCACGGCACCGCGGCCCAAGCGGTGCGCGCGATCGCCCACGAGTGGTCGGGCGCGGCGGACTGACCGGCAAAGAGCGTGCGGACGCGGACCAGATCCGGCGCCAGCACCGAGATGGTCACAGTGGCTCCGCCGGCGCAGCTGAAACGCACGCCCTGCTCGGCCGGGACGACCTTCTCAACCGCGCCCGCCGGCTGGAGACCGTTCCAGTCGAGGGCCAGCGCCGGGCCGCAGAGGACCAGGGCGCAAACGGCGGTGCTAAGACATCGTGACATGCGGGCGGGAAGTCAGAAGTCCAACCCAGGTGGAATGGCTTCGGCCACCAACCGGCGGCCGGAAGATTCGCGGCCGCGTGGCTGGACCCGGGGTAAGGCGAGCGGACAGAGAAAGCAGGCGGCCACCAGAATATCCCGGTGGCCGCAGCTTGATTATGCAGGCAGTCGCAAACCTTGGTTCAGAACTTGTACGACACGCCCGTGCGATAGCTCGCGCCGTACTTCTGCCAGTTCGTCAACTGGCGCGGATCCCCGTTGTTGTAGGTGGTCAGGGCTGCGTTGTTCAAGTTTCTGCCCTCCAGGTAGAGGGTCAGGCCCTGGAGCGGACCGTTCTTGAACGCGTAGCTGAGCTGGGCGTCGATCGTATGGAAGGGTGTCTCCTCCGAGTAGCCGTCGTTGGGCGACCCGATGCCTGCAAAATTCGGCGCGCCGAACTGCACGATGTACTCCCTGGCCTGCGATTGATAGTGCAGGTTGACGCGGCCCGAGAAGCCGTGACTCTCGTAGTACAGGGTGGCGTTCGCGGTCTTCTTCGACATGTTGGGGAGCGGCGCGGTGCCGTTGCCCGGGCCCCAGGGTTGGATGGTGCTGTCCACCAGGAGGCCGTTTAAAATGACACCGAAGCCGCGGATCGCGCCGCCGGTGAGCACGTCGCTGGTCACCTGTACGGTGGCCTCAAGGCCGCTGACATTGCCGCCCTGGCCGTTCACATACTGCTGGGTAATGCCCTCGTTGAGCACCGGGGGCAGCGCGGACGTGTAGGGGTAACCCGTGAAGTCGGTCACCGTGCTTTGCTGGTAGATGTAGTTCAGAAGCTTCTTCTCGAAGGCGGCCACCGAGATGTAGCCACCGCCGTGCGCGAAGAAGTGCTCGAAATCGAGGTCGACGGAGTTGGCGAGCCAGGGTCGGAGGCCCGGATTCCCGCTCGTGCCGCTCCACGGGCTGTTGAGGGTCGAGGCGGCATTCGAGGCGTTGTAGCCGTAGTTGCGCGCCGCCCTTATCTCGTACATCATCGGCCTCTGCTCCTGTCGGCCGACGAAGAGCCGGATATTGTCCTGCTTGGTGGGCTTGAACACCAGGTTCAGGCTGGGTAGGAAATTCGCGTAGCTGGCACCGCCGCTGACAGGATAAACGATGTTGCCACCGTTGCCTGAGAACCCGGTGGAGTTCTGCTTGGCCATGTCGACTACCGCGCCGATGTCGCCGTCGAAGGGCATGCCCAATGCATCGCCCTTCAATGCAAACTGCACGAAGGGACGCGTGATCTTTTCCCAGACCTTGAAGTTGTCGCCCATCCAGCTGCCCGGGTTGGGGTTGGGCATGAACGTGTACGCGCCGTTGTTGTAGGCGCCGTTCGGATCATAGGCAATCGGATGCAGGTTGCCGATGAATGACAGGTCGGTGGTGCCAATCAGGGGGGGCAGGGCGGCGCTGGGCTGGCCGTTGGCGTTGACCAGGTAACCAGTGGGATTCTGGCCGGCCTGCTTGAAGCGCTCGGAGTAGCTTACCCCGATCTCAACATCCTTGAAGATGGATGCATCCAGTTCGTGCTTGGTGGACAACTTCAACGAATCCGCGACGTCGTTTGACTTGAAGTACTTGAGGTAGCCTTCCATGCCGGTGACCGGGAAGACGCCCGTGCCCCAACCCTGCGGGTCGGTGAGCGTGAAAAGGCTGGCGTTCGCGTAATTCGTGCTCGAGACAACCTGGGGAATCTGGCCGGCGTTTTCGATGACCCTAAACGTGTCTGCGTCGGTCGCCCCGCCGGCGAATCCAAGGCCCGCATACTCTTCCAGGACTTCCTCGCTGCGTTTTGCCGTGGAATAGCCGGTCAAGAGGTGCACGGGCCAGGCCGACTTCTCACCCATGTCGAGTTTCCAGATCACCGAGGCGAGATGGGCGGTCCACTGCGTGACCATGTTCCGGACGACGGGCTGGATGTTCGTGAGGGTGTAATTGGTGATCAATCCGCCGGTGGTCGTATAGCCCGGCTGCAGAACCGCGCCGCTCCAAAATGCCATCGGCACCTCCATCCCGCGCAGCAGCTGGTTCTCGTTGTAATAGGAGTAGAAAAAGTCGAGCTTGCTGTGGATGGAGTCGCTCGGCTTGCTCTCGAGCACGGCCATGACGGAATCGCGCTTGAGGAGGTTGTTCTGGGCGTAGATCTTCATCCCGCCGAGCACATAGTTACCGCTGGAATCCGTGGGGTAGCCCCAGGCCTGGAATTGCTGGCCCTCGTAGGGATTCTCTGTGTGGGCGTAGCCCAGGAACACGCCCTCCGTGCCATTGGCAAACTGGTCGACGGCGGTGGCGGAGTAGCTCAGGCCGGTCACCTTGTTGCCGGGCGTGAGCTCCCCGAGCCGCGGCCGGTCGTAGAACGCATCGACGGCAATGCCCTTGTAGTCGACGCCCAGGGGCGACGTGGTCTGCAGGTCAACGGTGCCCGCCAGACCGCTCACCATGTCGGCCTGGCTGGTCTTGTAGACCTTTACCCCGCCCAGGAGCTCCGAGGGATACTGGTCGTATTCCACCGCGCGGTTGTCGCTTGTCGTGGCCTGTTCGACACCGTCAAGCGTGCCAACGCTCATGTTCGGGTCAAAGCCGCGGATGGTGATCTGCTGGTTGCGGCCGTTGATGCGCTGGCTGGTCAGGCCTGGCAGGCGGGTGAGGGCGTCGGCGATGCTGACGTCGGGGAGCTTGCCGATATCCTCCGGCACAATGACCTCGACGAGGGCGGACGCGTCCTGCTTTTGCTGGGCTGCCATTTCAAGGCTGCCCGCGTAGGATCCCCGGACCACGAATTTGTTCATCTGGACCACCTCGCTCGTGGTGGTCGTGGTCACGGCCGGCTGGTCGCCCGTGGCTTGGGGCTGGTCGGTCGCGGCGGTCGACGGGGTGTTGGCCGTTTGTGCGAGCGCCGAAAGGCCCAACTGCGTGAGCAGCAGGCCGGCGGCCAGTCCTCGCGGGAGGAACCGGCGCGCGAAATAATCTGGTTTGTTTGTGGTGTGCATGGGAGTGGAAAACAGCGGAGAGCCGCGGTTGACCGGGGATGTGTTCGGGTGGATGGCACAGGCTGGACTGCGCCTAGATTGAGAAAAGGAGGTCCCCCCGACGTTCCATGTGCGACTCGATTTTGTCCAAAAAAACCGCGATCGGTTGGACAACTCTTAGATCGGGCCAGCCACCTGGGGCCGGCCTGCACGCGGAGCAGCGCTGGTCGCTCCGCATGTTCTCAGAGGCAGAACCGAGCCAGGGAGGCCCGAAGACACAATGCCGTGGGGCTTGGTTTCCTCGGCCAGGACCTAGGTTATTTCCCACACATGCAAGGATTCTGCTGGCAGCACCGGTTGACCAGGCAACCCCGTCCGCCATTCTGGACGCACCCATGAGATCTCCCTTAATGCGGATGATTGGCGTGCTGGCCGTTGTGATGGCGCTGGCCCGGGCCCAGCCGGTGTCGCCCGTCGCGGTGCCGCGTTTCACTCATCCGGGGGCGGGGCAAACCGTTTATTTTGTACTCACGGATCGGTTCGCCAACGGCTCCACTGCCAACGACCGCGGCGGCATCGAAGGCGGACCCGGTGTCACCGGCTTTGATCCCACGCGCATCTCGCATTACCACGGCGGAGACTTCGCCGGTCTCACGGCGCACCTGGATTATCTGCAGCATCTGGGAGTGACCGCGGTGTGGGTGACGCCGCCTTTCAAGAACAAGCCCATCCAAAGCGACGGCGCCGGCTACCATGGGTACTGGATCACTGATTTCCTGCGGATCGACCCTCACCTCGGCACCAATGAGGAATTCCGTGAGTTCGTGCGCCAGGCGCACGCCCGCGGCCTGCGCGTCTACATGGATATCATCGTCAACCACACCGCCGACGTGATCCAATCCGCCGACGGCAACACAACCTACCGCGACAAGACCACAGCGCCTTACCGTGACGCCCAAGGCCGGGTTTTCGACGACCGCGCGGTCGCCTTCAACGGCCTCAACGACCCCGCCGCATTCCCGGCCCTGTCCGCCGAGCGCAGTTTTCCCCACGTGCCCGTCGTGCCTGAGGCTGAAAAGAGCGTGAAGAACCCCGCGTGGTTGAACGACGTCACCCTCTATCACAATCGCGGCAACAGCACGTTTCAGGGCGAGAGCGCGATTTACGGAGACTTCGCGGGGCTCGACGATCTCTTCACCGAGCAACCGCGCGTCGTGAATGGCTTCATCGACATCTTCCGGCAGTGGCTCGACTTCGGTGTGGACGGCTACCGGATCGACACGGCCAAGCACGTGAACGCGGAATTCTGGCAGGCCTTCAGTCCGGCCATTCGCGCCCGGGCGCGCGAGCTGGGCCGCCCGGATTTTCTCCAGTTTGGCGAGGCCTACATCGAGGGGGGCGATCCGTCGATGCTGAGCGAGTTTTCCACCGACACCATCCCGCTCGACACCACGATCGATTTCGGATTCTTCGCGGCGGCGCGCCGGTTCGTTTCCCAGGGCGGCACGGCGGCGGTGCTGGCCGATTTCTTTGCGCGCGACGACTACTACACGGACCACGATAGTAACGTCCACTCGACCACCACGTTCCTCAGCAACCACGACGGCGGCCGCTTCGCCTATTTCCTCGGGCAGGACAACCCCGGCGCGACGCCGGCGCAGCTCGCCGACTTGGTCAAGCTCGGCCACGGCCTGCTCTACCTCGCCCGAGGCCAGCCCGTGATCTACTACGGAGATGAACAGGGCATGATCGGCCGCGGTGGTAACGACATGCAAGCGCGCGAGGACATGTTCCCCGCCCAGGCGCCCGACTTCAAAACCGCCACCCTCCTCGGCACCACGCGCACCGGGGCCGATGACAAATTCGACGAGCACCACCCCTTCTACCGGTTGTTTGCCCGGCTGGGCGCGCTACGCGCGAGCCACGCAGCCCTGCGCATCGGAGCAATGATTCCCCGCATGACGGCCGAGCCCGGATTGTTTGCCTTCTCCCGCATCGAGCGCCGCGAGCTCGTGGAATATGTCGTGGCCCTCAACAACTCGCGAAGCGCGACGCTCACGGCCTCGGTGCCGACCAGCCAGCCGGCGGGCGCCGCCCTCTCACGCATTTTCGACTCCCGCATGCCTGACGCCCCCGGTGAGGAATGCCTGGCCGCCGACGCTGCCGGTGCGGTGCGCGTGACGCTGGCGCCGCTGCAGTTCGCCGTCTGGCGGGCGGCGGCCATGCTGCCCGCGCCATCCGGGCCGCCGCAGATCGCCCTGGTGAACCCAGCGGGCGGCGCCACACTCGGGTTCACGACACGTGAAGTGGACGGACTGATCTTCCCCTCCCGCCGGGAGATCCGCGCCGAGGTTTCCGGTGGCGACAGTGTCGCCGAGGTCACCTTCGCGATGGCGCGGGCTTCCCGGCCCGGGCAGTTTGAGCTGCTCGGCACGGACGACGCGCCGCCCTACCGCGTGTTCTGGGAGCCGCCGCCCGATCTCGCGCCGGGCGAGGAGCTGGAGTTCATCGCCACAGCGAACGATCTGCGCGGCCACTGCGCAGTTGCGCACATCGGGGGCATCAAGGTTGCGGCCTCGACGATCTCCTTCGGCATCCACGGCGCGAAGACCCCCCGCTTCATCCACCCTGCGCCCGCTGCGGTCACGGTGCCCGCCGGCGCCGCGCTTACCCTTTCGGTTCAGGCCGATGGCACCGGTCCGTTCGAATACCAGTGGCTCCGCGACGGCGAAGCCATCGCCGGCGCCACCGCCGCGACCTATTCGGCCACTCAGGCCGGCGCCGTCAATGCCGGTGAGTATCGCGTCCTCGTGCACAACCTCGCCGGCACGAGCATCAGTTCGGCGACCACCGGGAGCGTCACCGCGGCAGGGCGGATTGAAAGGCACCCGGCTTTCCCCTCCCGCTTCGTTGCGCCGCGCGAAGTCGACGTGTGGCTGCCGCCCGGGCAGGAGGCGAATTCCGGCCAGCACTACCCGGTCATCTACATGCAGGACGGACAGAACATCTTCGACCCCGCCATCGGCTTTGGTGGAGGGTCTTGGGAAGTCGACCGGGCGCTGTGTCGCCTGCAGCAGGCCGGCAAGACGCGCGGCGCCATCATCGTCGGTGTCTGGAACACCGGCCTGGGCCGCTTTCCCGAATACATGCCGCGCAAGGCCGCCAACGGCGACCAACTGACCATCCTGCCTGGCAGCCTCCCGCTGCCGACCGCTTCCATCCAGTCCGATGCCTACCTCAAGTTTCTGGTGACGGAGCTGAAGCCGTTCATCGACCGCACCTACTGCACACAGCCCGACACGGCGCACACTTTCATCATGGGCTCAAGCATGGGCGCGTTGATTTCCGCCTATGCCATGGCCGAATATCCCGAGACCTTCGGGGGCGCCGCGTGTATCTCCACGCATTGGCCCGCGGGCGATGGTGCCGTTATTGACTACCTGGCCAAACATCTGCCCGCGCCGGGCGCGCACAAGTTTTACTTCGATTACGGCACGGAAACGCTCGATGCCAGTTACGAGCCCTTCCAGCAGCGGATGGACGCGGTGATGAAGTCAGCCGGTTACACCGAGGGCCGCGATTGGGTCACCCAGAAATTCCCCGGGGCCGAGCATTCCGAGAAATCCTGGCGCCAACGCGTGGAGGTTCCCCTACAATTCCTGCTCGGGCTGTGAGCGGCACCACCGCGCCGCATTTGACACTTGCCACCGGCGCCGCGAGCCTTCGGTGCTGCGCGGTCAACACGAGTCGGGGCTGGGTCCCCGCGTCGGTGCCGACCGGTAACCTGTCCCTACCAACCCCCGCCTTCCCTCGGTAATGATCACCCTCTCCCTGACCCGATTTCGTTTGCCTGCGGCGATGCGCCAGCGCCTCGCCATCGTGTTGTTTTCCGGCTCCGCGGCGCTCGCCCCAATTTTGCTGCGGGCGGACGCACCGGCCCAGGGCGCGCGGTGGGCGCACATCACGACCGCGCTCTTTTGCACGAGCGACGACGTGGACCGGCTCCTGACCAACCCGGCGGACCGCCAGGCGGCCCTCGCATATTTCGCGCCGTTGCGGCTCGCGAAGATCTACCTTGAGGACGCCCGCGGGGATCCGGCCGCCGTCGCGGCTCTCCGCGAGATCGCCACCGACCTGAAAGCCCGCGGACTCGAGGTCTCCGGCGCCGTGGTCCCCGCCGGTGAACACGGCCCGCTCTGCTACAACGACCCGAAGGACATGGCCATGCTCGAAGGGCGCGTACGCGTGCTCGCCCAGGTGTTCGACGAGATCATCGTCGATGACTGGCTCTTCACGACCTGCACCTGCGCGAAATGCCTGGCGGGCCGCGGCAGCGATTCCTGGGCCAACTACCGGAGCCGGCTCGTGGCCGAGCAGTCGAAACAGCACCTCATCGCCGCCGCCAAACAGGTGAATCCGAGGGTCCAGGTGATCATCAAATATCCCAACTGGTACGAGGGTCACCGCCAGAACGGCTACGATGTCGCCCGGCAGACGCCGCAGTTCGACGGCGTGAGCGTCGGCATCGAAACGCGGCAGCCGACCACCCAAGACCAGCACATCCCGACCTATTCCGGCTACGTGTTCCAGAAATGGATCGGCGGCAACGCCGGACCGAAGTGGCGGAGCGCCTGGCTCGACAACTACGACATGCAGGGCGCCGACAACGACTACGTCGCCCAAGTGTGGCAGGCGGTGCTCGCCCGTGCTCCGGAGATCATCTTTTGGTGCGCCGGCGTGCTCCACCCGCCGGCCCCGTCCGCCTCCAACTATCCGCATCTCGTCGAAATGATGCCGGATTTCGACCGCCTGGCCGGGATGCTCGACGGCCCCGCACGGGGAATTCCCATCCACCTTCCGCTGGGCTCGACCGGCGAATTCAATGTCTTCGGCTACCTCGGCATGATCGGGTTGCCGATGGCCCCGCAGACGACATTTCCGGCTGATCCCAAGGCGGCCATCTTCACGCAGCACTCCCTCCGCGACCCGAAACTCGCGGCGGAACTCCTGGCGCGAGTCCGGGCGGGCCGGGAGGTGTTTCTCACCTGGACGCTTCTGCAAAAGCTCCGGGAGAGCGAACTGGGACGGGCGCTGAACGTCATCGGCGAGGGCGGCACCGTAGCGTCATCAACCTTCCGTGTCCGCGAACACTTCTGGCACTCCCAATCGGTCGATGCGCCGCGATCGTTTGGCTTCCCGAGAATCGAAACCTCGACGTGGCCCTATGTGCGCGAGGTGGCCCTCGTCCGCGAGGATGGTGATTTCGGCGTTCTGCTGAAGACGCCCTATCTGGAAGGCCAGGTGGACGTCCTCAATCTGCCGGACAACAGCTATGACCTGCTGCGGCTGCCCGAGTCCGTGCTCAACGCCATCCGCCGCTGCTTCTTCGAGGAACTCGGCGTGCGCCTCGTCGGTCCGGGCGGCGTCGCGCTCTATCCCTTCGGCGGGCGGCAGTACGTTCTCTACAACATGAACAACGGACCCGCCAAGGTGGCGTTGCGCCTTCCGGCGGTGACCCCGGCCCGGGTGTGGAAAGAACGGATGCACGACAAGAGTCTGACCGTCGCTGACGTCGAGGAAGGCAAAGGGCCCTGGGCCCGGCGCGAGACCGAGGTGGCGCTCACGCTGCTTCCCTTCGAGATCGCGGTAATCGAAGCCCGGTAGCGCATCACCGCGCCCACCTTCAACGGGAAAAGAGATTTCATCCCCGTCGGCTGAATCCAGTTTCCCATCACGAAACAGGGCGGCGCCGGCACCGTTCTGCCCGAATCGGCGATCGACTGGGCGTTGGGACGGCTAGGCTGCCCCCATCGGAGTCCACCTCAGAAGGTCCTGGCAAGCAGCAAACCGCTCGAACGACCGTCGCGATAAGGTGCCAGAGTGAATTTCGGCGCCCGGAGTTTGTCGTTATGTTTTACGACGGAGCGAGCGACCGACCATCCAATCAGCGCGCCGGCAACGACGTCACTGGTNNAATGAGTTGTGATTGGTGAAGGGACGAAAGTCGTAGGGATTCGTCGTGTCGGAGGGCCGCACGCGACCGACGGAATATTTGAGGACAGGCACAATGAAACCGGACGCGATCAGGGAGGCGGCGAGCCCGTCAATGAAAACCGCCTGGGAGCGCCGGTCATCTGCCAGGAAATGGTATCCCTCAAAGCCCGCCAGAACGACGATGGAATAGTCCGAGCCCATGTGCTGAAAAGTCCGGCTGAAACGATCCAGCCGTGCTGAACGGTGGGCCTGGACGGAGTCGCGGATGGATCGGTCGAAGGCGGTGGTGGTAATGGCAAATCCGCCGGCCCCTGCCGCCGACAACCAGTCGCCTGCGTCCCATCGGGTCGGCGCGGTGAATACGTACACCGTGTCGTCGGCAAACAGCCGGAGCGTGTCTAGGGAGAACGCGTTGTCGGGTCGGCGACCGGAGGCCGCGATTGAATCCAGCGGTGCCGAGGTGACCGGCTCCGAGCCAAGCCCAGAGCTCCGAATGGCAAGCAGTGCCGTCAGGAGATAGAGCCCGGGGCGCGCGCTAGTCCACAATGATTCCATCCGACCACCATGCGCAGAATCCCGCGGAGCGAAAGAGGAAAGAAATGCGGGAGCGCCCGATCCCGCTAGGGTAACACCCCATTGTGACGCTGCCGCATGATCTTTACGCTCCGCGGAACACCGATCCAAACACGATGTGCGTTCTCGCTATTCGGTCCACTCGGCTTCGGCCGACGCTCACTGCGCCTCACCGTACCGCCGCAGCCCTCCTGCTCTTCGCCATCGCCGCGGGTGTCCGAGCCCAAACGATGGTCCCGCCCGACGCGGTCCCGGCCATCGCGCCGGCCGTCAGACCCGGCACCGTCTTGAACTGGAACACCGGCGATGGCAAGAGCTTCGCGGTTCCGGCCTTCGAGATTTCGGGGTATCTCACCGCGCTCAGCATCCTTGACCGGGTCACCATCCCGGACGAAGCCGCTTACCGTTCGACGCTGCACAGCACGTGGGAGCACCTGCACGAAGAGCACTGGGTCTTCGACACAGATCCCTTCAACATGAACCAATTCAGCCATCCCTATGGGGGCTCAATGACGTTCGGATTGGCGCGGTCGACCGGCAGCTCGTTCTGGCAGGCGCTCGCCTACAGCAACGCCGCCAGCTTTGTCTGGGAAATAGCCGGAGAAACCGACCTGCCCTCGATCAATGACCAGATCACGACGGGCACGGCCGGAGCCNNGAATCGCTGTTTCGGATGGCCAGCCTCCTGCTGGAGGGCGGCGGCGAACATCCGGGATTCTGGCGCGAACTGGGGGCCGCGATTATCTCTCCACCGACCGGATTCAACCGACTCATGTTTGGCGACCGCTTCAAGGCGGTCTTCCCGAGCCACGACCCGGCGATCTTCACGCGCTTGCGCTGGGGTGTCAGCACGGACCTCTTCAAGTCAAACAACCTCCTGCTCAATCAAGGGTCCGCCTACACCGACCGGAAACAGAAGGAGGCGATCCTAGACTTTACCTTCGCCTACGGACTCCCGGGCAAGACGGGTTACACGTACAACCGGCCCTTTGATTACTTTTCGTTCGAATTCGCCGGCCAGACCAGTGCGCACGGGCACAACTTCGTCCA
>PMBT01000036.1 GCA_003153035.1 Opitutia bacterium
ACAAAGCGTCCGTTGAATAATGTAGGAAGCCCGCTTGCCCGTTCGACAAACTCAGGGTCCCGAGCGGGGTCGAGGGACGGGCGATTCTTCTTCTGCATCGTGCGCAAGCGCGCTTCCTACGAATACATTCTTCCGTCTGAGGCCCTGCAGTTCAGGTGGGGCGCGTTACCTGTCCGCCGTAGCTTCATGCGGAGGCTGGATCCCTAACGCGCCGCCCTCCAGATCTTGACGGCAGACCGTTGAAATTGCATTGGGTGGATCTCCCTTATCGCCGGGTTGACGACTCATCACCATGCCGCCCTTCTCTGCTGAATTCCTTTCATCACCGCGCGGAGCCGGGATCGTTTCCATCGCGGCGCGTTGCCTTGTGTTCGGATGCGCGGCTGCGATTTCCGCGGCGGCCGTGGAACCTGCCCCGGTGGCAACAGTGACAGGAGGACAGGTCCGCGGCCGGTTGCTGCCAGATGGCCGTAGCGCGGTCTTCAAGGGCCTCCCGTTTGCGCAGCCTCCGGTCGGTAAACTTCGCTGGCGCGAACCCAGGCCGGTGGTTCCTTGGGACGGAGTGCGCGATGCGCGCGAATCCGGCCCTCCCGCCGCGCAGCCGCGGCAAGGATGGAACGACGCGTTTGCGGCGGCGAGCCGCGAAGACTGTCTGTATTTGGACGTTTGGACTCCCAACTGGCAGTCGAAACCCGCCCAACCGGTGATGCTCTGGATTCATGGCGGGGCGAATGTGGCCGGAGCCGGCGGCGCCGACCCCCTTTACGACGGATCCGCCCTCATCAACCGCGGCGTCGTGCTGGTGGTGATCGAATACCGGCTCGGCATCTTCGGGTTCTTTGGGCATCCGGAGCTGACACGGGAGTCGCCGCACCACGCCTCGGGAAACTACGGGATCCTGGACCAGATCGCCGCGCTCCAATGGGTCCACGACAATATCGCACAATTCGGCGGCGATCCGGGCAACGTCACCATCTTCGGCCAGTCAGCAGGCTCCATCGACGTCCTGGCGCTCATGGCTTCGCCGCTTTCGAAGGGTTTGTTCCATCGTGCAATCGGGGAAAGCGGCGCACTGGGATTTGATCTGGCCTCCGCGACAATCGCGCAAGTTGAGCGGGCCGGACTGCTGGTCGCCGAAAAGCTCAAGGCCCCTTCCAACGACACACTGCGGTATCTGCGTTCCTGCTCGACGGGCGAACTGCTAACGGCGGACCGGGAGGCGGGGGCAGGCAGTGGACCAAATACCGACGGGTGGGTTCTTCCTGCGCCTCCGGTGGGCATTTTCGCTACCGGCCGGGAACAGCGCGTGCCGCTGATCATTGGCGGCAACGCCATCGAACTCCCGGCCGAGGGTTCTCCCGATGACCTGAAAACCATGGTGCGGGTGATCTTTGGAGAGCTGGCTCCCCAGGCGCTGGCCCTGTACGGCCTTGCTAGCGACGGCGATCGCGGTGGCGCCGATCCCGTCTATGGAGGGCCGGCGGATCAGTTGGGCAGCGACCTGTTTCGGTGCCCGGCGATGATCCAGGGGGAATGGCACAGCACCGCCGGGAATCCCACCTGGGAGTACCAGTTCGACCGCGCAATTCCGCCGCGACCGAGGACCGGCCACTCGAGCGACTTACCCTACGTGTTCGGCAATCTGTACTCAAAGGGCAGCCAGGCGGGCGAGTTTCAGGATGCCGACCGCTCTCTCTCGGCGACCATTCAGAGCTACTGGACGAATTTCGCAAAGACCGGCGATCCGAATGGACCGGGACTTCCCGCCTGGCCGAAGTACGACGGAAAAACGCGGAAATACCTCGAGTTTACGGGCACGGCGACCGTCGTCGTGAACGAGAATCAACGCGGTCCGTTCGGCGATCTGTTTCGCGAGATCCTGAATCGGCCGGGGTCCGCCCGATAGGCGGCCGGCCGGTCTTTTGCCGGGTGACGGTTTTGCTTGCACTATAGTTAGCCAAATGGCTAATTATCCTTTCAACTAACCATGAGTGATGTTTACCGGGCATTGAGCGATCCCACCCGACGGACAATCATCCGTCTGCTCCGCCAGCGCGACCGGTCGGCGGGCGAGCTCGCGGATCACTTCCCTGTCACCAAGCCGACGATGTCGAAGCATTTTACCGTGCTCAAGGAGGCCGACCTGATTCGGGGCCGCCGCACGGGCACCACGATCATCTACAGCCTGAACGTGTCCGTGCTCGAAGACGCGCTCTGCGGGTTGCTGGACGTTTTCAGGATCACCCCAAAGTCGAAGCCAACCAAGGAAGAATCATGAATCCCCCGCCTGCTGCTGATGCCTCCCGCAAGGAAGGCGCGGCGCGGCCCTTTGCCGTGCCCCTGACCGTCTCCCTCGTTGTCACCGCAGCCTTGATCGGAGCCTCCTGGTGGGCATGGCGACAGCTCCCGGCCGAAGCGCGGATTCCCGACCATTGGAACGCCGCCGGTCAGGTCGATAGATATGGCGGCCGCGATTCACTTTTCATTATTCCCGGCCTGACGCTGGGTCTCACGCTGCTGTTCCTGTTCTTGCCGCGTTTTGAGCCGCGCCGGGCGCATCTGCTGCTCTCGTCCCGGGCTTATCGGGCAGTTTGGCTGGCGATAGTGCTGTTCTCTGCCGGCCTGCAGCTCTTCAAGATCAAAGCCGCCCTCGGCGTGCCAGTCTCGGTCGAGAAGTGGATCGGGGCTGGACTGGGCGCGCTGTTTCTCGTCATCGGCAACTTCCTCGGCAAAGTGCGCAGCAATTTCATGTTCGGCGTCCGCACGCCCTGGACCCTGAGCAGCGAACTCTCCTGGAACAGGACGCACCGGCTGGCCGGCTGGATGTTCGTCGGGATCGGATTGGCGTTGCTCGTTTGCGCGCCCCTGCGGTGGTTCGAAGGGCATCTCCATTACGTGATCATCAGCGGGGTGGTGGCCCTGCTCGTCACCGTCCTGCCCTATTCATATTTCGTCTGGCGTTCCGATCCCGACAAGGCCGAGGGTCCCCGCGACGACTCCTCCAGCCCGTGACCGCCGCCGCGCCGCAGACCTCCAACCCAGATCCCCCAATGAAAGCACCCCTGGTTCCTTGTTTGATTCTCCTGACCTTCCTGCTGTTCGGCCCTCAGTTTATTGGCAGCTTGGCCGCCGCCGCTCCGCCCGACTTTGCGGGTCACTGGGAAGGAGCCATCACTCTGCCGACGGCGGCGCTGGCCATCCGCGTCGATCTCTCGCGCAGCGGAGAATCATGGCAGGGCACAATCGACATCCCCGTCCAGAGTCTCCGCGGATTCAAGCTGGACCCGGTGAAGGTGGACGGACCCGCGATCGCGTTCGCCATGCCGGGCATCCCGGGCGATCCGCAATTCACTGGACGACTCGCAGAAGACGGCGGCAGCGTCACTGGCGATTTCAGCCAGGGGGGAGGGAAGTTCCCGTTTCAGCTGGAACGCAAGGCACCGCCCGCAACGGCGACCGAGCCGCCCGTCGTCGGGATTCCTGGCCAAGGGCTCGAGGGTCATTGGCAGGGCGCCCTCAAACCCTCACCGGTCATCGAACTCCGGCTTGCTCTGGAGGTCACCGACGCGAGCGCCGAGAAACCGGTGGGCGTTTTGATCAGCCTCGACCAGGGCAATGCGCGGATCCCGATCACCGCACTCACAGAGCACGACGGTGTCGTCCACCTGGAAGCTAAAAGCATCGGCGGCTTCTTTGATGGAAAACTCAATGGCGATGGGTCCGAAATCGCCGGGGAGTGGAAGCAAGGCGGAGGTCCCATCCCGCTCGTTTTCAAGCGTCTGGCCAAGGCGATGAGCCTTACCCCACCGAACCGGCCACAGGAGCCGAAAAGACCCTACCCGTATGCGGATGAAGAGATCGTCGTGGAGAACAAGACCGCCGGGGTGACGCTCGCCGGCACCCTGACGCTGCCGGCCGGCGCCGGCCCGCATCCGGCTGTCGTGCTCATCACGGGATCAGGCCCCCAGGATCGCGATGAAGCGATCATGGGCCACCGACCCTTCCTCGTGCTGGCCGACCACCTGACACGGCAGGGCATCGCCGTACTACGCTGTGACGATCGCGGGTTTGGCAAATCCACCGGGAGTTTCGCGAAGGCGATCGACGCCGACTTCGTTGAAGACACGCTGGCGGCAGTCGCCTACCTGCGGACCCGCAAAGAAATCGACCCTCGACACATCGGCCTCGTCGGCCACAGCGAAGGCGGGATCGTGGCGCCCAGGGCGGCGGCGAAGTCGCCTGAGGTCGCGTTCATCGTTCTGTTGGCAGGGGTTGGTGTGCCGATGGAAGATCTGCTGCTTCGACAAGCCCGCGATATTTCACTGGCCATGGGAACGGGGGAGGACCAGATCGCGCGGAATGCGGCGACTCAGCGGGAGCTGTTTCGGATTCTGCAATCAGAGAAGGATCCGGCCAAAACGGAGGATGCCATCAGGAAGATCCTGCACGAGAAAGTGACGGCAATGACCGACGAACAAAGGAAAAACCTAGGGATGTCCGACGCCATGATCGATGGGCAGATCAAGATGATGCTCACGCCGTGGTTTCGCGATTTGCTCAGTTATGATCCGCGGGCAGCGCTGCAGTCGGTGAAATGCCCGGTGCTGGCCATCAACGGTGAAAAGGACCTGCAGGTGGCCGCGAAGGAAAACCTTCCGGCCATCCGCGACGCTCTGGCGGCCGGAGGAAATCAGCAGGTGAAAGCGGTCGAGCTGCCAGGACTGAACCATCTTTTCCAAACGTGCGAGACCGGCGTCCCAGCGGAATACAGTCGGATCGAGGAAACGTTCAATCCTGTAGCGCTAAAGCTGATCTCTGACTGGATTCGTGAGGTCACCGCCCGCTAACCAGCTTACCAAAGGCTGTCCGAACCCCCTTGGAAAGCGCAGTCTCGCTGCGCTCCATGAAATACCCGGCCAGCTGACCGTCATTTCAGCCCGAGCGTTCGCAGCACCCAGGCGTTGGTGGCCTCGGATTGCTCGAACGTGTAACTGTGTCCGAGCTCAAGACTGAGGCCGAGTGTCTTCGAGGCAGAGATGACATTGAAGGCGGCGTAGGTGGAGGTAGGCGGGCAGACGTCGTCGTTGTAGCCCCAGATATAAAACCCCGGCACCTTGAGGCGGCGCGCGAAGTTGACGGTGTCGTAATAGGTGGCGGTGGTGATCTTCGCGGGCGTGGTCTGCGCGGAGGGTTTTCCGGTGGCGGGATCGGGCTGGAACGGATGGGGCCAGCCGCCGGCACGCCTGTGCAGCTCGCCCGAGACATCGCAGAACGCCGGGTGGGTAACGGCCAGCCCGGTGACCCGCGGGTCCAGCGCCGCCGTGACGATTGAAAGCTGCCCGCCCTGGCTGCCGCCCATCACGAGCAGGTTCTTGCCGTCCCACATCTCGCGCGA
>PMBT01000087.1:0-9348 GCA_003153035.1 Opitutia bacterium
GAGCGCCGGGCGTGGTCATAAATGCCCTCGAAATACGGAGTGTCCTCGTCGAAATCCGGCGGCTCCTGCAGGCGCTTGAGGTGGGCGGGGGTATGCACGGCGAGCAGCGTGTCCTCAGCGGCGATGGCGGGAATGCGCCACTCCCACGCCGGGTGGGCGGCGCGCAGGTAGGCGGCGCTCTGGACGACGCGGGTGGGCTGCTCCGGGCGCAGGGCGGAGCCGTAGTCGGCACACTGGGGGTCGTGCAGGATGATCATCAGGTCGTTGATTTCGGAACGCCGCGACCAGCCGGGTTCGCCGGCGGGGGCGCCAGAAGGGTTGATCTCAACAGGGCGGGATCGTCGGAGAGAATGGCCTCGGCCCCCCAGGCGGCCAGACGAAGCATGGCGCGGGAATCGTTCACCGTCCAGCACCAGACGCAGAATCCGCGACGCTTCAAGGTGCCGATGAACACAGCCGAACGGATGCCGCGAAAATCCAGGCTCACGCCACCGGCGCCGAGATTTGCCAGCACCCCCGCAAGCGCGCAGGCCCGGGCTTCGGGGGTGGCCTGCCCGAGGCCTGCCCCCGGGTGGATCAGCATCCGCGGAATGCGCGGAGCCATGACGCGGGCCGCGGCCAGCTGCGCCGGTACCAACGAGGCCAGCACGACGCGATCGGCGGCGCGGGCCTGCCGGATGGATTGCACCACCGGAGCCACGGGCACATCGCGCTTGATCTCCATCTGCACGATGACGCGGTCCCGCGTCAGCGCGAGCACCGCGGCGAGCGTGGGGATCGGCTCGCCGCCCACTCGCATCGGGCGCAGCTCGCGAGCGGTAAATTGCGCGAGGCGCCCGCGGCGGCCGGTGAGGCGGACCAGCGTGGCGTCATGGAAGACCACGGGCACGCCGTCGTGCGACACCTGCACATCAAGCTCGATGCCGTCCACGCCGAGCGCGAGCGCGCGGCGGAAGGCGGCGAGCGTGTTCTCCGGCGCCTCAGCCGAGGCACCCCGGTGGGCGATAAACAGAGGCCGGGTCACCAAGAGGCACAACAACGCACGAGAAACCGGAAGGAAAGGATGATCTTGCGACGAGGACTTCCTTTTTGGACCCGGTTGCGGCAGTCTTCCCGGTTGATGAAGGTCGTGGTGCTTTGCTCGGGCGGAATGGACTCGGTGACGGCGCTCCACTGGGCGCGCCGGCAGGAGGAGATTGCGGCGGTGCTGAGCTTCGACTACGGTGCGAAGCACAACCACCGGGAGATCCCGTTTGCAGCGGAACACGCGCGGCTGGTCGGGGCGCCGCACCAGGTGATCACGCTCGATTTTGTGAACCGGCTTTTCGCCTCCGCCCTGCTCAAGTCGGGAGGCGCGATCCCGGAGGGCCATTACGAGGCGGCGACCATGAGACAAACAGTGGTGCCGTTCCGGAACGCGATCATGCTCTCGATCGCCACCGGCTTCGGGGAGAGCCTGGGCGTACCGGGACTGGTCATTGGCGCGCACGGTGGCGACCACGCGATTTACCCCGACTGCCGCGAGGACTTCCTGCGGGCGATGGGCGAGGCGATGCGCCAGGGCACCTACGCGGGCGTGAAACTGCTGCGCCCGTTCATCGCGTTGAACAAGGCGCAGATCGCCGCGGAGGGGGCGCGGCTCGGTGTGGACTACGCCCGCACCTGGTCCTGCTACAAGGGTGGCGAGATTCACTGCGGCCGGTGCGGCACCTGCGTCGAACGCCGCGAGGCGTTTCTGGTGGCCGGCCTCCCCGATCCCACGGTCTACGCGTCGAACGATCCGTTGCCGCCGAAACCACGGCGGGAATGACTGGCGAAGGTCTGAACACTCGCCATCGATCCAATGTTGATCGCGGAGATATTCCATTCGATCCAGGGTGAGGGCGAGCTGACGGGCGTGCCCTCGGTCTTTGTCCGCACCTCCGGCTGCAACCTGCGCTGCATCTGGTGCGACACGCCCTATGCATCGTGGCAGCCCGAGGGGAAACCGCTGACCGTCGAGAGCGTGGTGGCCGAGGTTATGAAACATCCGTCGCGGCACGTGGTCCTGACCGGCGGAGAGCCGATGGTGGCGCCGGGGATCAGCGAACTGGCGACTGCGCTCACCGTCCTCGGCCGGCATGTCACGATCGAGACGGCCGCCACGATCACGCCAGGGGGAATCGCCTGCGATCTCGCTTCGCTTTCGCCCAAGTTGCTCAACTCCTCCCCGGATCGGTTAAGACATGGCACGTGGCGCCGGAAACACGAGGCGCTGCGCTGGCAGCCTGAAGTGGTGTGCGCCTGGCTGGACGCCTATCCCTGGCAGCTTAAGTTCGTCGTCACCCAGCCGGCCGACGTGGAGGAAATCGAGGACATGCTGGCGCAATTGCGGCGCGAAGTCCCCCGCGACAAAGTCCTGCTCATGCCGGAAGGCACGACGGCTGCCGCGCTTCGTGAACGCAGTCCGTGGCTAAGCGAGCTGTGCAAACAGCGCGGTTTCCGTTACGCCCACCGGCTGCAGATTGAACTGTATGGAAACACCCGCGGAACCTGAGTCAGTTCTGTCCGCCGGCGGATCGCCGGCGGAAGCAGCGCCGCCGCGCAAGCTCTCCCAAGAGCTGGCTGATCTTCAGGCTCGATTCGCGGAACGACCGGTGACGCTCCGGGAGGTGATCTTGGTATTGCGTGGCCGGGCCTACGATTTGCTGCTGATCCTCCTCGCCCTGCCCTTCTGCACGCCGATTCCACTGCCGGGGTTGTCGACTCCCCTTGGGCTGGTGATTGCGATCATCGCCCTGCGACTGGCGTTGGGGCAGCACCCGTGGCTGCCAGAGAGACTACTGGACCGGCGGCTTCCTTCCGGATTCTTTGCCAAGCTGATCGCCGCCGCCGCGGGCGTCATCTGTCTGCTGGAGAAACTCCTGCATCCGCGCCTCGCGCCGCTGACCGACCACGGCTGGCTGCGGCAGTTGCATGCCGTGACGATGGTAATAGCGGCGGTGGTGCTGCTGTTGCCCCTGCCAATTCCGCTGACCAATACCTTCCCCGGATGGGTGATACTGCTGATCGCAAGCGGATTGATGGAACGCGACGGGGCGGCCATCACGGCGGGCTATGGCGTCTTCGCAGCCGGAGTCATATATTTCATCTTCCTCGGCGGGGCGACACACCAATTGTTCGATGCACTCTGGCGATGGATCGCCGGGTGAGGGCAGGCGCGGACCGGGCGGCAGCGCAGCAACCAGACCTCGCACAGGAGGTAACTGAGAAAACGGAGGAGATAGAGGTTCTCTCAGTTTCCTCTGTTCTCTCCTGTAAAAAGTGATGGCTTTGAAAGCGGCGCGTTACGCATAACGCGCCCTACCCTGCAGCCTGATTCCATCTACCGACGGGCGACCGGATCCAGCTTCTCAATCACGGCGCGGGTGTGCGCGAACACGGCCTCGGGATCACCCGAGGCTTCGATCTCGCGAAGCAGGCCCTGCCGACGGTAGTACTCCAGCACTGGATTGCAGGTCGCGGCGTAGGCTTGCAGGCGCGTGCGGATGGCTTCGGGCTTGTCGTCGTCGCGCTGGAAGAGTTCACCGCCGCAGGCGTCGCAGCGGCCGGCCACGCGCGGCGGCTTGTTGGCGACATGGTAGCCCGTGCGGCACTGCTTGCAGACGCGGCGGCCGGACAGGCGTTCGATGATCAGGGGCTCGGGGGCGAAATAGTTGATGGCTGCGTCGAGCTTGCGTTCCACCGAGGCGAGGATGCCGTTCAGCGCATGCGCCTGCTCGAGCGTGCGGGGAAAGCCGTCGAGCAAGAAGCCGTACTGGCAGGCCAGACAACCAGCACGCTCGCGCACGAGCTCGACGACCGTGTTGTCGGAAACCAACTCGCCGCGTTTCATGGCCGCCAGGGCGGTAGCCATGGCCGGCGAGGGTGCCTGACCGCTGGTATCCCGGGCGGCGTAGCGGAACACATCGCCGGTCGAGAGGTGGCAGGCGCCGAATTCGCCAATGATCTTCTCGGCCTGCGTGCCCTTGCCCACGCCGGGCGGGCCGAGCAACACGAGATGCCAGGGACGCGGAGCCACCGGGCCGGTTTTCGCGCAATTCGCGCCGGGACCTTGCAGCCACTCAACACGGTTACCAATTGAATACATATTCGGTTCAGCCTAATGGCATTCGCCGGGTGGGCGAGCGTTATGAAGATCCCGGCGGCGGCGGCAGAATCCTATCAGAACTGCAGACCCCTCCTATTCGATCAACTCATCGATCAATGGCGGTGGGCTGACCGGCGCTGGTCCGATCGTGAAGGCCGAGGAAAGCGGTTGCCGGACGGCGGTAACATCCGCATCGGTCCGGGCATGAACCGTGCAGAGCCGGCCCCCGGTAGGCACGTATTCACCGATTTTCACCAGATCAGTGACACCGACTGCGTGGTCGACCGCAGCCGCGACGCTGCAACGGCCGGCGCCCAGCAGCAGCGCAGCCTGGGCGACTGCCATCGGATCGACATCGGTGACATATCCCGAGGCGGGCGCGGCGAGCTCGCGGACCACCGGCGCCTGCGGCAGGCGGGCATAATTATCGATCACCGCCGCGTCCCCTCCCTGGGCAATAATGAGCTCGCGGAACCGGGCCAGAGCGGAACCGTCGTGAATCGCTTTTTCCAGCCGCCGGCGCGCCGCTGCGGGATCGGCGGCGACGCCCCCGAGCAGCAACATATGAGCACCGAGCGCATAGGTAACCTCCATGAGATCCACCGGCCCGCGGCCCTTGAGCGCCTCGATCGATTCCGCCACCTCGACGGCGTTGCCAACGGTGCGGCCGAGCGGCTGATCCATCAAAGTCAAGAGGGCTCGGGTGGGTTTTCCCATCGTCCGGCCGATGGCGACCATGGCGGTGGCGAGTTCGCGGGCACGCGCTTTTTCCTTCATGAAGGCGCCGCGACCGAACTTCACATCAAGCACCAGCGCGTCAATGCCCTCGGCGAGTTTCTTTGACATGATGCTCGCGCAAATAAGCGGGATCGACTCGACGGTGGCGGTGACATCGCGCAGCGCGTAGAGCTTGCGGTCGGCGGGGACGAGATCGGCCGTCTGCCCGATCATGGCCACGCCGATGCGCCGGAGCTGCGCAACATAGGCGTCGAGTGCCAGGCTGACCCGGAAGCCGGGGATGGACTCAAGCTTGTCGAGCGTGCCCCCGGTATGTCCGAGCCCGCGGCCGCTCATCATGGGCACGGGCACGCCGCACGCGGCGACCAGCGGGGCGAGTATAAGGGAGACCTTGTCACCGACGCCGCCGGTGGAGTGTTTGTCGACCTTGATGCCGGGGACCTTGGTGAGGTCGGCGACGACGCCGGAGTGCATCATTGTCTCGGTGAGGCAGGAAGTTTCCTCCGGAGTCATGCCGCGGAGGAAAACAGCCATGAGCAGCGCGGTTGCCTGGTAGTCAGCCCAGGTGCCCTCGACCACGCCGCGCACGAATGCGGCGATTTCTTCGCGGCTGAGGGCATGGCCGTCGCGTTTCCGGGCGATGGTGGCCTGGGGAAAAACTGGGGTCGGCATCGGGCGCAGCATGACAAGACCGCGCGCGACGGCAAGAAGCTGAAATCCTGAGATTGCCGCACCGTCGGCGATCAATGATGCTGGCGGTCTATGGCCATTGACCCCGAAATGCTCCAACAGGCGGCGGAGGCGATTCGCTCCGCCGAGGGGCTGGTGATCACGGCTGGCGCGGGCCTGGGGGTGGATTCCGGGCTGCCCGACTTCCGTGGCAACGAGGGATTCTGGCGGGCTTATCCGCCCTTGGCGAAACTGGGGCTGTCGTTCGAGGAGCTGGCCAATCCCGGGTGGTTCGAGCGCGACCCGGCGATGGCTTGGGGTTTTTACGGCCACCGGTTTGAGCTCTACCGGCGGACGACTCCGCATGAGGGCTTCGCGCTGCTTCGCCGCTGGGTGGAGGGGAAGGACCATGGCGGCTTCGTATTCACCTCCAACGTGGACGGGCATTTTCAGAAGGCGGGCTTCGCGGAGGAGCGGGTGACGGAATGCCACGGTTCGCTGCAGCATTTCCAGTGTGTCAAGCCCTGCTGTGCCGCCAGCTGGCCGGCGCCGGCGGACCTGCATTTCGAGATCGATCCAACGACCATGCGCGCAGATGGCGAACTGCCCCGCTGCCGGAGCTGCGGCGAGCTCGCGCGGCCCAACGTGCTGATGTTCTCCGACAACAAATGGAGCCCGGGGCGCACGACGGCCCAGCAGGTGCGGTTCCGGGCCTGGCTGCGTTCGCTGGCGCGGGGCCGGTTTGCCGTGATCGAAATTGGCGCCGGCGCGACCGGGCCGAGCGTGCGCGCCACTTCGGAACAACTTGCCTCAGCCGGCCGGGTGCCGCTCATCCGCATCAATCCGCGCGATTGCGGGGGATCGCCCAACGTCGTCCCGCTGGCGGGGACCGCGCTGGCAGTGCTGCGGGAACTGGATGCGCGGCTCGTTTCCTGAGAAGCTTCGAGGAGCGCGTCCCCGTGGACGATGCGGGCCGGAGAACCGCGGTGGGAATTCTGGCCTAGCGGCGCTTCCGTTTGACCCCGAGCTGGGCCACCGAGAAGCGCACAAGGGCTTCCAACCGCTCGATCTCGGCGGGATCCAGCTTTTCCTTGCCCTTGAGTGCATCTTCTGCGCGCTGGATGGCCTTCTCCGCGGCCTTTTCGTCGATCTGAGCCTCGTTAATAGCGAATTCGGCCAGAATCTTGACCCGGTCGCCGTCGATCTGGGCAAAGCCACTGCCGACGACGAGCCCCTTGGTCTCACTGCCCTTGGTCACCCGGAGTTCACCATCCGCCACCTGCGTCAGCAGCGGAATGTGTCCCGGCAGAATACCGATCTCACCCTCGAGGGTCGGGATCACGACCGTGTCAACCGTGTCGCTGTAAACCCGGTCTTCAGGAGTGACGATTTCGAGGGTCAGGGGCATGGTGGAAAAAAGGCTGAAAGCGGGAAAAGCTGAAGGCGAGAAACTCGGGGATTGAAATAGCTGTTACGATTCGCGGGCTGGTTCAGCCCTTCGGGCAGTCAGTTCTTCAGGCTTTCTTGGTGGCGGCGAGGACGTCCTCAATGGAGCCCTTCATATAGAAGTCTCCCTCGGAGATTTCATCGAGCTCGCCGTCGAGGATCATCTTGAAGCCACGGACCGTGTCCTTGACGGGCACCAGTCGGCCGGGGAAGCCGGTGAACACCTCGGCGACGGTGAATGGCTGGGAGAGGAAACGCTGGATCTTGCGGGCGCGATAAACGGTCTGCTTGTCTTCGGGCGAGAGCTCGTCAAGGCCCAGGATGGCGATGATATCCTGGAGGTCCTTGTAGCGCTGGAGGACGCGCTGCACGCCGCGGGCGACATCGTAATGCTCCTGGCCGACGATGGTGGCGGTGAGCGCCTTGGAGGTCGAAGCGAGCGGATCAACGGCCGGATAGATGCCGAGCTCTGAGATGGCCCGGTCGAGCACGATCGTGGAATCGAGGTGGGCGAACGTGTTGGCCGGGGCAGGGTCGGTGAGGTCGTCGGCCGGAACGTAGATGGCCTGGAACGAGGTGACCGAACCCTGCTTGGTCGAAGTGATCCGCTCCTGGAGAACGCCCATTTCGTTGGCGAGGGTTGGCTGGTAGCCGACGGCCGATGGCGAACGACCGAGCAGGGCCGACACTTCGGAGCCGGCCTGGGAAAAACGGAAGATGTTGTCGATGAAAAGGAGGACGTCCTGGTTCTTCTCGTCGCGGAAGTATTCAGCCACGGAAAGGGCGGAAAGGCCGACGCGGAGGCGGGCGCCCGGAGGCTCGTTCATCTGGCCGTACACGAGAGCAACCTTCGACTTCGCTATGTCATCCTGCACGATGACCTTAGACTTGGACATTTCGTGATAGAGATCGTTGCCCTCGCGGGAGCGCTCGCCCACGCCGGCGAACACCGAGAAGCCGCCGTGGGCCTTGGCGATGTTGTTGATGAGNNATGATCACGACCGTCTTGCCGACGCCGGCGCCGCCAAAGGCTCCGACTTTGCCGCCCCGCACGAAGGGACAGATGAGGTCGATGACCTTGATGCCGGTCTCGAGGATTGTGGATTTCACGTCCTGGTCGACGAGCAGTGGCGACGGGCGGTGGATAGGATAGCGCTTCTGGTGCGGCACGGGGCCCCGGTTGTCGACGGGATCACCGGTGACATTGATGATGCGCCCCAGCACGCCCTCCCCGACGGGCACCGTGATGGGCCCGCCGGAGTCTACGATCGGCATGCCGCGGACAAGGCCCTCGGTGGTGGACATGGCGATGGTGCGAACCACGCCCTCGCCGAGATGCTGCTGCACCTCGAGCGTGAGTTTCTCCGGCCGACCGGCGGCGGTGAACTCGACGGTGAGCGCCTGGTAGATCGCGGGAATATTCCCCACCGAGAACAGGACGTCGACCACAGGGCCGATGATTTGGACGATTTTGCCGATGTTCATGAGGAAAGGTCTTAAAGGGAGAAGGGCTGAAGGGCTGGAATCCTAATCGTACGACGGGCGGCTCCGGAGGAGGCTGACAAAGATGGCGATGAGTTCACCCGTCTCCTGCATGAGGGGAGTGATGACCGCAGGTTTGAAATAGCCGTCGAGCTCGAGCAGTTCCATCCAGTAGAGCGCTTCGTCCGCTTCGCGCAGGCTGTCGCCAATTTTGGAGCGGTATTCGGCAACCGAGCGACCACGCTGGGCTTCGCGATAGTTGGCACCGACGGAACCGCCCGCCCGGAGCATCTGTTCACCCCAGACCTGCGCCAACCGATCACGGGCGGGAAGCGCCCGGTAAGCACGGGCAACCCGACGCGCAAATTCCTGGGTGCGCTTGCGGAGGTCTCCGTGTTCGTGAAACTTTTCAGCCCTTTGATCATTCAGTCCTTCAGTTCTTCTCGTTACTGGGAGTACGCGGCGGCGGCGATCTCAAGGATCTCCTGCGTGATGGCGGCCTGCCGGACCTTGTTGTATTCGAGCGTGAGATCGTCGATGAGCTTGGTGGCGTTATCCTTGGCCGTCTTCATCGCGACCATGCGGGCGCTGTGCTCCGAGGCCTTGGCGTCGAGCACCTGGTGATAAACCTCGCGGTTGATGTAGAGGGGGAGAAGCGCGGAAAGGACCGCGGCGGGACTAGGTTCAAACAGCATCTCGCGCTCGTCAGGTTTTCCGGCGGGACTGGCACTCCCCAAACGCAGACTGCTGATGGCGTCCTTCAGGTTTTGCAGCGGAAGCAGCGGCAGTCGGGACGGCTCCTGGATCAGCGTGTTTCGGAAATGGGGCCAGATGATCTCGACGGTATCGACGACGCCCTCGAGATACTGCTTCACCATGAACTC
>PMBT01000087.1:9433-9603 GCA_003153035.1 Opitutia bacterium
CCCTTGTCGGTGGTGACCAGGATGATACCGCGGGTCTTCACCGGACGCTGCACAAGGAAGGGATGGAACGACTCTTTCACGCGATTGGACGCGGTGGCCAGCATGTCGGCCAGGAGTAGCGCGTAGGGCCGGCCGGCCAGCGCCGCCTGCTGCGCCTTCTTCATCTTCGA
>PMBT01000008.1 GCA_003153035.1 Opitutia bacterium
CCGGCCAACGGACCATCACCCTGGACAACTTGTTTTACCTTACCGGCTGGCGGTCTGGCAAGTCCAGTTTGGGCCAGTCCGGTCCGTTATCGTCAAGGACCGGGTGGATGCCGGGTGCAGTACCAATCCCGCCATTCTGCAGAACCATATTCCAGTCTTCCCCTTCCTTCACCGCAAGGTGAGCTTTGAAAATTAGATCAGTCCTTTCCGTTCTGCTGGCCACGCTCGCCACCGCTTCGCGAATCACATTCACCAGCTTGCGCCCCGCCTCATCGGTGTCGAACGCCGCCACGATCTCGGCGCCCTCCGGCAACCTGGCGATGGTCGCTTGGACGGGGCCCGTCTGCCGCGAACTAGGTTTGCCGCCCAAGCTGGCGTAGCGGGTCTGGTCCTCTGCATCCGGGAACAGTGCGGCGTGGGACAGCGCATCAATGGCGCTTTCGGCTAAGACCAGACGCCTGTCGTCCGGTCGGGCATGCGAGAACCACAGACCCTTTTGGCCGCCAGCGGCAAAGCCGGTGAATCCGCGATTCTTGATTTCGTATCCGCACAGCCCCGCGGCGTCGAAATGGGGAAACACCGTGTTGCCGCGGGAGTCGATCCGCATGCGGCCTACAAACCGAGGCGATAACAGCACGGCTGACGGCAAACAGCGCTCGCGCTCCAGATAGGGATATCGCTGTGCGTTGGCCATGCGGCGGTACGCGCATTCGACACGCATCCGATTCGTGCTGGTGGGCTCCAACGCGGGAAACTGCGGTGGGGTGACAGACCTGCCGATCCAGGGCCGGAGGATCTGGCGCACCGCACCGAGATTCAAATTCTGGCGTCGCTCGAGGAAATCGACAATGGTGCCGTTGTCCCGGTCATCCCGCACCGAGAAGAAAACGTAATGGCCATTATGGTTGCGCTTGACTACAATCTTGTCCGCGTCGCGTCGCAGCACTGTGCTTCCCCGCCAGCTCTCGCGCCGGTCCATCTCATAGCCCAGACTGACGGCAAACTGGCGCAGATCAACCTTCCGTTTGAAAGCATCGAGTTCGCTATCCCGATTCACAAGAACACCTTTTCCTTCCCTATTGCCCGTTTTTCTTTTCCGACCTCATGGAAGTTAATGGCCCTCTGCCGCCGTAGCCGCCGCCAGCTTGGTGCGCCAACTCCGCGGGCCACATTTGAGCACGTGGCCGTGGTGCAGCAGGCGGTCCAGCATGGCCGTGACCGCGGCCACATCGCCCAGCAGTTTTCCCCAGTCTTCCACTGGGCGATTGGACGTCAACAATGTGCTGGCCCGCTCGTAGCGCCGCATGATGATTTCCAGCAGATCCTCGGCGGCCGTATGCGGCAGTTTACGCATGCCGAAGTCGTCAATGATGAGCAGTGGCACGCTGGCTACCGACTCCATGAACTGTTTGCGCGTGCCCTCGGCCACGGCCTCGGCCAGGTTGTCCAGCAGCACGTGCGTTTCCCGGTACATCACCCGGTAGTTCTGCTGAATGGCAGCTTGGCCGATGGCCTGGGCCAAGTGACTCTTGCCCGTGCCGCCCGGGCCGAGAAACAAGGCGTCTTCGCGCTTGCCGATGAAAGCGCAGGTGGCCAAATCGAAGACCAGACTGCGATTCATCTTCGGGTTGAAATTGAAGTCGAACTGGTCCAAGGTCTTGTGCGCGTCGCGGAACTCGGCCTGTTTGCGCCGGCGGTCGAGCAACCGTTCGCTCCGCCGGCTCAGCTCGTCGCTGATCAGACACGAGATCAGATCGATCGGCGCCATGGTTTCGCTTTGGGCTTGGCGCAGTCGGGTTTCCAGCACGGTGGCTATGCCGCCGAGCCGGAGTTGTCGTAGGGCGCGTTGTAATTCAATGAGGTTCATGCTTCGCTCTCCTTGGTTTTGCTTTGAATGAAGTCGCGGTATTCGGTGAGGTCGCGGATGATCGGATCGACTTGCCGCAGGCTCAGAGGCAGTTGCGGACCCCGCTCCAGATAGCGGCGGACAAAACGGTAATTGCAAACGCCGATCTCTAGTGCCACGGTGCAGGCATCCTCAACCACCGCTGGGCCGTGTTTTTTGGCCAGAGCCAGCACGCCTTGAATGCGGCGCACTGCGATTTGCCCTTGCTCGCCATACATTCCGCGGCACAAGGCTCCAATCTGCGCACCGGCCCGGTCGGCGCGCAGTAGCAGGGATTGCGTCCCCGGAGGCGTTTGTTTGGGGCGGTCCTCGTCTTTGATCTGATGCTTCCCGCGCACCTGAGGCAGGTGTTCCCGCAATAGTTCGCCGGTCTGCGGGTGCAACAGCCGGACGTGCCGGTGATCCCATTGCACCGGAACCACCCGACCGATCCATCCCGGCGGCGCGCTGTAGTAGGCGGCATCGACTTCCACGCAGCCATCCAGATTTACCGTGCGCTTGCCATATTGGTAGTAGCGGAAAGGCTCGACCGGCAGCGGGAGCAAGGCGGGCTTCTCTTCGGCGAACATGGCCGCCACTTGCCGTTTGGTGGTGCCGTGAATGCGCGTGTCCGCCCAGCGCTCCTCCCAGTGGTCCAGGTAGGCCTGCGCTTCTTCGATGGTTTCGAAACGCTGTCCCTTCAGGGGCGTTTTCTTGGCGTGGCCGACGCCCGACTCCACCTTCCCCTTGCGATCCGGATCGCGCACGCGGCAGGCCAGCGCCACCGAGCCGTAGTGCGTCAGCGCATCGCGGTACAGAGGATTGAGTGTGGGGTCGTAGATGTCGGGGGTGAGGACGCCCTCCTTGAGGTTGTCCAGCACCACCACCTTGGTGACGCCGCCCAGTCGGCGGAAAGCCTTCTCATGCAACTCCGCCCAGATCTGGGAGCTGGAACGAAACGACAAGAGACGCACCGCTTTGCGGCTGTAGCCCAAGGTCAGCACAAACAGGCGGGTACGACGGTACTTCCCGCTATGGGCGTCGCGCACCAGGGGGCCCGATCCGTAATCCACCTGGGCCTCTTCACCGGGGGCGGTCTCGATCACCGCGCAGGCTTCCGGCAACGACTTGCCACGGAGACGACCGATGAAGCGCTTGACGCTTTGATAGCCGCCGGCGAAGCCGCTGCGATCGACCAAGTCCTGCCAGATGCCCTTGGCGTTGCGGCCCTTCGACAGTCCCAACTCGATGGTTTCCCGGTGGGGCTCGCAGGCACTACGGCTGGCCGATCCGTTCTGCGGGGCCACCGGCTGGGACGCCGATCCAGTGCCAGAGTCGGGGATCACTTCGGCTCCACTGGCCGGTTTTGCCGCCTGGGGGTCGGGGATCACTTCGTTGGCCGGTTTTGCCGGCGCACTCCG
>PMBT01000159.1 GCA_003153035.1 Opitutia bacterium
CCATTCATCGGCATCAAGCTCATTGATGTCCTGATCAACGCCATCCACCTTGTCTAGTGCCATGAAAGCCTTCCTGCTCGAACTCAAAGCCTCTGTGCTGATCACCGCAATTCTCGTGGTGCTGCTGTGCGGCGTCTATCCGCTGGTTGTCTGGGCGGGCGCGCAGTTGCTCTTCCCGGCCAGGGCGAACGGCAGCCTCCTGACTGACGGGGACGGCACCGTGCGCGGCTCCGCCTTGCTCGCGCAAAACTTCAGCAGCGAGAAGTATTTTCAGCCGCGGCCCTCCGCCGCGGGCACCGGCTACGACGCCACCAATTCCTCAGGCACGAACCTCGGGCCGACCAGCCAGAAGCTGGCCGACAGCATCAAAGCCGCCGTCGGCGCTTATCGCCTGGTCAACGGCCTCGCCGCCGACGCACCCGTGCCAGCTGACGCAGTCACCTCCTCCGGCAGCGGCCTTGATCCGCACATCAGCTTGGCCAACGCCGAACTGCAGGCGCCCCGCGTGGCCCGGGTCCGCCGGCTGCCGCTGGCCAGCGTGCAAGGATTGATCGACCGGAGCACGACCGGCCGGGACCTGGGTATCCTGGGCGAGCCCGGCGTGAATGTGCTTCTGCTCGACCTCGCCCTCGACCGCCTGCCGCCGATCGCACCATGAACGTTTCTGCTGCGAACCCGCTACGGGAAGTCTTCATGAAACTCGCCGTTAAACGCCGCATCGGCATCGTCTTGCTCTGGATCGTGTTTTGCGTCATCGCCGGGTGGATCTTTCACCCGCGGTACAACGAGCCGGAACCTCCCCCGCGGCTGGATACGAAGCTCCCTCCCGCTTCGCCCTCGGACCATTGAGGAGATCAAGTCACCCGGGGTCAGCAGCATACCAGCCCCCGCGGGTTGTCGTCCGGCCCGTGAGGTCGTCCCGAAATTGACTCCACCCCGACCGTAATATCCCCGCTCCTGACATCCCCCATTCTGTTCCGTCATCAAGTCCGGTAGCGCGGCTTGCGTCGGTCCTGCCCGCTCGCCATCGTCCTTCCTCGCATGCCTGACCGCCGCCCCGATCCCGACGCGCTCCTCGCTTCCATCCACCGGTCCGAAGCCAAGCAGATCCGCGGAAAACTGAAGGTCTTTTTTGGCATGGCGCCCGGCGTGGGCAAGACGTACGCAATGCTCGAGGCAGCGCGCAAGGCCCACGCCGAGGGGATGGACATGGCGGTGGCCCTGGTTGAGACCCATGGTCGGGAGGAGACGCAGCGATTGCTCGATGGGTTGCCGGTCATTCCGCGCACGATGATCGCCTATTGCGGCACGCAGCTGGGAGAATTGGATCTGGAGGCTGTGCTGGCGCGCCGCCCCCGACTCGCCGTCGTGGATGAACTTGCTCACACCAACGTCCCCGGCTCGCGTCACGTCAAACGCTGGCAGGACGTCGAGGAACTGCTGGCCGCCGGCATCGACGTCTTCACCACGCTCAATGTCCAGCATCTGGAAAGCCGCGCCGATACCGTCCGCCAGATCACCGGCGTGGCCGTGCGCGAGACCGTGCCGGATTCGATGATCGAGGCCGCCGACGAAATCCAGCTGGTTGATCTCACGCCGGCCCAGCTCCGGGAGCGGCTCACGGAAGGCAAGGTCTACCTGGGCGACCGCGCCGCGGCCGCCGCCGACAATTTCTTCAAGGAAAGCAACCTCACGGCCCTGCGGGAACTCGCCCTGCGCCTGACCGCCGAGCGCGTTGACAAGCAGCTCCGCGAGATCCGCGAGGACCGGCAGATCAGCGCCATCTGGCGCAGCGGCGAACGGTTGCTCGTCGCGGTCGGTGCCAGCCCGTTCTCCACCCGGCTGATTCGCTGGACGCGCCGCATGGCCTATGCCCTCGACGCGCCGTGGATCGCCGTCAACGTCGAGACTCCGGCACCGCGCACCCCGGAGGAACGGAGGCTGTTGGACGAGAATCTCGCCCTCGCCCGCGAGCTGAACGCCGAGATCGTCGTGGTGCCCGATCGCGATGTTGCCGGCACGCTGGTGCGCGTCGCCCAGCAGCACAATGTCAGCCAGATCGTCATCGGCAAATCGCGGGGGTCGCCCGTCCTGGATTTCCTGCGCGGCGGCTCGCTGGCCGACCGCCTGATCCGCCGGAGCGGGCAGATCGACGTCTACGTGGTGCCTGCCGAGCCGCGGACCGGCCGCAGCCGTTGGCGGGAGTGGACCGCCTCCGCGGCGTCGCGTCCCCGGGAATACGTCACGGCTCTGCTGACGGTCTTCGGCATGACGCTCGTGGGTCTGGCGATCCAGGAATTGACCGGCTACACGGCAATCTCGCTTTTCTATCTCACGGCCGTGGTCCTGCTGGGGTTATTCGTCGGTCAGGGACCGATCTTGCTCGCCGCCACCCTCAGTGCGTTGGCGTGGAATTTCCTTTTCATTCCGCCGATCCTCACCTTCCGGATCGACAAATTCGAGGACGGCCTGATGTTCGGGATTTTCTTCGTGATTGCGCTTGTCACCGGCCGGCTCACCGGCCGGCTGCGGGCGCAAGAGCGCGACCAGCGCCAGCGCGAACAGCGCGCCACCGCCCTCTACCAGTTGACGCGCGCGATCGCCGCCGCCCGGTCCGCCGACGAGGTGCTGCGCAATGCCGCCGCCCAGGTGCAGGAGCTGTTCGGCGCGCGGCTGGCGATCTTCACGCTGGACCCCGCTCAACCCGGCCGGCTGGTGCTGCACCCCGCGGCGACCTACGTCGCCGACGAGAGGGAGCAGGGCGTGGCGGCGTGGACCTTTCGCAACCACAAAGCCGCCGGCCGGTTCACGGATACGTTGCCCGCCGCCGAGGGGTTTTACCTGCCGCTGCTCGCCGGCGAGAACTGTCTGGGGGTGATGGGTGTCAGGCCGCCTGCAGAGGCAACGCTGCCCATCAACCAGCGCGGCCTGCTGGAAAGCTTCGCCACGCAGATCGCCCTCGCATTGGACCGCGAACGCCTGCGGGCCACTGAGGAAGCGGCGCGCCTCTCGCAGGAGTCGGAGAAGCTGCACCGCACGCTGCTCGACGGTGTTTCGCACGAATTGAAGACGCCGCTCGCGGTAATCGCCTCGGCCGCGGAAAACCTCGCCGATGGTCCTCTGGTGGCCGAGATCCGCACGGCGACCCAGCGGCTGCAGCGACTGGTGAACAACCTCCTCGACATGACCCGCCTTGAGTCGGGGTCCTTGCGGCTGCGGCGCGACTGGTGCGATCCGGCCGATCTCATCAACGCCGCCCGGGAGGCCACCGCGGATGCCTGGCGTGGGCGGGACGTGCGGACCGAGCTGCCGGCCGGTCTTCCGCTGGTGCGGGCGGATGCCGGGCTCATCCAGCAGGCTCTGGCCAATCTCATCCACAATGCCTGCGTGCACACGCCGGCAACTGCCGCGATCACGCTCGCCGCCGGCGTGGACGAACCGGCCCGGCAGATCTGGATGGCCGTGGCCGACAACGGACCGGGCCTGCGCGCCGACCAGCAGGACCGGCTGTTCGACAAATTCTACCGCGGCGATCCCGGGCGAACGGGTGGGCTCGGCTTGGGGCTTTCCATCGCCCGCGGTTTTGCCGAGGCGCACGGCGGCCGCGTCGAGGCGCGCAACCAGCCCGGCGGCGGCGCGCGATTTACGATCTTTCTTCCGCTGGAGCGCCCGGCTAGCGTGCCGCCCGAATGAGCCCTGACACTTTCCATCCCGAGGTCCTGGTCATTGACGACGAGGTGCAGATCCGTCGCCTGCTCCGCGTGACGCTGGAGGGCGCGGGGTTTCGCGTGCGGGAGACCGACCGCGGTGAGCTGGGCCTTGCCGAGGCGGCCACCAAGCGGCCCGATGCCATCATCCTCGACCTCGGCCTCCCCGACCTGCCCGGTATCGAGGTGCTCAAGCGGCTGCGGGAGTGGAGCCGGCTGCCCGTGCTTATCCTCTCAGTCCGCGGCCAGGAGGCCGACAAGATCGAGGCGCTTGATGCCGGAGCGGACGACTATCTCAGCAAACCATTCGGCGGCGGCGAACTGCTCGCGCGCCTGCGGGCCATGCTGCGGCGCGTGCAAAGTCCGGAGGAAGAGAGCAGCCTGCGCTTCGGCGACGTGGAGATCGATTTTGCCCGGCGCGTGGTAACGAAGGCGGGAGCGGTGGTTAAGTTGACCCCGAAGGAATACGGGCTGCTCCGGCTCCTCGTGCTGCATCGGGGCAGGGTGATCACGCACCGTCAGATCCTGCGCGAGCTCTGGGGTCCGAAGGCCGAGGAGCAGACGCAATATTTGCGGGTTTACATGACCCACCTGCGACAAAAGCTGGAGAATGATCCCAACCAGCCGAGATTCTTCAGGACGGAGTCCGGAATCGGTTACCGGTTCAACGAGGAATAGTCGCCCCGGACAGGCAGACAGGTTATCGACGCCAGCCGTCAGCGAGCCGCGCCGCCGGCTTTTCTGGATTGAGGGGATCCGGCGATAACACTGTTGTCATCAACTCCGACACGTGTCCTAATCCGCGAAGAATGCCCCTGAGTTGAGCTTCCTCCGGATCGATCTGATCCCTTATCGCCCCCCCCATGACCATTTCCTGTTGGATCAGCAAGCGCCGGCCGCATCGGCTCCACAAGGCATGAAACAGAGTCCTCAGCATCAAGAGGAGTCGTTCGACAGCGAGGAGCGACTCCACTTGGTCCTTCAAGCAACTCACGCGGGGCTCTACGACCTTAACCTCCAGACCGGCGAGGCCAGTTTCACCCCGGAATACGCCACAATGCTGGGCTATGATCCGGCTGACTTCCGCCTGGATCTCGAGCGCTGGACGAGCTGGCTGCATCCAGAGGACCGCGAGAGCACGCTCGCCGTCCTTCAATCCTGCGTGCGGGGCGAAACGGCCGGCTATCAATGCCAGTTCCGGATGCGCACCCGGTCGGGCGACTGGAAATGGATCCAGTCCAGCGGAAAGGTGGCGGCCTGGGGCCCGGCCGGCAAGCCGCTGCGGATGATCGGAATCCACACCGACATCACCGAGCGCAAGCAGGCGGAGACGGCGCTGCGGGAATCCGAACAGCGCTTTCGCCAGATGTTCGAATACAATCGCGCGGTCATGCTGCTGATCGATCCAGACAGCGGCGCCATCAGGGACGCCAACCAGGCGGCGGCAGCATTCTACGGCTATTCCCGCGAGGCGCTGTGCCGCATGGTCATTGAGGAGATCAATGTGCTGCCGCCCGAACAAGTGAAGCTCAGGCGACAGCAGGCCATCCTCGAACCTCCGGGCCATTTCATCTTTCCACATCGGTTGGCCAACGGCGAGATTCGCACGGTCGAGGTGTATATATCCCTGATCGAGGTAGGCGGGTGCCAGTTGCTCTTTTCAATTGTCCACGACATTACCGAACGCGATCAGGTGGAATCTGCCCTTCGGGAAACCGAATACTTCCTCAGGAAGTCCCAAGAGATCACGCGGCTCGGCTCTTACAAACTTGATATCGCCGTGGGGATCTGGAGTTGCACCCGGGTGCTGGACGAGATCTTCGGGATCGATGACCGCTATCCGAAAGACGTCGACGGCTGGTTGCAGCTGGTGGTGCCTGAACAGCGCGAGGAAATGCGGCAGCACCTGCTGCAGCATGTCGTGACCCTGCATAACCGCTTCGAAAGGGATTACCGGATCATCCGGCACAACGACCGGCAGGAGCGCTGGGTGCGGGGTCTGGGCGAACTGGATTTTGATGCGCAGGGCCGTCCGCTCCACATGATCGGGACGATTCAGGACATCACCGAGCGCAAGCGGGCCGAGGAGGCGCTACGCAGCAGTGAACGCAAGCTCGCCGAAATCTTCCGGGCCAGCCCGGAATTCATCGCCGTCACCACGCTCGACGAGGGGCGGATTCTGGAGTTCAACGAAACCTTCACGAAGCTGCTCGGTTTCGAACGGGACAGCATCGGCCGCACTTCGGTGGAAATTGGGCTGTGGTCTGCGACCGCGGACCGCGACCGTGCCATCAGCCTGCTCAAGGCGCAGGGACGGGTCCGGAACCTCGAAGTCAAGTGGCGCAGGAAGACCGGGGAGTTAGTCGACATTTTGATGTCGGCGGCACCGGTCACCGTCGACGGGCAGGCCTGCTTGGTCACGATCGCCTCGGATATCGGCGAGCGCAAGCGCCTGGAGGAGGAGCGGCTCGAGATGGAGCGACGGCTGCTCCACACGCAGAGACTCGAGAGCCTCGGGGTGTTTGCCGGCGGCATCGCGCACGATTTCAACAACCTGTTGATGGCGATCCTGGGCAACCTCGACCTCGCGCTGATGGACTTGTCGCCGGTCTCCCCGGCGCGCTTCAGCATCGAACAGTCGGCGACCGCGGCACGGCGGGCGGCCGATCTGACGCGCCAAATGCTCGCCTACTCCGGCAAGGCCCGTTTCGAGGTCCGCCGCCTCAATCTGAATGAACTCGTCGAGGAGAACGCTCACCTGTTTCGCGCCTGCATTTCCAAGATCGTCGGGTTCACCGTCCACCTCGATCGCGCGCTGCCCTTGGTAACCGTCGATCCCGGCCAGATCCAGCAGGTCATCATGAACCTGATCACCAACGCGTCCGAAGCCGTTGGCGACCAGCCCGGCGCGATCTCGCTGTCAACCGGCGTTCAGACCTGTGACGCGGCCTGCCTGAGTCGCAGCCGCGTGGGGGAGCTTCCGCCGCCGGGACGCTTCGTCTATCTCGAAGTGACCGATACCGGATGCGGGATGGACCCACCGACGCAACTACGCCTGTTTGATCCCTTCTTTTCCACAAAATCAATGGGCCGCGGCCTGGGAATGTCGGCGATTCTGGGCATCGTGCGGGCCCACCAAGGGGCCATCTTCGTGGACAGCACGGTGGGGAAAGGATCGACGATTCGCGTGCTGTTTCCCGCCGGAGAAATGCCGCCGCCCACAGAGCCGCAAGGCGCGGCGGCCGAAAGCCTCCCCGGCCATACCGGAGAGAAATCCGCGGCCGAGGGGACCATCCTGGTGGTCGATGACGAGGACATGGTGCGCAACGTCTGCGTCCACATTTTGCGTCGACACGGCTGGCAGGTGATCGCGGCGTCGAATGGACCGGAGGCGATCGAACTCTTCCGTAAGAACCCCGCGGGAATCGATTGTGTGATTCTCGACCAGTCCATGCCCCAGATGGACGGCATGACGGTGTTCCGAGAATTGCGCACCATTCAGCCAGGGGTAAAAGTCATCCTCTCAAGCGGTTACAGCAGCGACCACGGTCCTGGACAGAGCCTCGGTGCCGGGGGCTTGGCCGGCTTCATCCAGAAACCCTACAGCCTGCAAGTCCTGCGCGAGGAACTTGCCCGCGTTCTCCAACGCCCTGGCTAGTGGGCCATCTTGATGGCCGCGAGCTTCTTCATGGTCGCGAGGTCGCGGGCCGTGCGCGTTTCCAGGCGGATTCCCCTGCCCTCCGCATAAGGCCGGGCCGCGTTCAGCATCGTCACCACCGCTGCGGGCACGTCGCTGGCTCGCACCGCCGCCGTCGCCTTTTCGCCGAAGACGAAAGCCGTCAGGAAATACCCCTCGCGCGGAAGCAGATAGAGGATGGTCCGCTTCTTCTGCACCAGACGAAGGAAGCCAAGAGCGGAGGTTTTGGACGCGGTCCATCGATGCGTCACCGGCGCATGCTCGGTTTCAACATGCCGGATGAGTTCGTCCCATAGCGCCTTGGTGCCACCCAAGGTTCGGGCCAGCACCTTCTCATCGGGAGGGTTGTTGCCACTGCCAGCGATCGGCGCGGTCATGGAAAGATCCTCTCGTCAGGTCTGGTTGGCGGGAATGGAGTAATGGCCGTGCAGCAGCTTCCACTGCCCGTCCTTGCGCAGGAAAATGAGGGAGACGGCGAATCGACTGGTCACCGTCCGGCCGCTGGTGAATGTGGCGGTGGTGGTGCCGTTGGCCACCAGGAGGGCGAGGTCGGCGGAGATCACCGTAACCTGCGGGTTTTCAAGCCGGCGGTCCATATTGGCAACGCCTTGGAAACCGCGCTTGACCGCCTCGAGGGCCTCCTGCCGGTTCTTGAAGATCGTGCCGTTCTGGATGATCAGGCCCTTGTCCGTTTCCAGGATGAAATCAAAGAAAGCGTCGGCATCCAGGCGGTTGGCCGCCTCGGTCATCCGGGCGTTGGTCTCGAGCACGGCCTTTTCAATGGCTGGCGGATCGAAGTCTGTATTAGACGCCGGTGGCTGAGCCAGCGTGGCCGCAGTCGCCAGCAGGCTAGCGACGAGCGCAAGACCGGGAGCGAAGAGTGATTCGAGCCGCTTCATGATTTGGGGTGTATCCCGTCGATTAACCGTCGATGGTCGCGACGACCCGCAAGCTGACCGGAAATCATCTAGGGGCTTCCGGACAACTGGGGGGCGTCATCGGCGCAGCTTACCAATCCCCGGGAAAGAGCGAAGCCGAAAATTTCCAGGAAAGGGGGCAAGAACGAACAAGCCGGCGCCCTGCCGGGCCCCGGCTCTCACGCAACGCCCCCGCCACCCGTGGCCGATTTTGTCGGTCGCCGCTGATTTCACATCAGTCGATGTAGCCCTCCTCGCCATGTTCCGTAAGGTCGAGACCTTGTCGTTCGTTCTCGGGGATGGGCCGGAGGCCGATCGTGTGCTTGAGGATTGTGCCGATCACGGCCGTGGCGAGCACCGACAGCAGGAGGGTGATGGCGATAGCCTTGAGCTGCTCATGCCAGAGGCCTCCCGCAGTCACGAGCCCGGCCAGGCCATTCGTGAGCCCGGCCCCGGCGGCGAGGTTGCCGTTGACAGCCCCGGTGGCGAGCAGGCCGGTGAGGAACGCGCCAAGCGTTCCGCCCACAGCGTGAATGCCGAAGGTGTCGAGCGCATCGTCGTAACCGAATCTCGCCTTGATCTTGGTGATGAAGAAATAAGGCACGGTGCCCGCAAGCACGCCGATGATGACTGCCCCGGTCGTGGTGATGAACCCGGCGGCGGGTGTCACGACGACGAGCCCCGCGACCACCCCGGAGCAGAAACCGAGGATCGAGGCGTTGCCCCGGAAGATCTTCTCAATCATCCCCCAGGTGAAGCAAGCCACGGCGGCAGCGATGGTGGTGGTGGTGAAAGCGTTGGCGGCAATCCCGTCGGCGGCGAGGGCACTCCCGGCGTTGAATCCGTACCAGCCGACCCAGAGCATGGCGGTCCCGACCATGCACAACACCATGCTGTGCGGGGCCATCTTCTCCCGGCCGAAACCGATGCGCGGACCAACGATCAGGCAAAGGATCAGCGCGGACCAACCGGACGACATGTGCACCACCGTGCCGCCGGCAAAGTCGATCGCCTTGACCGCCGCGGCTGGGTTCCAGACGCCGTTCATCCAGCCGGTGGCGCCCCAAATCATGTGCGCGAGTGGAAAATACACGACGAGCATCCATAGCGTCATGAACAGCAGCAAGGCTGAGAACTTCAGGCGTTCGGCGATCGCGCCCACGATCAACGCCGGCGTGATGATCGCGAACATCAACTGGTAAATCGCGAATACGTTGTGCGAAACCCAATGCGCGTAATGAGTATTCGGCGCCGAGGTCACGCCCTCAAAGAAGAGGAACTCGCGTCCTCCGAGGAACCCGCTGCCGAAGCTCGTGCCAAAGACGAAACTGTAACCAAAGACCCACCAGAGGATGGAGACGAGCCCGGCTAGTCCGAGACATTGCGCCAGCACGGAAAGCACGTTCTTGCGGCGCACCAAGCCGCCGTAGAACAGCGCGAGTCCCGGCAGCGTCATGAAGAGAACCAGCGCGGAAGCCGTCATCATCCAGCCGTTGTGCCCGGGCCCTGGCACGCCGGTCAGGCTCGTGCCGGGATCGCTGTTGCGCACATAAGCCTCGAGCGCAGCAACCCGTTGGTCGATCGTCGGCGCCGCCTCGGCGGCCGGCACCGGAGGCGAACTCAATGAGACCGCCAGAACCGCCAACGCGGTCCACCGGGGGTTAAACAGGGACAGGTTCATGGTGTGATGAAAATCGTCCATCCCATGAGCAGAATTGATGCCGTGAGCCGTTTTCCGTCAAGAGATGGGCAAATCTGCGCAGCCAGCGGCCGCACGCCCGTCGTGAATCATGGTCGACAACGGGGAAACCTAGCCCAAGGACGCCCCGAGCGGATTCGGCTGACAAGGCCCCGCCGGAAATCCAGTCAATGGTCGGCCGTTGCCTCAGATGGCAGCGTCGCCGCGTTCGTCGGTGCGGATGCGGATCACATCGTTGAGCAACAGGACAAACACCTTGCCGTCGCCAATCTTGCCGGTCTTGGCGGCCTTGACTACGGCCTCGACGGTCTTGGAGACCAATTCGTCGTTGACCGCAATCTCGATCTTTATCTTGGGCAGGAAGTCGACGGTGTATTCGCTGCCCCGATATATTTCGGTGTGGCCTTTCTGGCGGCCGAATCCCTTTACCTCGGTGACAGTCATCCCTTCGACGCCGATGTTGGCGAGCGCGTCTTTTACTTCCTCGAGTTTGAAGGGCTTGATGATGGCGATGATGAGCTTCATGAATGGGAAAAGTCCGGCGTCAGAAGATTGGCCCTGAACGCTGTCGTCGACACTGCCACAATCCGACTCCACCGGGCCGGCTGCTCAAGCATGACCGCCGGCCTGGAGGCCTGCAGGGCGGAAAAGCACCCTGAATCGAACCGGGCTGCGAGTTTCCGCAAGTCCCGACGGGAGTCTGGATCGGATTGTGGCACGTGATCATTCACTAACAGAGCATCGTCGATGCCAGACCCGACTGGCATGTCATTATTGCGGAAGGAACGCTGGTGTTACCCGTGGCCGACTGCAGACACCCCGGTTTGCCCACACCAGCGCAGGTGCATCCGGACGTCTTCCGCGATCCTCATTTGTCCGGACCGAAATTGTGGCACGCAAGTAGCTATGGGGGCTGGCGGTATGAAAAACATTGAGCCTCGCAACGATCGATCCCGCCCGGCGGCGGATATGACCGTCACCATCCGCTGTCAGGACCAACGCCGGGGCTGCCAGTCCCCGATTCGTTGAATCGCCTCCTCCCACCCGTTCCGATCCAAACCACAACTCAGTTCGCCCATGCCACCAACTACCACCACCTCCACAGTAAGCACCAAGCCCACCTTGGGCCTGACCGGGCTTACCATCAATGCCATGGCGCTGATCGCACCGGGCGCCTTTCTCTGGCTGACGTTCCAGATTCAATCGCTGTACGGTGCGCCGATGGCCGGCTGCGCGATGTGGGCGGGAATTGCGCTGGCCTTAGTCCTGTGCTACGCCACGGCGATCAGCTATGCCGAACTCGCTAAGATCTATCCGGGCGCCGGCTCATCCTATTTCTACGCCGAACAGGCCTTCATCTCGAAAACCAAGGCTTACCGGTTCGCTCGTATCGCCAAGTTCATCACCGGTTGGGCCAGCCATTTGTACTACTGGGTCTATCCCGGATGCATGGTCGGCGTCACTGCGCTGATCAGCGGCTATCTGCTGTTCCAGTTCTTTCCTGATACGTTCAGCAGCTCGTACAACAGCCCGCTGTTCATGTACCTGTTCTGCATCGTGTTCGCCCTCGGCGTCGCCTATATCGCCTACCGTGGCGTGACCGGCACCACAGCCGTGAACATGGCGATCAACGTCATTCAAATCACTGCGCTGGTGGTTTTTTCTATCATCGCCATCGCCTACCGCACGCAACATCCGCAAGGATCCACCGGCTACCACCTCTCCAATGGAGTTGCCGTCAACTACGTAGTCGCCCAGGACACCGTCAAGGACGACAAGGGTAATCCCACGCCCGTGCTGGATGCCAACGGCAAATCGTCCGTCGACAAGGATGGCAAGCCTGTCTACCAAATGGCGGATGCCACGGACAAGGACGGCACCCCGGTTCCGGCTGATAAAGACGGGAAGGCGGTAACCGATCCAAAGCTGGTGGCGCCGTTCACTGTGAGTTACGCGCCCGAGGAGGCAATTACGGGGAAAGCCGGCGACGACAAGGATCCCCTGACCTTCAACTTCCACAGCAGCGCGCTCTCGGTCATCCAGCCGCACGGCTTCAACTTGATGTTCATCCAAGCCTGTATCGCCATCCTTATCCTTGTCGGCTTTGAGTCGGTCACCGCGATGGGCGAAGAAGCCAAGAACGCCAAGCGCGATGTTCCGCGCGCCGTGCTCTTGTCGCTCACGATCCAGGGCTTGGTGTGCTATTTGGTCGAATATTTTGCCGCGAACTATCTGCTGCACAATGGCTACACGATTCCGATGGCCGGCGCATCCGGTGCACCCGTCGGGGACATGATGGTCATCGTCGGCTCGTGGCTCTTCGGCAGCTACGCCGCGGGCAAGGCCTTCATGCTGGTCCAGGCGTTCACGGTGTTCCTCGCGCTCATCGGCACAACGCTCTCCTGTTTGAGCACAGGCGCCCGTGTGACCTATGCAATGGGCCGCGACGAGGAGGTGCCCTCGCACTTCGGCATGCTTCACGGCAAGACGCTCTCGCCGCACCGCGCGATTTGGACGCTCGCAATCATCTCGGCTGTCATCGGCTGCATCACGGTCGCGGTTTACCTTGGCGGCACGACGCCGTCCGCCCTAGACAAGCACAACCTCTGGTATAGCTTCGGCATCTTCAGCCCAGAAACATACGCGAAGCTCCCCAACACTCTCGTAATCGTAACACTCGTGAGTAATTTCGGCACCTTCCTGTTGTATATGTTCACCTGCGTGATCGCGATCGTGGCGTTTCGCGAGCACCATAGTTTCCATGGTTTCAAGCATGTGGTCGTGCCGGTCTTTGGACTGCTCGCTAACCTGGCCTGCATGCTCTTTTACTTGATTGGGCCGTTTACGGTGTCGGGCATGAGCTGGAAGGAGCCCTTTATTGCGCTCGGCGTCGCTGCGGTCTGGGGCATCTACGGTCTGGTCTACTTCCGCGCCAGCAGCAAAAAACGCGGCAAGGAGATCCTCCTCAGCCAGCGCCCGGCGGCTGCCACCACCTGATGATCAGCTAACCGGCCCATTTAGCCACGGCTCCGCTTGCCTTTCAGGGCGGCGGAGCTTCTGTTTTTCCCCACCCTATGCGCCTGCGCTACGCCCGCCTGACCACTGCCGGACCCGTCCGCCCGGTCAACCAGGACTCGATCGAGTTCTGGGAAGCCGAGGATCCGTTGGTGCGCGAGAAGCAGGGCAGCGTCGCCTTGCTGGCCGACGGCGTCGGTGGATTGTCCAAAGGTGAGGTCGCCAGCCGGCTGGCGGTTGACACGGCGCTGGACATGTTCCGCCAGACCCCTCCTGGGCTCGACCCGCCGGGGACCCTCCGGCGCATGTTTCTCGCCGCCTGTGCCCGCGTGCACGACGCTTCGCTGCGCGAGAATCAGGGGAAGACGATGGCCACGACCCTCGTCGTCACCATCGTCCGCAACCGCGTTGCCCACATCGCCCACGTGGGCGACAGTCGCGCCTACCTGATCCGCAAGAAGAAGATCTTCCGCCTGACCAAGGATCACGTCGCCACGGCCATCTCGGTCAAGCTGGGCTTGATGCTGGAGCGCCAGGCCATGGCCAGCGCGGAGCGGTGCCAGTTGACTCGCACCGTCGGCATGGAGCCATACTGCCATCCCGATCTCACGACCGAGTTCCTGAACCACGGGGACTTCCTCCTGCACTGTACCGACGGCCTGCACGCCTTTGTTCTCGATGATGAGATTTGCGAACTGGTCAGCCAGCATCACCCCTATGACGCCTGCCGCCACCTCGTGGCCCTGGCGGAAAAGCGGGGGGGCGACGACAACATTTCCTTGCAGTTGCTGGAAGTACGTGACTGGGAGGAGGTGGTGAAATCGACCGTCTCAACCTCTGCCCCGTCGGTGATTCCCGCCGCACGAGAACTGGCCCCGGGAATGACGCTCGACGGACGCTTTGAGATCACCGATCTGGTCGCGCGCAGCAACATGGCGTCGATTTTCAAGGCGCGAGACCGACAGACCGACGAGGCGGTGGCGATCAAGGTGCCGCTGATGACGCTTGAAAGCGACGTGGCGGGATTTGAGCGCTTCCAACGCGAGGAGGAAATCGGCACCCAGCTCCAGCACCCGGGCGTGCTGAAGGTGATCAAGGTCGAGGGAAAGAAGACCCGCCCCTACCTGGTGATGGAGTTCCTCGATGGGGAGACGCTTGCCAAGATTCTCGAGCGCCAAAAGCCGCTCCCGGAGAAGGAGGCGGCGCGCTATGCCAGTCGCATCTGCGACGCGCTGGATTACCTGCACAAGAACGGCATCACCCACCGCGATCTCAAGCCGCAGAACATTATGGTCTGCCGCGACGGCAGCCTGCGGCTTTTCGACTTCGGCATTGCCCGCGTCGACCAAGCCCGCCGCCTCACCTTTGCCGGGTTCACCCCGACGATGGGCACCCCGGACTACATGGCCCCCGAGCAAGTGAAAGGCCGTCGGGGCGACCACCGCACCGACATCTACAGTCTCGGCGCCATCCTCTACGAGATGACGACCGGCTCCACCCTCTTCGAAGGCGAGAGTCCCTACGTCGTCATGAACGCCCGCGTCACCGGCGACCCGATCGCACCCCGCAAGCGAAACGAGAATCTCACCCCGGTCATCCAGGAGATCATCCTCCACGCGCTGGAACGTGACCCGGAGAAGCGCTACGCGAGCGCCGGCGAGATGAAGAAGGAGCTCGACGACTACGAGGTTGTGCAGCTCACCGAACGCCATCTGCACCTACGCTCGCCACAGCCGTGGAAGAACCGGATGCCGATGATCCTGATAATTGCCGGCGTAATCACCGCCCAGGTCGTGCTGTTCCTGGCGATGTTTTTATACTTCAAATCCAAGCATTGAGGCAAGCCGGCTGGGTCGTCACCGGCGGTTTAGAGAAACAGCAGCCCGCTCGCCAGCAGGATCGGTAGCAGGATGGGCAGGCTGTATCGGAGGATGTAGCCGACAAAGGTCGGCACCCGGACACCCGACGATTCCGCAATCGACTTGACCATGAAGTTCGGCCCGTTGCCGATGTAGGTCATGGCGCCAAAGAAGACGGCCCCTAGGCTCACGGCGATGATCAGCCGCGCGTCAGTGGGATCCGCGCGCATCAGCGCAATCGTTTCGGCCTCCGCCGGCGGGCGCGCGGACGCATCCGCCGGCAAGTCCCGTCTCGCGGTGGCCGTGGTCTCGGCAAGTCGCAGGAAGGTGGCGTAGGTCGGGGCATTGTCGAGCACCGAGGACAGGCTGCCGGAGGCCACATAGTAATGGATCGGCTTCGTCACCCTGAATTCACTGCCATGCCGGTCGATATAGCCGAGCGCCGGCATCATGGTGAGGAAAATGCCGATGAACAGGAACGCGACCTCCTTGATCGGGCCGAAGGAAAAGTGATTCTCCTCGTGCACCATCTTGGGGGTGAACTTCCAGGAGACCAGTGCCGCCCCGAGCATGACAATCTCGCGCGAGAAGAATTCATCGGGCAAGAAGACCGCGCTGATGATGACCAGCAGCAGCAGCACGTTAATGCCGCCTTCGAAGCGCCAGGTTTCCGGCTCTTTGATCCGGGCCTGGACCGCCCGCGGCACGCGTCGATAAGCCCGCCGGTCGAGCAGGTAGAACGCCGCCAGGATTGCCCCGACCGTTGCCAGCCATTGCCCGATCACCTGGTTGATCAGCCAGAAGAACGGCACCCCGCGCAGATATCCGAGAAATAGCGGCGGATCGCCGATCGGCGTGAGCGAACCGCCGCAGTTGGAGACGACGAAGATAAAGAAAACGACGTGGTAGGCGCTCACACGGATCTTGTTCATCCGGATAAAGGGCCGGATCAAGACCATCGAGGCACCGGTGGTGCCGATGAAATTGGCCGTCACCGCACCAATCGCGAGGAAGACCACGTTTTCGAACGGCGTGGCCTCGCCTTTGACTTTGAGGTGGATGCCGCCTGCGACAACGAAGAGCGAACCGATCAGGCTGATGAAGGAGAAATACTCCCGGACGGCGTGCAGCACGACAGCGCTGCCATCCGGCAGGCGCAGCACGAAGTAGCCGGCCACGGCGAGTCCGAGAGCGATCGCGGTGTGCGCATAATAGCGCTCCCAGAGATGCTTGATCGAGGCCGGCGACCGCGGCATCACCGCGATCAGGATCAACAGCAGGGCAAAGGGCGCCGTGAGCCAGAGCGGCATGTCGCCGGCGTTGACCCCGGCAGTCGCAAACCACGGCAGAGCGTGCATAAGCGGCTAGTCTTCCGCAATCGGTGGCAGGGAGGCGAGGCCGATTTTCGCGGGCAAAGCAGCCTCCCGGGGCAAACCTCGAGGCGGTGGAGCAGGACCTTCATATGCCGCACCTCCCGGCGGCATTTCCGTGGCACGGGTCTCCCGACCCGTGTCGGACCCGTGCCACTTTACGACCGACCCTGCGCCGGGGAGCTTTACCGCGCTCCGACATCTGTCTAGCCTCCCCGGCCAAGTCATGCTGCGTTTCATCACGTTGCGCCTGCTCCAATCGCTGCTCGCGCTTTACATTATCATCACCGCCACGTTTTTCATGCTGCGGTTCGTGCCGGGCGGGCCGTTCACGGCGGAAAAGGCCGTGCCGAAGGAGATCCTCCGCAACCTGGAAGCTCATTACGGCCTGAACAAGCCGCTTCACCAACAATACTTCGACTACCTCGGCCGCCTGCTGCACGGCAACCTCGGTCCTTCGTTCAAATATTCGAACCGCTCGGTCAACGAGATCCTCGCCGACAAGCTGCCCGTCTCGATCGAACTCGGCCTGTGGTCGCTCGCCGTGGCGCTGTTGCTTGGCCTGACCCTGGGGATTGTCGCCGCGCTGCGGCGCAACACCTGGGCCGACTATGCGGCCTCCACCGTCGGCATGATCGGCCTTTCGGTGCCGACCTTCGTGATTGGTCCTCTGTGCGTGCTGGCCTTCGCCATCCACCTCGGCTGGTTCAGCGCGTCCGGTTGGTATGTGGCGGCCGACCGCGTTCTGCCCTCCCTGGTGCTCGGTCTCGCCTACGCTGCCCCCATCTCCCGGCTCACTCGCGGTGGAATGCTGGAGGTGCTCAACCAGGATTATATCCGCACGGCGCGCGCGAAGGGGGCTTCCGAGCTTCGGGTGGTTTTCAGGCATGCCCTGCGCGGCGGCCTGCTGCCGGTCGTCGCTTACCTCGGACCCGCCATCGCCGGCATCCTCACCGGGTCATTTGTCATTGAGACGATCTTCCAGATCCCCGGTCTCGGCCGCGAATTCGTGACGAGCGCCTTTAACCGCGACTACACGCTGGTGCTCGGCACGGTCATTCTCTACGCCGCGCTGATCATGGCGCTCAACCTCCTGGCGGACGTCGTGCAGGCCTGGATGAATCCCAAGGTCCGGCTGGAATAGGCCGCCACGATGAACCCGAACCATTCCCCCGGGACGCTGGAGGGCGAGGCTTCCGCCGAGCCGGAACGCGGCCGTTCGCCCTGGCACGACGCCTGGCTGCGCCTGCGCAAGAACCGGCTCGCGGTCTTCAGCGCGTACGCGCTGGTGCTCGTGGCCCTCGCCTGCCTCGCGGGACCATGGTTTAGCCCTTACGGCTACGAGGAGACCCACCTTGACCTCGGCGCCACGGCCCCCGGCCTCCATCACTGGCTCGGCACCGACGTCCTGGGCCGGGACCTGCTGGTGCGAATTCTCTACGGCGGGCGCATTTCCCTCGCGGTGGGGCTCAGCGCGACCGTCGTGGCCCTGACCATCGGCGTCATCTACGGCGCGGTGGCGGGATTTGCCGGCGGCCTGCTTGACGCCGCGATGATGCGCATCGTCGACATCCTTTACTCCCTTCCTTTTACGCTCTTCGTGATCCTCCTGATGGTGTTCTTCGGACGGAACATCATCCTCCTCTTCGTCGCCATCGGGGCGGTCGAATGGCTGACGATGGCCCGCATCGTCCGCGGGCAGGTCATGTCGGTCAAACGCATGGAGTTCGTCGCAGCCGCCAGGGTGCTCGGCTTCGGGCGCCGGCGGATCCTCTTCCGCCACATTCTGCCCAACCTCCTCGGACCGGTCATCGTCTACACCACGCTGACGGTCCCGTCGGTCATGCTGATCGAGGCCTTCCTTAGTTTTCTCGGACTCGGCGTGCAGCCGCCCATGAGTTCATGGGGCGTTCTGATCAAGGACGGTGCGGAGAAGATGGAGGAGTTCTCCTGGCTGCTCATCTTCCCGGGCACGGTCTTTTCGCTCACGCTGTTCTCGCTGAACTTTCTGGGCGACGGCCTGCGGGATGCGCTCGACGTGCGGTCCTCGAAAGATTGAGGTGGAACGCGGCCGCGGAATCCGGTTCTATCGCGATACCTTCATGCGTCGTTTCCGTCCCTATTTCCGCTATCTGCGCGCCGTCCGCGGCCCGCTGATCGGCGCCGTCCTCTGCGGATTGCTCTATGGCGCCGCGAATGGCGCCGGCCTGCCGCTGATGGTCAATTCGGTCTTCCCCAAGATCTTCGGCGACAACCCGGCGGCGCTTTCCTCCTGGGAGCTTTTTCTGATTTCGCTCTGGCTGCCGGCGGTCTTTGTGGTGCGCGGGCTGGCCGGGTACTTTAATGGCTTCCTCATCCAGCTGGCCGGCGTGCGGGTGCTCGAAACTCTCCGGCTCGACTATTTCCGCAAGCTGCAGTTCCTGCCCCTGTCCTTCATCCATCGCCAGACGACCGGCGACCTGATTTCGCGCGGGCTGGCCGACACCAACCAGCTCCAGTTCACCCTGACCAGCGTGGCCAATGACGGCATGAAGCAGCCCGCCTCGCTGCTCGGCTCGCTCGGCTTTCTGGTGTGGGCCGCCTTCCACGAAAGAGGCGTCGCCCTCGTCCTTGTTTGCCTTGGGATCGTGCCGCTGTGTGTGTTCCCGATCCGCTATGTCGGGAAGAAGCTGCTCAAACGGGCCCAGCAGATCCAGGGACAGATGGGCTCGGTCACCGACCGCTTCAGCGAGAACCTGGCCGCCGCGAAGGAGGTGCGCGCGTTCGGGCTTGAGGAACGAGAGGTCGCGCGCTTTGGCGTGGAGAGCCGTGGCCTCATCACCTTTCAGATGAAGGCCGTGAAATACGCCCAGGCCCTGACGCCAACGATCGAGATCATCTCCGCCGTCGGCATCGCCTTCACCTTTGTCTACGCCTACCAGGTGCACGTTCAGCTTAAATCCTTTCTCGCCATCATCACCGCGCTCTACACGAGCTATGAGCCCATCAAGAAGCTCGGGGCGCTCAACAATGAGTTCCAACGCGGGCTCGGGGCGCTCGACCGCCTCGAGGTCGTGCTGAACGCCCCGGTCACGATCACCGATCCGGCACAACCCGTGATCGTCGGACGCCTGCGCGGCGACATCGCCTTCGTGGGCGTCACCTTCGCCTACAAAGCTGGTGAACCGGTGCTGCACGGCGTCACCGCGGCCATTCCGACCGGGACGGTGTGCGCGCTGGTCGGTCCCAGCGGCGCGGGCAAGTCCACTTTCGCCAACCTCGTTCCCCGCTTCTACGAAGTTGGCGCCGGCCGTGTCACCATCGACGGCCTGGACGTGCGCGCCCTGCGCGTGGCCGATCTCCGCCGCAATATCGCGGTGGTTTCGCAGGATCCGGTCCTCTTCAACGACACCATCTATAGCAACCTTCTGCTCGGCCGCATGGACGCGACCCGGGACGAGGTTTTCACCGCGGCCATTGATGCCCATGCCGACGAATTCATCCGGGGACTCCCGCGCGGTTACGAAACGATGGTCGGCGAGCGGGGCGCGCTCGTCTCGGGCGGCCAGAAACAGCGCCTCGCGCTCGCCCGGGCGTTCCTGCGCAACGCCCCCATCCTGATCCTCGACGAGGCCACCTCGGCACTCGATTCTCAAAGCGAGCAGATGATTCAGGAGGCGCTCCGCAAGCTCGTCGTCGGCAAGACCGTCATCATCATCGCCCACCGTTTCAGCACTATTCGCGACGCCTCCCTCATCCTCGTTTTCGACCGGGGAGAGATCGTCGCCCAAGGCAACCACGCCTCGCTCTACGCGGGCAACGCGCTCTACCGGTCGCTTTATGACCGCCAGCACGCGGGCGCGGCCTGACGCGCGGCGGTCCCCGCCCGCCCATTTTTCCGGCCCGGTATCCCGCGTCGTTGCCGACTGAGCAACTTGTTAACTATTAGTTGACAAGTTCCCGGGAGCGGGCCGGGTCATAAGAAAGGCGATGATGCGGACCGGCTGCGGTCTGGCCGCGGACCGGCCGTGGGTCGAGCTGCTTGAGGCGCCCTGCGCAGGGCGCCGGTGGCGCCGCTCATGCCGGCCGCACCCGCACGATGTAGTGCAGGCAGAGCGTGTGGCGGAGCGCGCCGAACAACAGCGCGTTGAGCAGGCGGATGTTCCAGCCGCCATCGACCTGCTTGAACACCGCCTCGATCGCCAGGCCATTGCTGCGGAAAAGCTCCTCGATGGTCTGCAGGGTGAAAAACCGCAGGTGGGTGCGATCCAGCAGTCCCTCGTCAGCATAGCGCCACTCGCCGCGCAGCATCTTCCGAATGTTCCGGTGAAACGCCACGTTCGGGATGCTGGCTACGATGCAACCGCCGGGCGCCAGCAGCCGTTTGAGTTTTCCGACCACCTTCCACGGATCAACGGTATGCTCCAGCACGTCGGCGCAAATGATGCAATCGACCGAGGCTTCCGGCCAGGGCAGCTCCGCCCGCTCCACATCGCCTACGACGACGCCATCCAGCCAGCGCTTCGCTTCCTCGCCCGCCACCGGGGACAGCTCAATGCCCCGGACCGCCTGCACTCCGTTTTCCTTGAGCCAGCGGCCGAGGGTCCCCTTGCCGCAACCCACGTCGAGCACTGTTGCGCAGCCCTCGGGAATCGCCGCGATCACCTCAGCGCGCAGATGGGCGTAGTAGTCGGTGCGCTGGACCTGCTCGGACGCCGGCAGCCAGCCGGGCGGACGGTATTGCATTGCGGTAATCAACCTTCTTCACTCCTCGCACGCTAGCCGAAACTGCCGCATGTCCGCCCCCCCGCCCTCCGTTCTCGTCATCCGCCGCCGCTACCTCGGCGACATTGTGCTGCTCGGTTCCGTTTTTCGCAATCTGCGCCTCCACTGGCCGCTGGCGCGCATCACCGCGCTCGTCGAGGAGCCCTACGGCGACGTGCTCGTGCTCAACCCTGACGTCAACGGAGTGCTCGCCCTCCCCCGCCGGACCCGCGAGTGGCCGGGATTCCTCCGGTGTTTGCGGCAGGCGCGCTTCACCCACGTTTTCGACTTCGACAACAACGAGCGCACGGCGGTGCTCGCCCGGCTGAGTGGCGCACCATTCCGCGCCACGCTCTGGCACGAAGGCCGGCGGCCGCGGCTGGACCGGCTCTACACGCTCCGGCAATTCGATCCGCCGGCCATCCATGAGCGTCGGCCTATCACCGAGTATTACCTTTCGCTGCTGGCGTCGGCCGGCGTGCCCATTGCTCGGCGCGAGATCCGCCTGGTGCCGCGCGAGGCCGATCTCGCCTTTGTCCGCGAGTTGCTCGGCCGTTTGTTTGGCGCCGTGGTTCCGCCAAACACCCGCTGCCTGCTGGTGCATCCGGGCTCACGGAGCCCCTGCCGCCTTTGGCCGCCGGAGCGATTTGGCGAGGTCTGCCGGCGCGTCAGAACGGAACTGGGCGCGAGAGTGGTTCTGATCACCGGTCCCGGGGAGGAGGCTGTCCGGCAGGAGATTCTGGCTCATGCCGGAACCGGCCAGCTGGTCATCGACCAACATCTATCCGCTCCGCAGTTGGCTGCCCTCACCGCGCAATTCGATCTCCTCCTCTGCCATGACAGCGGCCCGATGCACGTCGCCGCCGCGGTCGGCACGCGGGTCGTGGCGCTGCTCGGCTCCCAGAACCCAGTGCTGTTCGCGCCGCCGGGCGAAGGTCACCTCGCCCTGCAGCCGCCCCTGCCGTGCATCGCCTGCGTGGCGCCCGGCGAATGCGTTCCGGGAGATTCGTACCGCAATTATTGCGTGCGCAATCTCCCAGCGGGATTGGTGTTCACTGCCGTCCGCGATCAGCTGGCCCGCCCGGCCGTCCGGCCATGAGCCTCGGACCGCTCGATGAAACCCCGGTGAGCGGCCGCCGTCGCGAGGCGCCACTGATCACCTTTGGCCTCCCCGCCTACCAGCGGCCGGCGTTGCTGCGCGAGGCGCTCGCCAGCCTCGCGGCGCAGAGCGGCGGGTACGACTACGAGGTCATCGTCTGCGACGACGGCGGCCTCGCCGAGACCGTGCGGGTGGTCCGGGAGTTCTCTGCCGATCGCGTCGCGTTTTATGCGAACCGCCCGGCGCTCGGTGCGGTCGGCAACTGGAACCGCTGCCTGCAGCACGCCCGCGGCCGGTGGGTGATGATCCTGCACGAGGACGACACGCTATATCCATGGTACCTCGACACGGTGGTTCCGCGGTTGCGCGCCGGCCTGAGCGCCGTCTGCACCCAGGTTGTCCAGGGGGCGACGCCGCCGGTCCTGCCTCCCCCTGCCAGGGGAACCGCGGTCCGCCCTTATCCGCCCCGCCTTTTCATCAAGGGCTCGTTCACGCCCTTCCCCGGCGCGCTTTTTCCCCGCGAACTTGGGCTGCGCCTCGGCGGCTTCGATCCGCGCTGGGGTCCGCTGGCGGATTACGATTTCTGGTACCGGCTGGCTGCATCCGGTCCGGTCGAGGTGGTGCGGACGATCGGCGCATTTTACCGCGTCTCCGAGGGACAGTGGACGGATTCCGAATGGCGGCGGATGCTGCGCCTGGCCCATCTCATCCGCCTGCGGGTCGCCCGTGAACAGTTGGGCGCGTCGCCCCGGCTGGGCCGCTGGCTGGCCAGGTTCTTCACCGCCCGCACCGCCCAGGCTTACGCGAAGCGCTATGTGGAACGACCCGCCGGACTGACCCGGGCACTGGCGCTCGGTCGCATTCCGCTGAGCGCGCTGCCGAGCGGCTGGGTCTGGCAGCTGGTCAAACTCCTCGCCCGATGAATCCGGAGATCCGCCTCACCGTCGCCATTCCGACCTACCGCCGCGCCGGGCTGTTGCGAGCGACGCTAGCCGGCGTCACCCGGCAGGATTTTCCGGCCGACCGTTACGAGGTGCTGGTGATCGACAACAACTCACCCGACAACACCCGCGAGGTGAGCGCCGCGTGTGCCGGCGGTGTGCCGGCCGTCCGGTATGTGCTCGAAGCGAGGCAGGGACTCGATCATGCCCGCAACCGCGCCATCGCGGAGGCGCGCGGCGAGATCATCGTTTTTGCCGATGACGATGTTCTGGTTGAGCCGGACTGGCTGCGCGAACTCGTTGCGCCCTTGCTCGGCGACCCCTCTCGCCGGATCGGGGCGGTGGGAGGAGAAGTGATTCCCGTCTTTCCCGACGGCCTACCGCCCTGGCTGACGGGCGCTCATCGGCCGCTCGCCTTTCGCACCGACCCCGGCCCCTTGCCGTCGCACCAGACACCGATGGGGGCGAATCTCGCGATTCCCAAGTGGGCGTTTGCACGGTGCGGCACCTTCAGCACCGACCTTGACCGCCGTGGCCAAGCGCTTTTTTCAGGCGGTGACGGCGAGATGATCCGGCGGTTGCGCGCCGCCGGGCTGGAGGTCTGGTTTGCGCCCGCGGCCAAAGCATTTCATCAGATGCCGGCATCGCGCCTGATCTTTCGGTATGCCACCCGCCACGCGTTCGACTCCGCCCGCTCCCGCGTGGTTGACCACGTGGCCGGTCTGCGCGCCGCCGGGTGTTCGTCCTGGGGCTATCTGGCGTCCCGTTTCGGCGCCAATCTTCTCAAGACTGCTGCGTTCACGCTGCTGGCGCTGTTGAGCCTGATCGTTTTTCGCACGGGAGACACCCGGAAATGCCTCGTGCGCGCCTGGCGTTCCTGCGGCTATCTCTACCAAATCCTGCGCTCGTCCCTCGGCAAAACATAGGCGCCCGAGCTCGGCGTCCTGCGATTCCCTCTTTGTAACGTATTACGTTACAAATCCCGCACCGGGGGCCGAGGCGGTTCCCGCCCAGACTCTGCGAGGCCACCGCCACGGCTGGTCTCGGCCGATCGGGCAGCCGCCGAAAACAGTTGTGTCGCTCGGTCAGGAGCCGGGCGTTTCGGGATGTTCGAGTCTCTCGTCCGCCCAGGAGGCGGGATCGTCCCTCGGTTCCAGATGGGTAAACACCACCGTGTTCGCCACCGCGCGCCGGATCTCCGCCTCGATGCGGTCCAGTAATTCATGGCCGCGCTTGACCGTCCAGTCGTCGGGCACCAGCACGTGCACGGAAACGAACTTCTGCGCCCCGGCCTGGCGCGTGAACAAGGCGTGGAATTGAACTCCCCCGCTCCGGAAGACATCCAGCACCTTCTGAATGGCGACGACATCCTCGACCGGAATCGCGATGTCCATCAGGCCGGAAATGGACCGCCGAACGATCTTTACACCCGTCCAGATGATGTTGCCGGCCACGGCCAGCGCCACGACCGGGTCGAGCCACTCCCAATGAGTGATGGCGACCGCCCCCACGCCCGCCACCACTCCAACCGAGGTCCAAACATCGGTCAGCAGATGATACGCATTCGCCTCAAGTGTGATCGAATCATGCTTGCGCGCCGCCCGCAGGAGCAGCAGTGCCACGCCGAGATTCACGACCGAGGCCACCACGGAGATCGCCAGGCCGACGCCGATCGCCTCCAAGGGCCGGGGCGTGATCAGCCGCCGCACCGCCGTCACCCAAATGCTCACTGCCGCAATCAAGATCAGCGTGCCTTCGACTCCGCTGGAGAAATACTCCGCCTTGCCGTGACCGTAGGCGTGCTCCTCGTCGGGGGGCCGGGCGGCCACGGTCAGCATCGCCAGGGCCATCAGGCCGCCGGCAAGGTTCACCAATGACTCGATTGCGTCTGACAGCAACCCCACCGACCCGGTTTTGAAATAGGCGGCCGTTTTCAGCCCCATGGTCACCAGGGCGGCCGCGATCGACAGCCAGGCATACCGGGTGAGGAAAGCGCGGTTCACCGGAGAGCAATCCTCACGCCGCGGCAGCGGCGATCGAAACGACGGTGGTGGTCAGGGCGAAGCTTCATCCGGAGCCCCGATTGAAGGGCAGTCTCCCGATCATGACAAGCGTTGGCTTGCGCGACCGCGGATCCGTGGAGGGGATGCTCCAGAATCTCTGCTATCATCGCGAGCCCGAGGGACGAGGGCGTGGCGATCCAGCTGGCTGGATTGCTTCGTCGCTTCGCTTCTCGCAATGACACGCGCCACCGATCCTGCCAGAGTTCCCATTGGAGGGTGTGAGGTCCGGGCCACACAGTTATCCGCGAAACCGCTGCGGCATCGGATTGCCTCCGGCCAGAGTTCGTGCCGTTCTGCCAGGTACCACGATGAATCCGCCAACACCCGCCGCGCCACGCACCTGGAATCTCACCGGTTACTTCCCGGAATTCGACGGGCAAGTCTACCGGACATTCAAACAGTCCCTTCGTCAGGAAATCGCCGCCCGGCTGTCGGATGCCGCCAGCACCCCCCCGCTCGCCCCTGAAAACATGGTGACTTGGGCCGCCGTGTTCCTGGCGTGGGAAGATCTGGGAGCCCGCCTCGCCCATTTGACCTCGTACCTTGACTGCCTGAGCTCGGCAGACGCAGCCAGCGAGGCCGTCCAGAGGGAGCGAACCGAGCTCGCCACATTGGCGGCCGAACACGCCAAACTGAAATCCCAATTGCTGGGCGGATTGCGGGCGGGCCCGCCACCAGCCTGGCTGGCGTTCCTTGGCCAGCCAGCCCTCGCCGGCGCCACTCATGCGCTGGAACGGTTGCGGACAGAAGCCGGGCATCAGATGGCGGTGGCCGAGGAGGCGCTGGCGGCCGATTTAGGCGTCGACGGTATCGGGGCGTGGGGTCGGCTCTACGACACCGTCACCGGCAAGATGAACTTCACCATGGCATGGCCTGATGGTCGGACGGAAGACGTGCCGATGGCCCAGGCCCGCGCCCTGATGGCCCACCCCGACCGAGCCGTCCGGCAAGCGGCGTTTGCCGGCAGCAACCGCGTGTGGGTCGCCGCCGAAGATACGATGGCGGCAGCCCTTAACGCCATGGCCGGCACCCGCCACTCGCTATATGGGCGCCGCGACCAGCGCCATTTCCTGGATGCGCCATTGCACGACAACTCCATTTCGCGTGAAACAATCGAGACGATGTTCGCGGTCTTGGCTGAGAACTACGATACGCCGCGCCGCATCCTGCAGTTGGGCGCCAGGCTGCAAGGCACCCCGGCGCTGGCGTGGTACGACCTCGAGGCGCCGCGTCTCCCCGACGAGGCACCGGAACTGCGGTGGGAAGAGGCCGTGGCGCTGGTGGACCACGCCTTCGGCAACGTCTATCCTAATCTTCAGGTCTATTTCCGCGCCGCCCTGGCACAACGCTGGATCGAATCCGAAAAGCGACCCAACAAGCGGCCCGGGGCGTTCTGCACCGGCTCGCCGGTGATCCGGGAAGAGCGCATCTACATGACCTTCAGTGGAACGATGCATGACGTCAGCACCCTGGCCCATGAAACGGGCCACGGCTGGCACAGCCACCTGCTGGGCGGAACCCGCCCGTGCGCCCGCGAATACCCGATGGCTCTTGCCGAGACCGCCTCGACATTTGCCGAGCTCGTCCTCGCCCATGGCCTGCGGTCCGAGCCGGACCTCTCGCCGGCCCGGCGGGCGTTTCTGCTCGATCAAGCCATCGGCCAGGCACCCGCCTACCTCCTGAATATTCCGGTGCGATTTGCGTTCGAGAGCCGATTCTATGAGGAGCGCCGGGCTGGAGCCGTATCGGTCACCCGGATCAAGGAGCTCATGGTCGCCGCCCAGCGGGAAGTCTACGGGTCCGCTCTTGAGGTCGGCGGCGAGGATCCCTGGTTCTGGGCCTCGAAACAGCACTTCTTCATCGCCGAGCTGTCGTTTTACAACTTCCCCTATACCTTTGGATTCCTGCTGAGTCAGGCGCTGTTCGCCGAATTCCTGCGCGCTGGACCCGGCTTTCTGGCGCGCTACGAGGAGTTCCTTCGCCTGACCGGCAGCGCCAGTTGCGAGGAGGTGGTGCGGCGATCCCTGAGGCGCGATCTGCGGGACCGGGACTTCTGGCGCGCCGCTATCCATGCGCTGGACGAACCGGCGCGTGAGTTTGAAACGGTGGTTGCGGCGCGGGGCAGAGCCTGATCCAGAGTACTGTCGACAACGGATTGCCTTGAAGCGGTAACTATGTCCACCTTTGTCACCCTTGGCTGAAATCCTACCCCTGTCGGTTGTCATCATTGCCCGCAACGAGGCGCACAACCTGCCGCGCTGTCTTGCGAGCGTGCGCGGCTGGGTCGCAGAGATTGTCGTTCTGCTCAACGGCACGACCGACGCCAGCCGGGATGTCGCCGAGCGGCATGGCGCCACCGTGCATGAGGCCGAATGGCTCGGCTACCGCGACACGAAGAACCTCGCGCTCTCCAAGGCGACCCAGCCGTGGGCGCTCGCGCTTGACGCCGACGAAGAGGTGTCCCCGGCGTTGCGCGCTGGCATCGGGGCGTTTTTTTCGCGGGTCGACCGTGGTAGTTTCGCGGGGGGGCGTTTTCCGCGCAAGGTGTGGTTCATCGATCGGTGGATCACGCACGGCGACTGGTATCCCAACCTCAGCCTGCGCCTGATCCGGATTGGCCGCGCCCGTTGGGGTGGCGATGAATTCGTCCACGAACGGGTGGAAGCCGACGGGCTGGTGGCGACACTGACCGGTGACCTGCTGCACTACTCGTTTCCGACCCTCAGCAGCCACGTGGCGAAAATCAACCTCTTCGCCGACCTGTTTGTCAGGCAACAGGCGGCTCGCGGCGGGCGCTTCTCGCTGGCCACGGCCATCTTCCGTCCCGGCTGGCGTTTTTTTCGCGCCTATGTGATCAAGCTTGGTTTCCTCGATGGCTATCCTGGATTCTATATTGCCTGGGCAACCGCCTTCGGGGCCTTCGTGCGCTACGCCCGGCTGTACGAGATGGAAAGACGGAAGGAACCGCCAGAGCACGCGAGTGGCGATCCGCGGGACAAGCCGAGCGGCATCTGAGCAGGACCCTCCATGTCACGCTTCATTCATCGGCAGTTTCGTGGCACGGGTCTCCTGACCCGTGTTCTCGTTCCCCGCGGATCGGGAGACCCGCACCACTTCCCGATCAAGCTGATGCGCGCTCCGGGTTTCAAATCCAACGCCCATGAACGCTGAATCTCGGATCTGGGGTTGGTATTCCCATGCCTGAAGAGCCCCGACGTTTTAGCAAGGCCGCCGAGGAATTGATCGGTGATTTCCGCGGCATCCCGTTCACCGAGCCGCGGAAAATGTGGCGCCGGCCGACGAAGCCGATGGCGCCGCTGATTGAGGAGCTGCTCGTCAAGTATCAGATTGGCCGCCACTCCTGCGAGCAGACGATCCGCGACCACTGGCCAGAGATGGTTGGAGAGGCCAATGCCAGTTATTCGCACCCGGTGCGCATCGATCGCGGCAAATCGCTCTTCGTTCTTGTCTCCCACGCGATCGTTCGCAACGAGCTCTTTATGCACCGGGAAGTCATCCTGGAAAAGATTCAGAAGCTCCCCGGCTGTGACCACGTGCGCGAACTCAACCTCAGGGCGGGTTGAGTGCCCGGTGCGGGTTCAGAGTTTGGGGTTCAGGGTTCGGAGTTGAGGGTCCAGAGTACGGGGTTGTTGCTGACAGCTTTCCACCCGGAACCATGAACCCTGGACCTTGAACTCCGAGCCCTAAACCCTGAACTCCGAACCCTGTACCCGTGCTGCCCGCGCCGCCGACACGTAAAATAACGCTTGCGCGGCCCGGTTTCCCTTTTGATAGTGCCCTTTGCGTTAGTGACAGTCCGTCGGTTGCGGACTGCCACCATGACTGGTCCCGCTGGTGGGGATTAAAACGGTGTCATCGGCCTGCGGCCTTTTGCCAAGGGCGGATGACACGGAGCCGGAAGGTTCCCTACAGTTGTGCAACCCACACAAAACCATGCCGATAGCAAAAACCGAAATCATCACTCAGTACAAAGTTCACGAGAAGGACACCGGCTCCTGCGACGTCCAAATCGCCTTGCTGACCGCCCGGATCAATCACCTGACCGAGCATCTGCGGGGCCATCGCAAGGACTTCCACAGCCGCCGCGGCCTTCTGCAGATGGCCAGCCGCCGTCGCAAGCTTCTGGATTACCTGAAGCGGCACGAACTGGCCAAATACAACGACCTGCTGCAGCGTCTCAGCCTGCGCAAGTAACCAGTTTCCTCGACGGGCGGCCCAATCCGCGGACCGCCCGTCGTCGTTTCCGACCCTCACCTTTTGACCCGGGACATTTCCGCTTGCTGCTATCCAAGGTAGGGCGCGTTATCCCTAACGCGCCTCGGCGGAGTGAGGATAATCCGCTTTGCCTCGACGGATGGAAGCAAACAGAAATCTCTCGCGTCTGGGATGCAGGGAGCGAAATCCGGTTAAGAACTGTTGAGATCCCCTGTGCCGGGAGCGGCTGAGCCGCGCGGCGCAGACAATCGTCCCTCTTTTCCATGCCGGTTGCGCACGACGCGCGAAGGGCTGGGGAACAGGGCAATCCATCAGACCCATGAATCAGAAACATACCGTCACCGTTCCCGAACTTGGCATCAAGTTCGCGACTGGCACCCTCGCCAAATTCGCCAACGGCGCTGTCACCGTCACCGTCGGCGAGACCACCGTGTTTGTCTCCGCCACCGTTGCCTCGACCATGAGGCCCGGCCAGGACTTCTTCCCGCTCACGGTTGACTACCGGGAGAAATACGCGGCGGCCGGCCGCTTCCCCGGCGGCTTCTTCAAGCGGGAAGGCCGCCCGTCCGAAAAGGAGATCCTCACTTCGCGCCTGTGCGACCGCCCGTGCCGGCCGCTTTTTCCCACCGGCTTCCTGAACGAAGTGCAGATCATCGGGATCCTGCTCTCCGCCGACCAGGCGCACGAGTCCGACATCTCGATGGTCAACGGCGCCTCGGCCGCCCTGGCCATCTCGGACATTCCGTGGGACGGCCCGATCGGCGCACTCCGCATCGGGCAGATCGACGGAAAGTTCGTGGCGAACCCGAGCATCGAGCAGATGTTCCAGTCGAACCTCGACCTCATCTACGTCGGCAACGAGAAGGATATGCTGATGATCGAAGGCTCGGCCGACCAGTTGCCCGAGACCCGCTTCATTGAGGCGCTCGAATTCGCCCACCAGGCAATCCAGCCCGTCATCAAGGCCATCAAGGAACTCGTCGCCATCGCGGGCAAGCCCAAGGCGGTCTTCCCCCTCGTCACCGCCAAACCCGAGGCCCGCGCCATCATTGAGCGCGTCGCCGGCCCCAAGATGACCGAGGCCATCTTCGGCAAGGAAAAGCAAGTGCGCCAGGCCAACGTCGACGCCCTCAAGGCCGAGGCCAAGGCCGCGCTCACCGCCGAACTCGGCGAGGGCAAGTTCGCCGACGCCGACATTAACATCGTGTTCGAGGATCTCCAGTACAAGGCCTACCGCCATTCCGTCCTCGAGAAGGGCGTGCGGGCCGACCAGCGCGACGCCACGGCGCTCCGTCCGATCTCCTGCGAGGTCGGTGTGCTGCCCCGCGTGCATGGCTCCGGCCTTTTCCAGCGCGGCGACACCCAGGGTCTCGTCCTCACGACGCTCGGGCCCACCAAGGAGGCGCAGGAACTTGACGCCCTCACGGGCGGCGCCAAGTCCAAGAGCTTCATCCTCCACTACAACTTCCCGCCGT
>PMBT01000073.1 GCA_003153035.1 Opitutia bacterium
CTCCTGTAAAATGGCTTGGTGGTGGATGCGCCATGTTAGGAGATGTTCCGGTCAAAACATGAGCTACGTTGAACTGCACGGCCGCAGCGCCTTCAGCTTTTTGCGGGCGGGCTCCTCACCGGAGGAGCTCGCAGCCGAGGCGGCGCGCCTGGAGCTCCCCGCCCTCGCGCTGTGCGACCGCGATGGTTTCTACGGCTCCGTCCGGCTGCACACGTCCGCCCGCGAGGCCGGTCTGCGCGCCATCGTGGGCGTGGAACTCACCATGGAGGACGACTCGGTCGTTCCGCTGCTGGTGGCGACGCGGGAAGGCTACCGGGCGCTGTCCCGGCTGATCACGACTGCCAAGCTGCGCGCCCCGAAAGGCGACAGCCGGGTGCGCTGGCCGGAGCTGGCCGAGGTTTCCGCCGGTCTCTTCGCCCTGACCGGAGACGAGGAAGGCTCCGTGCTGACGGCGTGGAGGCGCGCCGGCCCTGCCGGGGCGGAGTCGGCGCTGCGCCGGCTCCTCACGACCTTCGGTCGCGACCGTCTATTTGTGGAAATCCAACGGCACTGCGTTCGCGGCGAGGACCGGACACAGCGGATGCTAGTGGAACTGGCCGCGGCGCACGGGCTGCCCCTGCTGGCGACCAACGGGGTCCTACATGCGACCCCGGCCGGCCGCGAAGTGCTCGATGCCTTCACCTGCATCCGCCACCACACGCACCTCGATGCCGCCGGCCTGCTCCTCTCGCCCAACGCGGAGCGCCACCTCAAACCTGCCCGGGAGATGGCGACCCGGTTCGCCGATCTGCCCACGGCGGTGGCCAACACGGAGCGGCTCGCGGACCGGCTGGAGTTCGGACTTGAAAACCTCGGCTACGAATTCCCGTCCTGTCCGGTGCCGCCCGGCGAGACCATGGACACATTTCTGCGCAAGCTCAGCTGGTTCGGCGCCCAGCAGCGCTACGGGGGAATCTCTCCGGCGGTGCGGGCGCAGCTCGACCGGGAGCTGGCGCTTATCGCCAAACTCGGCTTTGCCGGGTATTTCCTGGTCGTCTGGGATATCTGCAATTTCTGCCGGCAGCAGAACATCCTGGTGCAGGGCCGCGGCTCGGCCGCCAACAGCGCGGTCTGCTATTCGCTCGGCATCACGGCGGTCGATCCGGTGGGCGGGCACCTGCTCTTCGAACGGTTCCTGAGCGAGGGCCGTTCCTCCTGGCCAGACATCGATCTCGACCTGCCCAGCGGCGACCGCCGCGAGCGCGTGATCCAGGAGGTCTACCGCCGTTACGCCCCGCGCGGGGCGGCCATGACCGCCAACGTGATCACCTATCGCGGCCGGAGCGCCATGCGGGAGCTGGGCAAGGCGCTCAACCTGCCCGAGAACATCATGGACCGGTTCTCCCGCCTCTATGCGCACGGCGACTTTCCGCACACGATCGAACTCGCCGAACAGCTGAAGCTGGCGGGGCTGCCGGCGTCGCATCCGCGGCTGCCCGCGCTCGTCTCCCTCTACCAGCGCCTGCGCGGGCTGCCCCGGCATCTCGGCCAGCACAGCGGCGGCATGATCATCTGCCAGGGCCAGCTCGATTCGGTCATGCCGCTCGAAAACGCATCGATGCCGGGGCGCGTGGTGGCGCAGTGGGACAAGGATGACTGCGAGGATCTCGGCATCATCAAGGTGGATTTCCTCGGGCTGGGCATGATGGCCGCCCTCCAGGACTCCCTGGAAATCTGCCAGGCGCGCGGCCGGCCGGTCGACCTGGCGCGCATCCCGAAGGACGACCCGCAGACTTTCGCCCTGCTGCAAAAGGCGGACACGATCGGCGTGTTCCAGGTCGAGTCGCGCGCCCAGATGGCAACCCTGCCGCGGATGAAACCCCGCACGTTCTACGATCTCGCCGTGGAGGTCGCCATCATCCGGCCCGGCCCTATCCATGGGAAGGCGGTGCACCCCTACCTGGAGCGCCGGGCGGGCCGCCAGGCGGTCACTTATCCCGACGAACGGCTGCGGCCGATCCTTGAGCGCACGCTCGGGGTCACGTTGTTCCAGGAGCAGATTCTCAAGATCGCCATGGTGCTGGGCGGGTTCTCCGCCGCCGATGCCGACGAGTTGCGGCGCGCCATCGGCTTCCGGCGTTCGAATGACCGCATGGAACGCATGCAGGCAAAACTGCGCGATGCCATGGCGCGCAACGGCGTGCCGCCAGCGGCCGTCGACGACATCATCCACTCGCTCGCCGCTTTCGCCCTCTACGGTTTTCCGGAAAGCCATGCGCTCAGCTTTGCGCTGATCGCGTACGCGAGTTCCTACCTGAAAGTCCACCGTCCGGCGGAATTCTATGCCGGGCTCATCAACAACCAGCCGATGGGCTTCTACAGCGTCGCCACCCTGGTCCAGGACGCCCGGCGGCACGGCATCCGGGCCAAACCCGTCTGCGTGGCGGCCTCGCACTGGCTGACCACGGTCGAGGCGGACGATGCGATCCGCATCGGCCTGCACCGCGTGAAGGGTCTGCACGAGGCGACGGCACAGGCGATGATCGCCGCGCGCGCCGGGCGTCCGTTTGCCTCAATGGAGGATTTCCTGGCGCGGACCGGATTCAGCCCGGAAGAACGCCGGGCGCTGGCTGCCGCCGGCGCCCTCAACGTCCTGGCCGGACATCGGCGCGCCGCCCTCTGGCAGGTGGAAGGCGCGCCCGCCCCGGAGGATCTCTTCAGCGCCGTGGCGGAAGACGGGGAACTCTCCCCGCTCGAAGTCATGACGCACCTGGAACGCATTGCGGCCGACTATCGCACCCAGGCGCTCACCGTCGGCGAGCATCCGATGAAGTCCATCCGGGCCGCCTTTCCGGAACTCCGGCGCGCCGCAGACCTGGCCGGCGTCCGCAACGGCGCCCGGGTGACCGTCGGCGGCAGCGTCATCTGCCGGCAGCGGCCCGGCACCGCCAAGGGCTTTGTCTTCGCCAGCCTGGAGGACGAGACCGGCGTGGTAAACGCGGTGGTGCGACCGCAGCTTTTCGAACGTTGCCGCCTGGTCATCACGCAGGAGCCGGCGCTGATTATCGCGGGCCGGCTGCAGCTGCACGACGGCGTCATTCATGTGCTGGCGGAGGAGATCCGCGCGCTCCGTTGCGACGACCTGCCCGCTGAGGCGTCGCACGACTTTCATTGAACCTTCGCCGACCGCGCGAATCTCATTGTCACGGCTGCGCGAAAACCCTGCGGTAGTCGCCCGGGCCCCTTACCCCATGCCGGCTATCCGCCAATCCCTCTCCGAACTGCGCCAGACGCTCGCGCTGGCCCTGCCCATCATTGGCGGATCCGTCAGCCAGATTTTGATGGGTCTGACCGACAGCGCGATGGTGGGTCACGTCGGCAAGGTGCCGCTCGCCGCCTCGGCGTTTGCCGGGAGCGTCTTCGGGGTCTTCTTCGTCGCGGGCATCGGGCTGCTCGCGCCGGTGTCGGTGCTGGTGGCACGCGCCCATGGCGCCGGCCGGCCCGAGGAGTGCGCCCGCTGGCTGCGGCACGGGCTGGCCGTGGCGATGGCGATGGGCGTGGGCCTCGCGCTCCTGCTGACCGGGTTGTCGACGGAACTGCACCGCTTCGGCCAGCCGGCCGAGGTGGTGGCGGCGGCGAATCCGTTCTTTGTCATCATCGCGGTGTCGCTCATCCCGACCTTTCTCTTCCAGGTCCTGCGGCAGTTCAGCGAGGCGCTCGGCCAGCCGTGGCAACCGATGATCATCCTGTTCCTGAGCGTGGGGCTGAACGCCCTGTTTGACTGGGTGCTCATCTTCGGCCACCTCGGCGCGCCGGCGCTCGGATTGACCGGCGCCGGCTGCTCCACCCTGCTCGCGCGCTGCCTGAGCGTGCTGTTGCTCTGGAGCTGGCTACATCGCCAGCGCGCAATCGAAACCATGCTGCCCCGGCTCGGTCACTCCGCCAGTCTGGCGTGGCCGCATTTCCGCGAGATGTTCCAGATTGGCGTGCCGGTGGCCGGGCAGCTTCTTTTTGAGGTGGGCGCGTTCTCCTCCGCCGCCCTGCTGATGGGCTGGCTCGGCACGGTAGCGCTCGCGGCCCACCAGATTGCGGTTAGTTGCGCCTCGTTCACCTTCATGTTCCCGCTGGGTCTGGCGATGGCGGTGAGCATCCGCATGAGCCAGGCTGTGGGTGCGGGCCGGCGCGCGGCGCTGCGCCCGATCGGATTTGGCGCGCTCGGCCTCGCCGTGGCCGTCATGGGCGGGTTTGCGCTGGTCTTCGCCTTTGCCGGCCCCTGGATAGCCCGGGGCTTCACCGCCGACCCGGACGTCGCTGCTGTCGCCGCGCGTCTGCTGGTCGTGGCCGCATTCTTCCAGGTTTTTGACGGCGCCCAAGTGGTCGGGTCCGGCGCGTTGCGCGGACTCACCGACGTGAAGGTTCCCACCGTTATCACGTTCATCGCTTATTGGCTCGTCGCACTGCCCGCAGCCTATCTGTTGGCGTTTCATACCCGGCTGGGCCCCACCGGCGTCTGGATCGGTCTGGCCGCCGGACTCGCTTCCGCCGCGCTGCTGCTTGCCTGGCGCCTGGCCCGGGCGACCTCGCCCCGCCCGCAGCCAGGGGTTGCCGTCTGAGCCATGACAAGGCGTTCGAATGTAGGGCGGGATCGCCCGATCCCGCCACTTTTCCGGATGAGGCGGGGTGCGGCCGCCGAGGCTGGAGCACTCGTCGCGACCCCGCCCTACAATGCCGAGCCGGCCGGGCGCCCTCGGAGGATTGGCTCGGCCGGAGCCTCGCCCGCCATGCCATGCGCAAGGACTGGTGACTTCACGCGGGCGCCTCAGTACGGTCCGCGGATGTGCGCGTGCACCTCGCGTTGGTAGAAACCGGCCAGTCTGGCGTGGAGCTCGCGCGGCAGCGGCGGCAGATCGGAGGCCCGGGCGTTGGCCCTCGCCTGTTGCGGATTCTTCGCGCCGGGAATGATCACGCTAACCGCGTCGAAATCGAGGCACCACCGCAGCGCCATCTCCGCCATCGACATACCCCCGGGAACGAGCGGCTTGAGCGCGTCCGCCAGCCCGACGCCCTGGGCGAACGGAAGGCCTGCGAAGGTCTCCCCGACGTTGAAGGCCTGGCCATCGCGATTATAGTTCCGGTGATCATTGGCGGGAAAATGTGTTGCCGCTGTGAATTTCCCGGCGAGCAGCCCGCTCGCCAGCGGAAGGCGCACGATCAGCGCGACCTGCCGCACCTGCGCGGCCGCGAAGAGCGCGGCGACGGGTTTCTGCCGGAAGATATTGAAAATGATCTGGAGCGAGGCGCAGCCGTCCTGCTGAACGCACCAGAGTGCTTCGTCCATTGATTCGACGCTAGCGCCGAACGCCCGGATCTTGCCCTCGGCCTGCAGTTCGCCAAGCCAACCGAACAGTTCGCCGCGTTTGAGCACGTCGGGCGGCACGCAATGCAGCTGGGTAAGGTCGAGCGCCCCGACCCCCAGCCGCCGCAGCGAGGCCTCGGTATGCTGGCGCACGCCGGCGCGCGTGAAGTTGGCGGGCCAGCCCGGGTCGCTGAAACGGCCGAGCTTGGTGGCGACAAAAACCTTTGCGTGCGTCCCCCGGAGAAAGCGGCCGATCAGCTCCTCGCTGCGGCCGGCGCCGTAGACGTCGGCCGTGTCGAAGAAATTGGTGCCCGCCTCGTGGGCGGCGCGGAGGGTGGCGAGCGCGGCGTCCTCTGGGACGTCGCCCCAATCGGCGCCCAGCTGCCAAGTACCCAGACCGACTTCCCCTGCGACAAAACCCGTTCTTCCGAACACGCGTGTTTTCATGCGCTGCATTGCCTGACACAGCCGGCACTTCCAGGCAAGCGAACGGTGCCGCCTCTGGCTGGCGCGTTAGGGATCACGCGCCCCACCTGGTGAGTCGGCGGAATCCGACCTGCCCTCCGCAGGCTCGGCGAAGGAGAGCGATCCCGTTCTACAGATCTGCTCTCCCCGTGGAATTTCCGCCAAGGTTTGCTCCTCCCACAATCCCTGTTAGTCTCCCTTTACATGAAGTTCCCGGCCTCACTTCGCACCCTGGCGGCCTGCCTGCTCGGTCTGAACGTCCTTCATGCCAATTCCGTACGCAAAGGCGCGGTTGAGGCCGAGCTGGTGCCGGCGGTGGCGAGCGTACAGCCGGGTCAGCCCTTCGACGTGGCGCTGCGCCTCGCGCATGATCCGCACTGGCACACCTACTGGATCAACCCGGGCACGGGCCTCGCGACGACCATCAAATGGACGCTGCCGCCGGGCTGGCAGGCCGGCGACATCCAATGGCCCGTGCCGCACGTGCTCACCGATGCGCGAGGCACCGTCATCGGCAACGGCTACGACGGCGAGGTTTTCCTATTGGTCACGCTCACGCCGCCGTCCGGGTTGCCGCCCGGTTCCACCGTCACGCTCAATGCGACCGTTGAATGGCTGATGTGCCAGGATGTGTGCATGCCCGGCGAGGCCGCTCTCTCCCTGACGCTGCCTGCCGACACCGCGCCGCCGGCGCCGCATCCGCGGTGGGGGGCGAAGCTCGCCGCGGCGCGCGGGCAACTGCCGCAGTCGCCCGATGGCTGGCAGCTCGCCGCCAGGCGTGCCGGCAAGACAGTGACGCTCACCATGCGTCCGCCAGCCGGCGCGATGGTTGCGCCGGCCGATCTCCACTTCTTCGCCGATGATGAACTGATCGGCTACGACCAGCCGCAGCCAGTGCAGATGCAAGGCGGTGCGCTGGTGGTTGCGTTACCGATTGACGACGCGGCGCCGAAGGACGCCAGCCGCTTGTTCGGAGTGTTGGCTCTGGCCAAGGGTGATGTGCCAGGCATCCGTGTGGATGTGCCATTGGGCACCGCCGATGCGGCGCGAAGTTCCAAGTTCCAAGTGCCAAGTGCCAAGGCAGCCGGCGGACTCCTCGGCACGCTGGTCCTGGCATTCCTCGGCGGACTGATCCTCAATCTCATGCCCTGCGTCTTTCCGGTCCTGGGCATTAAGATTCTCGGCTTTGTCAATCAGGCCGGCGCCGACCGCCGCAAGGTCACCTTGCACGGTTTGGTGTTTGTGCTCGGGGTGTTGGTCTCGTTCTGGGTGCTGGCCGGCGCACTACTGGTGTTGCGGGCCGGCGGGAAGGAGCTGGGCTGGGGCTTTCAACTGCAGGAGCCGGGGTTCGTGTTCGCGCTCGCGGTGTTCCTGCTGGTCTTCGCGTTGAACCTAAGCGGTCTTTTCGAGATCGGCCTGTCGGCGATGGGAGTCGGGGCGGGGCTGCTGACTAAATCCGGTTACTCCGGCTCGTTTTTTTCCGGCGTGCTCGCGACCGTTGTGGCGACGCCCTGCTCGGCGCCGTTTCTCGCGCCGGCGCTCGGCGCCGCTCTCGCGCTGTCGGCCGCTGAGTCGCTGACGGTCTTTACGGCCATCGCCCTCGGCCTCTCCGTGCCGTACCTGTTGCTCTCGATCTTTCCAGCCGCGGTGAAGCTGCTGCCCCGGCCCGGCGCGTGGATGGAGACGTTCA
>PMBT01000026.1 GCA_003153035.1 Opitutia bacterium
GTGATGCGGTTGAGCGTGTAGCCGTAAAGGTAGAAGACCAGCAAGGTGAGGCCGAGCGTCACCGGGATGGCCAGCATCACGACGAGCGATTCGCGCCAGCCGAGGAAGAGCAGGATGAGGACCGCGACGCCGAACACCGCGAGGCCCATGTGCAGCAGCAGCTCATTGGACTTTTCGCTGGCGGTGGCGCCGTAGTTGCGGGTGATGGCGACGCCGACGTCCGCCGGGATGAGCGTGCCTTTGAGCGCGTCGACTTTCGCGAGCACGGCGTGGACGACATCAATGGCGTTGGCACCGGGGCGCTTGGCGAGGCTCAGCGTGACAGCGGCCTGCTCGCGGGAAGCTGGGGATGCGACCCCCTGGTCGCGTTGCGGCGACGAGGGCGTCGCCGCTCCATCCCCCACCCCGTAGAGCACATAGTTGGACGGCTCCTCCGGCCCGTCCGTGATCGTCGCCACATCACGCAGGTAGACCGGGCTGCCATCGGACACGCCGACGACCACGGCCCCGACATCGCGAGCATCGCGGAAGAAGGTGCCGGTTTGCAGCAGGGTCTCCTGGTTGACGTAATTCTGCGCCCCGGTCTGCGCCTGCGCGTTGGCCTGCTGGAGCATCGGCACCAGGTAGGCGGCGCTCAGGTTGCGCGAGGTGAGCCGCTGCGGGTCGAGCAGCACGCGGATCTGGCGGTGCGTGCCCCCGATCAGCGTGGTTTCGGCGACCTGGGGGACCGTCTTCACGGCATCGTCCACCTGGGCCGCGATCCGGCGAAGGACGGCATGATCGTAGCGTTCGCTATGGAAAGTAAGCGCGAGGATCGGCACGTCGTCGATCGTGCGCGGCTTGATCAGCGGAAAACTGACGCCGAGCGGGATGCGGTCGAAATTCGTCTGCAGCTTCTGGTTCAGCTTCACAAGACTCTTCTCGAGATCCTCGCCAACCTTGAAGCGCACGATGGTCATGTTGGCGCCGGGCATCGCGGTGGAATAGATGTATTCCACGCCGGGGATCTCCCAGAGCAGCTTTTCCATGGGACGCGTGACGCGGTTCTCGACGTCGCGCGCGTCGGCGCCGGGCATGGCAACCATGACGTCGATCATGGGTACCTTAATCTGCGGCTCCTCCTCGCGCGGCAGCATGAGGATCGAGAAGAGGCCGAGCAGCAGCGAGGCGGCCACGACGATGGGCGTCAGTTTCGAGTCGATGAAGACCGACGCCATGCGGCCGGCAATGCCGTATTTCACCGGATCGGAGAACGGCGGGAGCTGGCCGGCCCTCATGGCTGGACCTCCAACCCCTGGCCTTCACGCAGTCCGGCAGGCGGGTTGAGGACGAGCCGGTCGCCCTCGGCCACGCCGGAGAGTATCTCAACTCGTTCGCCGCGGGTCGCGCCGGTCTTCACGAGGCGGAGGACGGCGCGGTTGTCGACCGCCACAAACACGCGCTCCATCTGGCCGAGCGTGCTGACGGCGGCGGCAGGCGCGAGCATGATGCGGGCGGGAGCACCCGGCACCTGGACCCGGGCAAACTGGCCCGAGCGCACGGCGGTACCGGCGGGCACGGAAATTTTGGCGGGCACGTTGCGGGCAAAGGCGTCGGACGCCGACGAGAGTTCGACCAGCGCTCCGGTAAACGTCACCCCGGCGGCGGGCACCTCCACCACGAGCGGCGTACCGACGGCGAGCCGCGCGGCGAGCGAATCCGGGACGCCGGCTTCAATCTGAAAGGCGGCCGTGCCTTCGATTTCAAGCAGCGGCTGCCCCGGAGCAGAAAGATCGCCGGCGTTGGCCAACTTGCGGGCGACGACCCCGTCGAACGGCGCGCGCACGGTGGCATAACTGAGCATGGTCTCGGCCTCGCTCACCATCGCCTGGGTCATAACGAAGCGGTCCTCAAGACCCTTCACCATCTCGGTGGTGCTGGCGTTCTTCGCGAGCAAGTCGCGTTCGCGCTCCAGATCGCGCCGGGCCATGTTGAGCTGCGACTGGGCCTGCAGCACCTTGGCGGAAATTTCGGCGGCGGAGATCTTCACCAGCAAGTCGCCTGCCTTAACGCGCTGACCGAGCGTGACGGGCAGCTCTTCGATTGCCCCCATGACCTTGGCGGCGATCATCGCCCGCTGGACCGGTCGGACGGTTCCCGTGACCTCGGTGAGCGTGGGCACGTTTTCGACGTGTACATCGACCAGACGAACTCGGGCCGGCGGAAGGTTCGACGCGGCATTCGCCGCAGTTTCCTCATGCGGGGAACACCCCGCGATCAGCGCGAGGGTGAGGAGGAGGATGGCAGGACGGATCGGATTCATGATCGGAAAGAGAGGGGAAGGCAGGAGGTCTTTGTGAGAGCGAGCTTGCGCGCCATGCAGCGTGCTAAAATCGCCTGCAAGCAAGCTCCTACATTTCAGGCGATGGTTCGGCCAGCGGAGTGAGGCCGAGGGCGCGGCGCAGTTCGGCCAGGGCGAGGCGCTCGTCGGCGCCGGCGACGACGCGCCGCATGCGCGTTTCAATCAGACGGCTTTCGACGCCGATCAGGTCGGCGGTGAGAAGCGCGCCCTTCTCAAAGCGGGCGCGGCTGAGCGCGGCGCTTTCCTCGGCCTGCTCGACGGCTTGGGCGGTCACGGCGAGGCGCTCGACGGCATCGGCGTGGGCCAGCCGGGCCTGCTCGACTTCGAGCCCGATGCCGAGTGTGACCTTGCGGAGCATCTCCTTTACCTGGGCGAGCTCGGCCGTGCTCTTGCGGATCTTCCCGGAGGTCTGGCCGCCGTCGAAGACGTTGAGATCAATCGAGACGCCGGCCATCCAGCTGTCGCCATGGCTGTCGAGTTTCCAGCCCTGGTCGTATTGGTAGCTGGCGAACGCGTTGATCGTCGGCTGGCGGTTTCCCCGCGCCGCGCGCACCATCGCTTCGGCCGCCCGGATCCGTTCCTGCAAACCGAGCAGTTCGGGGCGCTGCGAATAGTCATGGAAGTCGGGCACGCCAAGTCGGGCCACCGACGGATCGTCGGCGGCGAGCTCGACAGATTCACCGGATGCTTCCTGACCCAGCACGAAGAGGAAGGTGCGCGCGGCGAGGGCCGCGCCGTGACGGACCGAGGAAAGGGTTTCGCGGGTCTGGGCGAGCTGGACTTCGAGGCTGAGCAGGTCGGCCTTCAGCATCTGACCCGCCTCGAACCGGGCGCGCGCGGCGGCGACCCCGGCCTCGTAGGCCTTCGCACCGGCCTCGACGGCCGCAACCCCCTCCCGGGCTTTGCGGATGCTGAGGTAGGCCCTGACCACCTCGACGCCGAGCTGGTTTTGTGTCGCCCGCAGGTCCTGCTCGGCGGCGCGCGCGCCGGCCCGGGCGGCGTTGCGACCGGCTGTGGCGCGTCCGCCGCTGTAGAGGTTGTAGGCGACCGTGCCGGTTCCGTTGAGATTGTCGATCTGACCCGGATGGTTGAAATCAAGGCCGAAGTTGAACGCCCGCTGGTTGAGGATCGCGCCGAACGCCATCATCGCGTTGTTGGTCTCGGTATAGCCGCCCCGCAGCATCACCTGCGGCATCCAGGCGGAGCTCGCCTGCTCGGTCAGCGCCTGGGCGGCCTCGATGCGCTGGCGGGCGATGCGGGCGTCGGGACTGTTCTTGAGCGCCGTCTCGACGGCATGTTCGAGCGTCCAGGGTTCGGCGCGCAGCAGCGAGGCCGAGGCGAGGATGGCGAGCGCAAGCGCGACGGTCAGCCAACGGACCCTGAGATCCATCATCGGATCCGCGTGGAAAGCGCGCACCGCAGACGTAGGGCGATTAATGCGCATGGCTTTAGGAGGAGCGGGCGCTCAGTGCCATCAGCAGGCCGATAAAACCGCCATATAATGCACCGCGCCACCAAGTCGAGGTAAGCGGACAGGTGCCGGACGAGCACTGCCCGAAATAGCCCATCAGTCCGCCGAGCAGGACGCCGGCAAGCACGATGGCGGCGAAACGAAGTGCCGGATGATTCATGACCGCTTCTCCGGTTGGACTCCGCAAGCGCCCTCACCCAGGCCGAGCTTATGCAGGACGAACTCCGCCAAACAGAAGCCGGTGAAGGCGGATTGGATGAGGTTGAGGCCGACGAACACGGCCAGCAGCAGCCACCAGGGGCTGACGAAATGCGCCAGCGCGACGCTGACGAGCACGAGGGTGCCGGCGAGGATGCGGATGTAGGATTCGGTTTTCATGGGAAGGAGCTTGACTTTTATTTCGTTATATGAGCATATGATCATGTAGTTGATTTTATGTCAAGCCCGCTTTCAATCGCCTGCTTCCTGATGAAGACCCGCTCGCTCTCCCCCGAAGTGCTGGAACTGGTCGCGCGCCGCTTCGCGGTGCTGGCCGAGCCGATGCGCCTGCGCCTCCTGCAGTCGCTGATCGACGGCGAAAAGAACGTGCACACGCTCGTCGGGCTGACGGGCGGCACGCAGGCCAATGTCTCCCGCCATCTGCAGACCCTGACGGACGCCCACCTGCTCCGGCGCCGGAAGGAGGGATTGCAAGTTTTCTACGCCATTGCCGACCCGTCGATCTTCAAGCTCTGCGAGCTCGTCTGCGGCAGTCTGGAGAAGGAGCACGCCGCCCGCGCCGGGGTATTCCGCGGCGAGTAGCCGGGCTAACGCTGCGGCGATGGCTTGATCTTTTGTCTGCTAACCGCTTGATCCGGTTGTTTTTGGCGGGAGTTTCTCCGGATTTTGCCCGATCACTGAAGGTTCTTACGACATTTTCCGATCAATTTTTATGGTAGATGACCTGATTATAGGCATGGCCGGCTCCGGCGGTGATGGCATCGTTTCCGCCGGTGAATCGCTCATCAGCGCGGCGGCCGCGGAGGGTTACTTCGCCATCCTGACCAAGAGCTTCGGCTCCCAGATTCGCGGAGGCGAGTCGTCCTGCCGGCTGCGGGTGTCGACCCGGCCGGTGTTGAATCCTGGCGGCACGCTGAGCGTGGCGGTGGTGCTGAACTGGGAAGATTTCCTGAAATTCGGCGCCGAGCTGCCCGTCGGCGCCAACACGGTGGTCGTCTATGAAACGAAGACCGGCGTTGAACCAGCCGTGATTCCGCTGGGCGGGGTCACTCCGGCCGTGGTTTTTGCCGCGCCGATGGAAGCCATGGCGCTGAAGGCGGCGGGCACGATGCAGGCCAAGAACAGCGTCGTGCTCGGTTTGCTCGCCGGCTGGTTCGGGCTGGCGCGCAAAAGCATTCTCAAGGGCATCAGCAAGAAATTCGCGCGAAAAGGCGCAGCCGTCCTGGAGGGCAATGAACGGGCGTTTGCCGCCGGATTGGAATACGCGGAACAGCATCCGCTCAGCGCCGACCGCCAGCTGAGCCCGCCAGCGCCCACGGCCGGCCGCAAGCTCCTGACCGACGGCAACGACATGTGCGGCGCCGCGGCGCTGTTTGCCGGGTGCAAGTTCTTCGGTGGCTATCCCATCACGCCGGCCTCGGAAATCATGCAGTATCTCGGCCGGGAGATCTGGAAATACGGGGGCTCGCTGCTGCAGGCGGAAGACGAGATCGCCGGCGTCGCCGCGGCGGTGGGTGCCTCGTTTGCCGGAGTCAAGGCCATGACCGCCACCTCCGGCCCGGGGCTCTCGCTCAAAACGGAGGTCCTGGGCCTGGCGAGCGTCGCCGAGCTGCCGCTGGTGTGCGTGGACGTCCAGCGCGGCGGCCCTTCCACCGGCATGCCGACCAAGGCCGAGCAGGCGGACCTGTTTGCCGCGGTCTTCTCGGCGCACGGCGACACCGTGCGGCCGGTGCTGGCGCCGATCAGCGTCGCGGACACTTTCGGCATTACCGTGGAGGCTTTCAATATTGCGGAGCAATACCAGACGCCGGTGATCGTGCTGTCGGATCAAGAGATCGCCCAGCGAAAGGAAATCGTTACTCCAATCGACACGTCGCGCTTCAAGCTGATCGAGCGCCTCAAGCCGACTGAACAGGAACTGGATCAGTATACGCGCTTTCGCTTCACCGAATCCGGCATCAGTCCGCTCAGCCACCCCGGCATGAAGGGCGGCAACTACCTGGCGGCGGGCATTGAGCACAACGAGCAGGGCGCCCCGACGGCGAGCGGCGAGATGCATGCCCGCATGAACGACAAGCGGCTCCGCAAGATGGATCCGCTCAAGCAGCGTCACGATCTTTTCGTGCTGGAGGGCGATCCGGACGCCACCATCGGCCTGATCAGCTGGGGCAGCGTTGCCGGCGTGGCGCTGGAAGCACTGCACCTGGCCCGGGCCGAGGGCCTCAAGGCGCGGCTGCTCGTGCCCAAGCTGCTCTATCCGGTGGCCGAGGATGTTTACCGGGAATTTTTCGCCCCGCTGCGGAAATGTCTCGTCATCGAGCAATCCCACCAGGGGCAACTCTACCGGATCATCCGCATGTGGGTGCCGGTCCCACCGGAATTCCAGGTGCTGGCAAAGAGCGGCTCCAATCCTATTTCTCCGGAGGAAGTGCTGGAGAAAATCCGGCTGATGGCGCGGGCCTGAATCCCCGAGTCCACTCCCATGAGCACCGAATGTCCCCTGAGTCCGGAGGTCTTCACGGCCAAAACCTTTCGCAGCAACCTGAAGCCCATTTGGTGTCCCGGCTGCGGCGATTACGGCGTGGTGACGGCCCTTTATCGTGCCCTGGCCGCCATCAAGCGCCCGCCGCATGAAATCGCGTTCATCTCGGGCATCGGCTGCTCCAGCCGCATCCCCGGATACACGACGGCCTACGGTTTCAACACCGTACACGGCCGGGCGCTGCCGATCGCGCAAGGCATTAAGATGGCCAACCCCGAGCTGCTCGTGCTAGTCGCCGGCGGCGACGGCGACGGTTTTTCGATCGGCGGCGGGCATGTGCCGCACGCCATCCGCCGCAATCTTGATCTGACCTACATCGTCATGGACAATCAGATCTATGGGCTGACGAAGGGCCAGTTGTCTCCGACGTCCCCGCGCGGGAAGAAGACCGCCTCCACGGTTTACGGCAGCATGGAGGACCCGGTGAACCCGCTTCTTTACGTGCTCGCTTACGGCGCCGGGTTCGTGGCCCAGGGCGTGCCGGCCGACATGGAGGGGCTGGCCAACCTACTCGAGGAGGCCATTCGCTATCCCGGATTCTCGTTCGTGAACATCCAGTCACCGTGCATCACCTACGGCGAGCCGGACACTCAACTGAAGACCCAGAAGACCCGCATGCGCAAACTCGAGGCGGAGGGGCACGATTCCAGCAACCGCCTGCGCGCGATGGAACTGGCACAGGAATACGGTCGGACGCTCTACACCGGCGTTTTCTACCGCAACCCCAACCCGCCACCCACCTATGAGAGCCAGATCCGGGAGCGGCAGCAGGAATTGAACGGCAAGGACATGGCGCTGGAACAGCTCCTCGGCGCCAAGGATGCCGAGAACGGGAATCTCGTCGCCGGTTGATGGCCGGCCCGCCCCGGGGGCAGCCAGGTCTTCAAACTGTCATTGCGAGGAGTCCTGCCCTGCAGGACGACGAAGCAATCCAGCTGGATCGCCACGGCGCGCCGAGCGCGCCTCGCGATGACAGGCGGTTTGCGACGCCACCGCTACCGCGCCGCGAGCTCCAGCGATTCGAGCGCGATCGAGTCCCAGCCATCAACCAGACCGGCGAGGGTGATCCGGTTGGCACCGGGCTGAAGCTGGACGGCGACCTCGAAAGTTTTCCATTCGCCGCCGGTGGACGGAATCTCGAACGGAATTTCCTTGGTGTCGCCGACCTTGAGCGAGTACGGAAGCGGTTTGCCGGCCGCGCCCTGGTAGCGGAAACGCAGGACCGTCTCCCCGCCCCGGGCCGACACGGCGCCAAACGTAACGCTGGAGCCGATGCGCCCAAGGTTCCTGATCAGTCCGCGACCAGCGGGCCCGTTGCCCAAGTCGGTGAGCTCAACGACACCGGTCCGCGCCGCCAATGCGGCTGGATAGACGGACGGCGGCTTTTCAGTCGGCCGGAATTCAAAGGAGTTCAGCGCGAAGCCGGGCGCATCGACGAAGACCAGGAGGCTGAGTTCGCCAGGATTCAGGTAGACCGCCGGAATGGTAAGATCCTTAAAGGTATCGCCACCTCCCGTCGCCGGCACATCAAAGATGGCGACGGCCTGATCGAGGGCCATGAACCGGATCCGTCCACCCCCGGATTGGCTCGCAACCCGGGCGGTGAGGTCGAAGAAGCCGCCGTTGCCGCAATCGACGGAATAGCGCACCCATTCGCCCGGCCGGAGGCCGGTCAGGACGTAACCGCCACCGGCGTCGTTGGTGTCGGCGACACCGAAATCGTCAGGACGGTAACGCGGGTGGTCCGGCCGCCGGCGCACGCTGTGAAACGCCACGCCTTCCCCACCCCCGTCGTAATTGACCGCCTTGATTCGTGTGGGAATGGCCGGCGGAGGGAAGAAATGAGGCATCGGCCGGCCCATCGAACCGGCTACTTCGCCCTGCGCATTGACCGCCTCGGCCTGAAGCTCCGGCGCGATGCGGGCCGGCAGAGTCTGAGCATCGAGTGAGACATTGATGACATGCGCCGTGAAACCGCGACCGTCCACGGTCACACTCAGAATCCGCGCGTCCGCATCCCACGTCCATTCCTCGGCCGCCACCCCGTCACCGGTCGCGCGCCTCAAGGCAGAATCGGCCACCTGCACGCCCACCGGTGTCCGATTGAGATGAAAGCGCACGCGGTAGGTGGTGGGGGCGAAGCGCTGGTTGGACTCGTTGATGGCCAGCCGGACGGAGTCGCCGGCCTCGTCCACGGTGAGGCGCGTGAGGGTGGATTCGCCCTGGCGGTAGGCGAAGGTAGCGCCGTCATCGCGGTAAAGGGTGAAGCTCGACCGGCCGGAGGGAAAGATCTCGAGCGTGAGCGGATCCCACGGTTTCTCGCCGGTGTCCTTCATGTCCGGTGCGAGCGGAATGATCGCTCCCGCCCGCACCGCGACCGGAATGCGGTTCGGCGGCGCTGCGACCACCCACTCCCTCCCGCCGGCATACTCATAGCCGTAATCCCAATCAATCCACCGGCCCGGCGGAAAATAGACCCGGCGGTTCGTCTGGCCCTCGAACAGGACCGGCGCGACCAGCAGTTCGCGGCCGAAGAGATACTCGTCTCCGGGCGTGGCGACGGACCGGGGATCGTCGGGAAATTCGAGCGCGAGCGGGCGCACGAGGGGCAGGCCGCGCTGGCTGGCCTCCCAGGCGTACGAATAGATGTACGGCAGGAGCCGGTAGCGGAGCTGCAGGTAGTGGCGCGTGCTCTGCTCGACGGCGGGGCCAAATTGATATGGCTCGGGTGCGCCGCCGGCTTTGTGCGCGCGGGTGATCGGGCTGAAGACGGAGAACTGCATCCAGCGCTCGTAGAGTTGGGCATGGGCGCCGAACTGGTCGTTCCGGTAATAGCCAGTCAGGAACCCGCCGGTGTCGCAGGTCCACCAGTTGAAACCCGACAGGCCTGAGTTCAGCATCTCCGGAGGATGCGCACGGAGCGTGGCGTAATCGCTGTAGATGTCACCCGTCCACACGGCGGCATGATGGCGCTGCAGTCCGGCAGAGCCGGCGCGCGTAAGGATGAAAGGGCGCTGAGCGGGATGCACGGCGAGCTGCACGCCCTCGAAACTCCAGGTGCACAGCAGTGAGAACTGGTTGTGGATGTTGGCCGGAAGACCGCCGAAGTAATGGGTCTGCGGCGGCTCGCCCTCGGGCTCGGTCAGGTCGAGCCACCAGCCGGCGGCGCCCGCCTCGTTGAGACGGCGGGTCTGGGGCCAGAGCCAGCCATTGAGCTTAGGACTGGTGAAATCGAGGAGCTTGCCGCCGTAATACCCGCACTCGACGGGGTGCCCCTGGCCGTCGGTTGCAAATACGCCGGCCGCCCAGCCCGAGGCAAAAGTCGGCGAATCATCACGGACCATCGGACCCGACTGCGACATGACGATCTTCACGCCCTTCTTCGCGTACTCCGCGATCTTTTCGGCCGGAGTCAGGCCGTGGCCGCTTTCGGCAGCGCTCCAGCGCTTTCCCCAGACATAGTCGGTGATGATCTCCGGCCAGCCAGCATCGATGACCATCACGTCGACCGGAAAACCGCGCGAGGTGAGCTGGCGGTAGGCCTCGTCGACTTCGTCCCAGTTATTGTACTGGCATTTGCTCTGCCAGTAACCGAGTGCCCAGAGCGGTGGCAGCGACGGCCGGCCGGTCAGGCTCGTGTAGCGTGCGATGACGTCAGCAAGCTTCGGACCGTCGATCACGTAGATATCGATTTCGCCGCCATCCGCATCACAGCGGACCTGTCCGGTGGTGGTTTTCGCGAGGTCGAAGCGCAGGTGGTGAACATTGTCAATGAACACGCCGTAGGCGTGGCCGTGGCGGCCCGTGCTTAGCAGGAAGGGGATTGGATACTGCGCGGTGACGTTGCCAGAATTGATCTGCTGGCCAGCCCAGAGGTCGCGGATCACGCCCCGCCGGTCGAGGCGGCCGTTGTTTTGATTGTCCTGGCCAAGGCCGAACAGTCGTTCACCGGCATCGAGGGCGTGGGTCAGCGTCCAGGCCGCCCCGGGGCTCGTCATCGTCACCCGCGCATCGGCTACGAGCCGGGTGCCGTCCGCAGACAATACTTCGAACCGCAGCGTCTGCCGGTCGATCTGCACCGTCAGAGCGCCTGTGTCCACCGCCACGAGGTTGGCATGATCGGCGACCATCAGCGGCACCCGCGTCCCCGGCGCCGTCTCCAACGCCAGCGAGGGCTCGCGCGCGAACTCGCCGGCGGGCTTCAGCCAGACGCGCACGAGATGCGCGTCGAGGGCCTCGACCCGCAGCCGGGTGCCACCGGGTGCTTGCACAGTGGCCGAGAGCACGGTCGCGCCATGGGCGTCGCCGTCAGCGGCGCACGCCAGTGGACCGGTGCCCGCCACCCCGACCAGCAGGGCAACTTGAGCCGAGATTCGCAAAATGCCGCGGTAGAGCCGCAGCCAAACCGTTTTATAGGAGGTAACAGAGGAAGCTGAGGAAATAGACGATGGACAAGAAGACCCTCTCAGTTCCCTCTGTTTTCTCCTGTGAGCAGTCACGGGGTTAAAATGGTCGCGAAAGAGCACGTTCCGTAGAGATGATAGCATGGGAGTAAAAGGGCCGGGCTAAACTAGTTTTGTTTGCCTAATACTCCAGCCACGGGCCAGCAATAAGCAGAGGCGGCGGATTTTCGGCAGAGGCTGAATGCGCCGACGCATCAGTTTGCTTCCCCGGCCCGGCGCAGCAACTCCATGACCGGCGCGTGCAATTGTTCCGGTGGAATCCGCGCGAGCAGGTCCCGCATTAATGTCCGAACCTCGTCGGGACTATTCTCGTCCTCCACGACGACCGTGAGCATGCCGTGCAAGGCCAGCTGAAAACAGCCCACAGCCAGATCGTGGCGGCTCATGGCTTCGTAGACCAGGCCCGTCTCCCGGAGCAAAGCTGCATAACCAAGGACCTTTTCACGGCCGATGGCGTTGGTTTCATCCAGCCGAAGAAGCCGGAGCAGCTCCTCCAGATCCAACGCCGCCAGCTCGGCCGTCTTCCGACCAAAGAGCTTCTCCTGGGCACTGAAAGCGGCGAGGAGCGCTTCGTCATACCGACCCGCTACGCGATAGTTGAGGATCTGCGCGATTGCTTGGCGAAGCAGTCCGATGAACCGAAGGATGTAGTCCTCGCGGGTGTCCATAGGTGATGGCTGTAGTATCTGACGGCCCGCACCGCCGTCGTAAGCGCGAGGCGGCCCGGACGTGCCGGGACAGATTCAGCCTGATTCGAAGCCGATGCGATCATTAACCCCGGCATGCTTCGCCGATGGATATGCCGGTGTCGAATGACAGAAATTCTCACGACAATTGCTCGATCAAGACGCAGGTGTAGGAGCGTCCACATTGATTTTGGCAAGGGTTATCAAAGCCCAACCATGTTCGCTGTCACTTCCAGGCGCGTTCCGGCAGAAGGCACAGTGACCCTAGGGCGCGCGTTTGTGGTGTCCCTTCGCCCATAGTGTGTTCAATCTACGGTGGCCGATGCCTGAGGAGAATTCACATCAACTGATGAACCGATGTCCGAAGACGTAGTCCGGTCGCGGCGAGTCGCGCCTTTGATCACCATCTGCCCCCAACTCCACTTTCTGCCCGACCGATCATGCTCTCCGATCTTCGTTTTGCGTTCCGCACTCTCGCACGCAATCGCAGTTTCACCTTGGTCACGGTCCTGACCCTCGCCCTTGGTATTGGCTCGGCCGCCGCGATTTTCAGCGTTACCGACTGGATCTTGTTCCGGGCGTCCAAGTTTCCAAACGATGTCTTTCTCATCGGCGGACGCAACGATCAGACTCCGTCGATGCCGGTGCGCATGGACTTCATGGCCCGCGCCTACGCGGAGCAGACGAACGCCGTGGCTGAATACGCCAAGGCCGCCTACACGACGGGCAACATTGTCATCGACGGCCAGCCGGTCACCACGAGCTGGATCGGGATCAGCCCGAATCTCTTTCCGATGCTCGGCATCGCGCCTGTACTCGGACGCGGTTTTCTGCCCGGCGAAGACGCCGAGGGTGCCGATCAGGTCATCGTCGTGAGCCATCAGTTCTGGCAGCGCCACCTCGGCGGAAAGGCCGACGCGCTGGGCCGCAAGATCACCGTCGGCGACCAGGTCTGCACCGTCGTCGGCGTGCTGCGCGAAGCCCAGAACCTGCCCGCCTACTTCTACAACGATGTCTTTCGTCCGCTCGCCTACCGGGTAAATCCCGCGCAACCGTGGCTTCCCTCCCTGTTCCTGCTGGGCAAGGTGCGCCCCGGTTTCACGCGCGAACAGGCCGAACAATCGCTTGCCGCCGCCAAGCTCGACGTGCCCGGCCCTCTCCGCCCGTTCATCGTCAATGACCGCCCCGTCTTCTCGAGCATGGGCGAAGTGAACCAATTGATGCGCGCGGAAATCTACTGGGTGATGCTCGGCGCGGTCGGCTTTCTCTACGCGATCGCCTGCCTGAATGCGTCGAACCTCATGCTCGTGCGCATGCTCGGCCAGCGGCGCGAACTCAGCATCCGGCTCGCCCTCGGCGGCGGCCGCTGGCAAATCATCCGGCTGCTAGCGGCAGAGAGTGTGACGCTCGCCGTGCTCGCCTCTCTCGCCGGCCTGCTCGTGGCCAACTGGTTTTTCCCGTTGCTGTTGAGCGCCGCCGGCAGTTCCGCCTTTGCCCCGAACTGGACCAGCTGGACCCTCGGCTGGCGGGTAGTCGGCGTGATGGCGTTGCTGACTGTCGCCACCAGTCTGCTGATCGTCGCCATCCCGGCCTACCGCATTTTTCGCACCGACATCTATTCGGGGCTGAAGGATGGCGGCGCCGCGCTCGGGGAGAGCCCGGCGCTGGCCCGTCTGCGCGGGGCCTTCGTGATCCTGCAAGCCGCCTTTGCCGTCGTGTTGCTGGCTGGCGCCGGGCTGATGATCCGCACCTTTCACCAGTTCCAGCACGTTGACCTCGGCTTCGATCCCGCCGGCCGCGCCAAGATTCAGCTCGGTTTTCCTCCCGATTATCCGATCGAAACGGAAGCGCGTCTCGCCCGCCTGCGGGAAATCCAGGCGGAGCTCCAACGAATCCCCGGCGTGGCCGCCGTCGGTTTCGGCTGCGATGTGTTGTTGTCCGGCTATTATTTCAGCCAGTTCACGCTGGAAGGACCGGAGGGCCGTCCCCTCAGGGCGTCCATGCTCGGCTTCAATATCGGCTTTCAGGATGCCTCCGGCCTGAAGCTGAAGCGCGGTCGCTGGCTGAATCAGACGAATGGCAATGAGATCCTGGTCAACGAGGCCTTCGCCCGCGCTTGCTGGCCGGGAAAGGATCCGGTCGGCCAGTTTCTCCGGCCCGTGAGCGGCATCTCCGGCCCGCCGGCGGACTGGAAAGGCTGGGTCATCGCAGGTGTGATCGGCGACATTCATACCACGCTGCGCAATGCGCCCGAATTTTATATTTACAGCCCCGAGGGTTGGGCACCGTTCAACTTCAACACCTTCGTCGTGCGGCTCTCACGCGACTACGACGAGGCGTTCGCCGGCCTGATCCGCCGCAAGCTCTACACGTTCAATCCACGAATCGTCGTTTCCCAGATTCTGCCGCTCAACGGGGTGCGGGACAATCAGCTCTGGGCGGAGCGCATGGCTAATTCCGTGCTCAAGGTTCTGGCCGGCATCGCGCTCCTGCTGACCGTCGTTGGCATCTTCTCCGTGCTCGCCTACACCGTGGACCGCCGCATGGGCGAATTCGGCGTCCGCATGGCGATGGGCGCCACGCGGCGTGATCTCATCCAGCTCGTTATGCGGCGCGGCCTGCTGCTGACGCTGGCCGGCATCGTATTCGGCCTCGCCGGTTCCATGGCGTTGACACGCTACCTGCAGAGCCTGCTCTTCGAAACCTCCGCACAAGACCCGTGGGTGTTGGCGGCCGTTGGTGGCATTCTGCTCGGCACCTCCGTTCTCGCGTGCGTCCTGCCCGCGCAGCGTGCCGCAAAAGTGGATATTTCCCGTCTGCTGCGGTCAGAATGATTTCCGGCCCTCCTCGGCGATTGACAGGGCGGGAGGCATTTACTCAGAGAGCCGCCATTTCCGCGCGTCACTTCACCCCGCCCATGAGCTTTTTGACCCAGGGAACACCGGCGAGCAGCGCGACCGCCGCGACGCCGACCCACAGGGCCTGTTTGAGGAAGAAGGCGGCAAGAACGTTCCCGTCGGTTGAGGTGAACTCGCCCGCGAGCACGCCCGCGAGCTGGTTGCCGAGCGCGTCGGCCAGGAACCAGATCCCCATGATAAGCCCGAGCAGTTTGGGCGGCGCGAGCTTGGTCATGGTGCTAAGGCCGACGGGGCTGAGCAGCAGTTCGCCAACCGTCTGGAGGAAAAAGAGCCCGACAATCCACAGGGGGCTGACCCGGCCCTCGATGGTCAGCCGCGCCGCCGGCACCATCAGCAAAAACGAGAGGGCGAGAAACCCGAGGCCCAGCGTGAACTTGAATGGCGCCGACGGCTGGTTGGCTCCCAGCCGCACCCACAGCCATCCGAAGACCGGGGCGAGCAGGATGACAAAGACGGAGTTCACCGACTGAAACCAGGCGGAGGGAAACCGGTAGCCGAGCACCTCCGTCCGCGTGAGCTGGTCGCCGAAGAGCGCGATCGTCGAGCCCGCCTGCTCGAAGATCGCCCAGAAGACCACCGCCGCCAGCGAGAACACGAGGACCGCGGCAATGCGCTTCGCATCGAGACTGACCTGGAAGCCGAACCAGAGGATCGCGAGCACCGGCAGCACGACGTAGCCGTAGCGGATCCACGCGAAATCCGGATTGAGGTCGGAGAGGAGCACGACAGCAAGGACCGCGGCCGCACCGAGGAGCACGAGTCCGAGCGGGCGCCACGGACGGGTGCCGGCGGCGGGAGGGCGGCCCACCTGGACAAGGCGCCGGCCGGTGATCAAATAGACCACCAGGCCGAGAGTCATGCCGACTCCGGCGGCCGCAAAGCCCCAGTGCCAGCTGTGGACCGGATCGAGGCCCCATCCCGCGAGCAGGCGCTTGAATTCATCGCTCTGCGCGAGCCAGCCGGTGATGAGCGGCCCGTTGAACGCGCCGAGGTTGATGCCCATGTAGAAAAGCGAGAACCCGCCGTCGCGCCGCGGATCGCCCGGCGGATATAGGCTGCCGACCATCGAGCTGATGTTTGGCTTGAGCAAGCCCGTGCCGAACGTGATGAGGACGAGCCCGCCGAAAAACGCCGCCTCCGAGGGCAGCGCCAGCGTAAAATGGCCCAGCGCAATAATGAGTCCGCCGCAGAACACCGACCGCCGCCCGCCGAGGAAGTTGTCCGCGACGAACCCGCCCGGAATGCAGAGCATGTAGACGCACATCGTGTACGTTCCGTAGATGATGCCGGCTTTGCGGTTGTCATAGGCAAGCCCGCCGGCTGCGACAGGCGCAACCATGAAATAGACCAACAGGGCGCGCATGCCGTAGTAGGAAAACCGCTCCCACATTTCGGTGAAGAAGAGGGTGGTCAGACCGCGAGGGTGGCCGCCAAGACCAGCCATATCCGGCAAATCGCCGGGGGCGACGGATAACAGAGCGGCTGCCGGGGACGAACTCATTGGCGGCGCGAGCGTGGCGGGCGCCGGGCCCAGGGCAAAGCCGAAAACCACCCGGGCCGCTTCCCGGTATGGCTGGTCGTAAGATTCTCGTTAATTCCGCCCGGGGGGGTTGCCCACCTTTGCTGCCCCGATTATGGTTCGACATTGGAAAACATTTAATGCGATAAATGGCAAATTTCTGTTCTCTGGCCGGTTTTTCCCGGCCAGTGGTTGAAGTATTGCATGAACCCTGAACCACCACTCGAAAAGATCCTCCGACAAGAGCTGGAGACCTCGGAGAAAAGATACCGGCAGCTTTTCGAGTCGGCCCGGGAAGGCATCTTGATCTTTGATGCCGCCACCGGCCGGATCACCGCCGCCAACCGGTATCTGGCGGAGCTCTTGGACTATCTGCCGGGGGAATTATTGGAGAAACGGCCGTGGGAATTCGGTCTCTTCAGTGAGGGCACGCCAGCTGAGGCCGCCCTGCAGAAGCTCCCGGCTCAGGGCGAATTCCATTACGACAACCTCACGCTCCAGAGCAAAACGGGGCGGCCGATCGCAGTGGAGCTTTTCGGCAACGTGAAGGGGACCGGTCCAGAGAAGATTGTGCAGTGCCATCTCCGCGACATCACGAATTACCGGAAAGCCGAGCAGACATTGCGGCAGTCCCTTTCCTTGCTGCAAGCGACGCTGGATTCCAGCAGTGACGGGATCCTCGTAGCCGACCATTCGGGGAGAATCACCGGTTTCAATGGTCAGTTCGCAAGGCACTGGCGCCTGCCCCATTCCATCGTAGAATCCCACGCCGACGGGCAGATCCTGGACTTAATTGGGACTCAACTGAAGGCTCCGCTGGCGCTCCAAGCCAAAGTGCAGGAGATGCGGGCCCGCCCGGAGGCGGAGAGTTTCGACGTGCTGGAGTGCACGGATGGGCGCGTCTTCGAGTGCTATTCCAAGCCGCAGCAAATCGGCGGACAGCCGGTGGGCCGGGTGTGGAGCTTCCGCGACGTCACGGCGCGCAAGCGCGGGGAGGAGGAAATCCGCCGACTATCGCGAGCGGTGGAGCAGAGCCCCGTCAGCGTGATCATCACCGATCCGGCCGGAAAGATCGAATACGTCAACCGGAAGTGCTGCGAACTGACGGGCTACCGGCGCGAGGAACTGTTGGGAATGAATCCGCGGGTGCTCAAATCCGGCGAAATGCCGCCCGAAGTCTACCAGCAAATGTGGAACACGGTCATCGCCGGCGGCGAGTGGCGCGGCGAGTTTCACAACCGGAAGAAGGATGGGGAGCTTTACTGGGAGAACGCCTCCATCTCAGCGATCCGGGATGACACAGGACGAATCACCCACTTCCTTGCCGTCAAGGAGGACATCACCCGGCAGAGGCTGCTGGAAGAGCAGCTGAGGCAGGCCCAGAAGATGGAGGCGGTGGGGCAACTGGCGGGCGGCGTGGCGCACGGGTTCAACAACATCCTTACCTCGACCCTGATGCAGCTTGGCCTCCTACTGGACGATCCAAAGCTGACCGAGGGAACGAGGACGTCGCTCAAGCAACTTGAAAGCGAAGCCCAGCGCGCGGCCGACCTGGCCCGCCAGCTACTGACCTTCAGCCGCCGCCAAGTCATCCAGCGGAAGCCGGTGGATTTAAACAAGGTGCTGGCCGGCCTGGGCAAGACGCTGCAGCAGTTGATGGGCGAACCCATTGCAATCGACTTCGCCGGCGGGAACACTCCGCTTTGGATTGAGGCCGATGTTCGCATGATCGAACAGGTGGTGACCAACCTGTGCGTCAATGCGCGGGATGCGATGATGCCAGGCGGCGGCCGCCTGACCATTGACGCCAAGCTGATGGAGCTGGACGCGGCAGCCGCGCAAGCCAACCCCGAGGCACGGCCGGGGTTGTTCGTGTGTCTCTCGGTAACTGACACCGGCCGGGGCATGGACGAGCGCACGCTCAAACACACCTTCGAGCCCTTCTTCACCACTAAAGAGGTCGGCAAGGGCATGGGACTGGGGTTGGCCACGGTCTATGGAATCGCGAAGCAACATGAAGGCTGGGTCGAAGCCACCAGCCAGGTTCGCCATGGCAGCGTTTTCCGGGTCTATCTTCCCGCCCTGATCACCGCCGCCCCTCCCCGGTCCGAAGCCATTGATGGGAATGCCCCGCAAGGAAAGGAATTGATCCTGCTGGTCGAAGATGAGCCGGCCGTTCGCGAGATGGTCGCGTTGGGGCTGCAGTTATTCGGATATCGGGTCCTGGAGGCAGCCAACGGAGCCGAGGCGCTCAAGATCTGGGAAAAGCAGGCGCGGGAGATCGATTTGCTGTTCACGGATATGCGGATGCCCGGCATGACCGGCATGGAATTGTACGGTCGCTTGAAGCGGTCGAGAACCGACTTGAAGGCAGTTCTTTCGAGCGGCTACAGCGAGGAGATCTTGAAGTTGGACCGGATCACCGACCAGGGAATCACTTTCCTGCCGAAGCCGTATAACATAAAGACCCTGGCAGTCACGGTGCGCAACTGCCTGGACCAGAAGTGACCGTTTTGCGCCTCAGCGAGTACCACGCCGTCTGTAATGATGCAGTCCCACCTGCAAAACGCGTTTTGCACTGGAAGGGAAGGAACTTTCGGGTCTGGTAGCCGACCCCGGCCCGGCCTCAATGAGGCCGGCTACAACGCAAGCACTGTCTCCCAGGAGTCGGCGGTGGGGTGGAAGGCATGATACCCGGCACCACTCCGTCGAACGGAGCAGTGCCAGGTGACTTCTGCAACCGGTCACGGCACCGCCGGTCGCGGCGCCGCCGTTTTCGCCTGGAGCAGGATCGTCGCCGGCTGCAGCCCGGCAGACCGCGCCGTCAGCTTGATCGCGCCGGCCTCCTTGGACGATTGAACGATGATCTGCGCGAGCCCGTTGAAGACGCTGCGCCGCCACTCGACCGGCAGCGGAGGCTCCGGCATTCGCAAGCACACGCCCTTGTTCACGCCCGCGGCCGGACCGTAGTTCGCGATGGCCACGGCAATCGTATTCTCTCCGGGATGCAGGAACGTTTTGACATCGTAGCTCGAGGCCGAACGCGGGTCGCCGGCTGACCCGATTTGCTGGCCGTTCACGAATACCTTGCCATCGCCGTCGATCTTCCCGAAGTAGAGTTCCATTGCCGGCGCAGTCAGATCCTGCGCCGATGCCATGAACCGCGTGCGGAACACGCCCTGTTCACGCAAGCCCAACGGGCCGCTCTCCGCCGTGACATCCAATTTGTCCCAGCCCGAGTCATCCATGGACCCACCCGTTTCGGGTAGATCCTGGGCATAGATGCTGGCGACTTTCTTCCATCGCCAGCCACCAATTATCATGGTGCGCAGTGGCGCCGTCGCCACAAACACGTCGGGCTCGTGGCAACTGGGATCGCCGTTGCCCACCCCGATAATCCGACCCGGGCCTTCGAGTTCAAACCTGACCGCGTTGCCCGCCACCGGGACGATACGCCCCGCGGCATCCGCGACCGCGACCGTGATGACCGAGACGTCTTCGCCGTTTGCGTCGATCGTCGGTCGATCCGGCGTGAGCAACACAGCCGCCGGCGCACCCGTGGTCTCGACCTTCGTCTCCGCCACCAGCTGTCCGCCCTTGAAACCTCTCGCGGAAAGCGTGCCCGGCGCATATGGCACCTTCCACTTCAGTGTTTCGGTGCGCTTCAGGGTCTGCCGGCCGAGGCTCCGGCCGTTGAGGAACAGCTCGACCTCCTCGCAATTGCTTAATGCCCGCACATCGATCTCCGAGCCTTCCTTGCCGGGCCAGTTCCAGTGGGGCAGCAGGTGCAACACCGGCCGGTCTACCCACCACGACTGGTAATACCAGTAATTGTCCTTGGGGAATCCGCAGGTGTCATAGATGCCGAAATGCGAGTTGATGCACGGCCAGCCGTAGGGGGTCGGTTCGCCGCGGTAGTCGAAACCGGTCCAGACGAAACCGCCGGACAACCAGGGACGGGAGTCGAAAAAACTCATCCATTCCTCGGCGGTGTTCGACCAAGTCTGCCCGTGGTCATCGTAGGCGGACACATAGCCGCGCTCCTTGTCGTCCGCATAGATTCCGCGCGTGCCGACGGTGCTGCCCTGTTCGCTGCCGACATTCGGCTGCTGCGGATGGGCGGCGTGGTAGGCGTCCATGTTGTCCTTTCCGATGTGGTAGCTCCACCCGCGCACCTCGATGACGGTGTTGATTCCCGTGAATTCGTTCCCGACCGCGGCGTTGCAGGTGATGGGGCGCGTCGGATCGAGCCGTTTCACCAGTTCCTGCATCGCGGTGGCGACGCGGGCGCCGGAGGGTATGCCCTGCACGGTGAATTCCTCGTTCCCCAGCGACCAGATCGCCACGCTGGGATGATTGCGGTCGCGCCGGACCTGTTCCTCAAACCACTTCAGATGCAGCGCATCGCTGCCGACCAGCCGGCTCTCGTCCATGACGAGCATGCCAAGGCGGTCGCAGGCTTCGAGCAGCTCCGGCGTGGGGGAATTGTGCGAGGTGCGATAGGCGTTGCCGCCCATCTCCTTCAATTTTGCGATCCGGAAAAACTGCAACTGGTCCGGCAAGGCGGCGCCCACGCCGGCGTGGTCCTGGTGGTTGCAGGTGCCCTTGAGTAGATAGGGTTTGCCGTTGAGCAGGAAGCCCCGGTTCGCGTCAAACGCCACTGTGCGGATGCCGAATTCGGTCTCGACCCGGTCGACGGTCCGGCCGCCGCTCGCGATAGTCGTCACCAACCGGTAGAGCTTCGGCGTCTCCGGCGACCACAGCTCCGGCACCGCGATTTTCGTCAACTGTTCGACCTCGCCGGTCGCCGCCGCGGCAATGCGCCCGGTTTGCGAAGCGGTGCCGAGCACCTTGCCGTCGGGGCCGTCGATCTCCCACGTGACCGCGGCGTCGGCCGGCACGCTTTGCGCATTGGTCAGCCGCGCCTGCAAGTGGATCTCGGCCGGACCCACCGGGAGATTGTCCTTGAACTGGCTGTAAACGAACACCCCGTCCGGCGCAACCGCCAGCGGCGCCGTCTTCACCAGCCAGACGTGGCGGTAGATGCCGGCGCCCTCGTAGAACCAGCCTTCGGTCTGCGTGGCATCCACCTTGACGGCAACGACGTTCTTTCCTCCGCAGTTCACGACGTCGGTAATGTCATAGCGCACGCCGCTGTAGCCGCTCTCGTGATGGCCGACGAACCAGCCGTTGACAAAGACCGTGCAGTCGCGAAACGCGCCGTCGAACTCGAGCCAGAGGCGCCGGCCGGTGTCGGTCGCCGGCAATTCGAACGTGCGACGGTACCATCCGATGCTGTTTTGCGGAAACGCCTCGCCAAGCGCCTTGGACCCGTGGGCGGTGTCGCCTTTCGGATCAAAGGGCAATTCGACGGCCCAGTCGTGCGGCAGGTCCACCCGCCGCCAGCCCGCGTCGCCGAACCCCGCGCTCGCCGGGCCGTAGCCCGTGCCGGCCTTGGCTAGGTTCTGGGCGATTCCCCATTCGTTACCGAGGTGGAACCTCCAGCCGGCATCCAGCAGGAGGCGTTCGCGCGGGGCGGGAACGGCGGAGGCTGCGGCAGCCGCAAGGGCGCCCACCGCGAGTATGAGAACAAGGGCAAGGATACTGCGTTGATGGCGTTTCATGATAGGGAGAGAATCGACGGGCGTTCGGGAGGATGAGGATGACTCAGGAAGGAAGGGCGGGAGCATTCGCCACTGCAGTGGATGGGGCGGACCGGGCTTTGCGCATCGGCGTGGCCAGCGAACCGAAGGTGAATGCACGCCATAACCACTCAAGTGGCCCATAAGTAAAGCGCCTCAGCCAGAAATGCGCAAACACGCATTGGCCGGCAAAAATCGCGCCGCCAACAAGCACGCTGTAGAACGACCCCAAGTGGCGGTACAGCGCCAGTCCGTAGCCGTAGAACAGCGGTACGCCCACGAGCGCTTGTGTGACGTAACACGTCAGGCTCATCCGTCCGTACGGCGCCAGCAGGCGAAGCGCCGCCCTGGCCGTCGCCCATTGGTAGAGCAGGACAAATCCACCGGCCCAGACGGCCATCTGCGACAGGTTGCAGTAGGACGAGATCAGATTGTCGGTCACGTAATGATCCAAATCTCGAAGCCCCCAAGCGCCAAGGTGCAGCTTGATCGGGTAGCAAACCGCAAACCCGATCGCCCCCCAGAGCAGGGCGCGCCGGGCCAGCCGCGCGCAGCGGACGGGGTCCTCAAAAACCCGGGCCCGGCCCAGCAGCAGGCCCCAAACGAACAGGCCCAGCATCTGGGTATAGCGTCCTGTTTCGATCGTCCACCAGAGCCGCGACCACTGTCCCGTCCAGAGATTGGTGGTGGTCACATCCCAAAACGACCCGCCGGCAAAAACATTGAAGAGCTGCCCATAGATCGCCCAGTGGCGGGGCTGTGGTGGCTGATAGCCCGGCTCGAAGAGCACGCGGCCCGTGTCCCACAACGACGGGATCTGCAGCACCAACGCCACGGAAATCCACGCAAGCGCGCGGTTGCCGAGCTTGTACAGAAACACGAGCGGCACGCCGAGGACGGCGATCACCAGCAGAATGTCGCCGCAGTAGACGATGCCGTGCAGGTAGCCGAAGATGGCCAGCACGGCCAGGCGCCATAGAAACCTCCCCTGGAAATTGACCCCGCGCTCCGACCACCGGTTCAGGATCAGGAAGAAGCTGAACCCGAACAACAGCGCAAAAACCGCGTAGGCCTTGCCCCCGAAAAGGAAGAAGGCCCCGTCGTGCGTCGCCGCGTCGAACGGCCGCAGCCAGGCAGGGGGATTCACGGGTGCGCGGAGAAAATCCCAGTGCTCCACCGAATGCAGCAGGAGGATTCCGAGCAGGGCCGCGCCCCGGAGAGCGTCGACCAATTCGATGCGCGGGCGGGGTTCCACCGGGGCCATTTTCATTTTCAGGGGCTGGAAAGAGAGGCCGGTAGGTTCGCGCCCTGAATACCGGCGCGGACGGCGCCCGGGTAGCCGGGGGCAACGCTCATCAGCACGATCGGGTTCGCACATTGCAGCCGTCGCACGGCGCGGAATCGGACTCCCGCGGCGCGGAGGCGTTCGCCGAACGACTCCCCAAAATAGGCGAAGTCCACCTCCACCGATTCCTGAGCGCGCAGGAAGGCCATCTGCTCGCGCAGCGTGCGCGTGGCGGCGATCTCCCAGCGAAAATGCGCGAAGGCGATCAGCATCGCGTTGGCCAGCAGCACCGCCGCGAGCCCCGTGGCCACCCACGGCGCCGTCCGCCCGTTCGGAACGGCGAGACCGCCGATCACGGCGACCACCGGCAGCCACCACAATTGCGGCGCATACCGGGCCCACCAGGTGTGCGGGCCGATCAGGAGCGACGCGATGATCGTGCCGGCCAGCAGCGCTAGCACGAGGCGCGGCACGCCCGGACGGACCAGCGCCATTCCCAGCAGCGGCAGCCCGATCAGCAACGCCCCGCTGAAGAGCGGGCCGAACCCCGCGACGCGCACCCCGTGGATCCGAAACATGTTGAAATCGTTCCAGCCGACGTCGAACGGCCACATGAGCTGCGCATCCAAGCCGCCGGTGACCGGCTGCGCGCCGGGGCGGCCGAAGATCGAGTAGGCGAGCCGATAAACGCGGTTGCGACCGACCAGGTTCGCCGGCGTCTCGTAACGCTCGTTCGGATCGCGTTCCCGCTGGCTGAAGCCAGGATTAGCGGCGGTGCCGGCCCACGGGTAAAACGGATTCCCGCGATGCACCGTGTTGGTCACGTAGGGATTGAAGCCGAACAGCGCGGTCCCCACCAGGATGGCGCTGGATTGAACCAGGACATAACGCGCCAGTCGGTCGCGCCGTTTGAGAAGGACAAAAAGCCCGCCGGCAGCGACTGCGAAACAGACATAAACGAGTCCCGTCTGCTTGGCGTTGATGCAGAGAATGGCCGATATGCCCGCGACCCACGGCACCAGCCGGCCCGGCCGCCGGAAACTGCCGATCATGGCGGCGAGGAAACAGGCCAGGAACGAAGCCACGAGTCCGTCCACCAGATAGGAGGCGAGTTCGCAGAGGACGACTGGATTCAGGGCGACGAGCGCCGCAATGACGAAAGCGACCCGGCGGCGGCGACCGAACTCGAGCGCCACCGCGAACACGGCGAGGGTCGACGCGGCGAGCGCGATCCATGGCGCCGCCTTCGCCCACTCGATGTGGTGCGTCGTCTGGAACAGCGCGAGCGCCACATACCACGGTCCCTTGGCATAGTGGCGCACCCACGTTTCGAGATCGGGAGAGAAGCTGTGCAGCGGATCGCGCAGCGGATTCCAGCCGTGCGCCATTTGATACACCGCCGTCTGGTGATACCACTGCCCGTCCCAGCCAAAGTCGAAGAAGCTGCCGGCGAAGAACAGGCCGGCCCCGACAATGGAAAGCGCGATGACCGGCGGCGCGAGGCGCCGCCGGCCACGCAGGTCCTCGCGGCGGGCTATCCAGTCGGCGGCGACCAGCGAACCCAGCAGCGCCGCCGGCGCGATGAACGGCGAAACGCGCGCGCCGAGACAAAAGCAAAGCATGACGCCGAGGTGCGTGATTCCCAGAAAGGACAACAAGATCGCCGCGGTCGACCAGCAGATAGTCGAGAGCTCGCGGTTCAGAGCACCGGTTTCGATTTCTGCGGCTGCCTGGTTCTCCCGCAGCGCCAGACCGTGGTTCCCGAGCGGAGCCCGATCGCCGGCGTCGTTGCTCGCGGGCATTCCGCCATTCATGGGCGAAGCGCGAAGCTCAGCAGCGCACGTTTGCAGGGCAGGCAGTCCATTTTTCGTCTTCAGCGTTTAGCAGTTGACCCTTTTGATATCACAATCGTTCGATTGCGTCCATGGATCGCATCCCAAAAAACATTCGTGAAATCCACTCGCTTGGCGCGCGGACGCGCGAATGGATGGTCAGCAGCCGGCAGGTGCCCGGGTTCGGAGCCACCCACACGCGGATCGCCGGATATACCGAGGCCCGCGCCGGCTACGAGTTCGTCCGGTTCTCCCCGGCGTATAGCGTGATTCTTGTCGGCGCGCAGGGCGAGGGACAGGCCCTCGTCGACGGCGTCTGGCGCCGCTTTCCGCCGGGATTTGCCTACATCACGGCGCCGCGCGCGCTGAACGCCTTTCACATTGCGTCCGGAAGCCGCTGGCGGCTCCACTGGGTGCTCTATGAGGAATCGGCCAGCCTCCCGACGGTCGAACCGGGCCGCCAACCGCGGCTGATCCCGGTCGACGGGACAGGCTTCCGCCTCGCGGTGGAGGGGCTCTGCCACGAGAACGCGGGTAAGGCGGACCAGGCGGTCATGGGATTCTGGGCAGCCCTGGTTGACCGGATGGTGTGGCGGATCCTCGAGTCGGAGATGGGGGAACCGCGGCTGGACCAGCTCTGGCTGGCGATCCGGGAAGACGTCGGGGGGACGTGGAACCTGCGGCGCATGGCCCGTTGCATCGGCATGAGCGAGGAGAACCTGCGGCGCCTCTGTCACCGCCACGTGCACCGGTCCCCGATGTCCCATCTCACCTACCTGCGGATGCTCGCGGCTACCGATCTGCTGTGCCATTCGACGGAAAAGATCGCCTCGATCGCCGCTCGCACCGGCTATGGGGATGCGTTTTCGTTCAGCACCGCCTTCAAGCGGGAGATGGGCATGCCGCCGAAGCGGTTTCGGGCCGCTAATCGGCCGGAGGGAATTCCAGCGTAGCGTGCGGCCGTGGTCGTCGCCTCCGCCAGAACCAGTGGAGCAAATGAACCACGGAGGCACAGAGCGCACTGAGATCAATCGTTTGAAGTGACAGTCTCCGGATGCATCTCGATCAACCCGGATGCACCGCCCAGCGCCGTGCAGTACTCAGATCGATTTCCTCGGTGTCCTCTGTGCCTTGTGGTAGAACAAATTCGCGGCCTGCGAGTCGGCCAGAGTCAGGCCCCAGCGCAAAGGTACCGCGCGGCCTTACGGAGCCGCCGGCGGGCCTCCCCGCGCCTTTTCCTGGAGCCGGCGTATCCGGTCCACGTTGGCGTCCGACTCAGTCAGTCCCAGGGTCCGGATCATCTGCGCAATCGGCGTGGCCGGATCGTTGGACCAAAAAATGCCCCCGTCCTCCGGGCGGTAGTAGTGAAAACCCACCTTGTCCCCGAATTTCCGCCTGAGCCCCTCGCCTTCCTCCAACACGGCCTCCCAGTGCAGAATCGCATACGACAGGTCGATCTGGTGAACCAGCACGTCTTCCTGGGTAATCTGCGCCTCGATCATGCCGAGCGGGTTGAAAACCGCGGCATGATCCCGGGGCGCCGCGCTCACGATGTAGTACCGGTGCAGCAGCGCGTAGAGGGAGGGATGCGCGGTCTCCGGCGAGGCCGATGGCAGCGCGACGATCTCAGCCCCCTTTCTGGCCAGCGCGTCCCAGCCATCGGCATAAAGCATATCAAAACAGATCTGGATTCCCACGCGCCCAAAATCGCACTCAAAGACCGGAAATTCCCGCCCCGGCGTCGTCCCGCCTTCCAACACATCGCTGCCTTGGGGGGCCACCGGATGGACCTTGCGGTAGATTCCCACCACACTCCCCTCGCGGTCCACCAGCATCGCGGTATTGCTGTAACGCAGGGGCGGGGCCGCCTCCCGCAGGAGCACCGGCACGATCAGGTAGCATCCATGCAGCTTGGCGCATGCCGCAATTCGGGGAAGCACTTCCTCCATCCGCACCACCTGCTGCGCCAGCGAGTCGCCCGGGCGGGCAAGAAAGGTCTCCGGGAGCACGACGAGGTCCAGCCGCGCGGCGGGAAAATTCACCCGCGCCCGCGCAGCCATCGCCTCAACCAGTTCGTCCATCCGCTGGAGCCGTTTCTCCAAGGGCTGCGTGAAGATCTCGTAGCCGCTGATCACTGTGCCGAGCAGGACCTTCCTGGGAAGTCCGGCGCGGCGCAATGCGGCCGCCGGGCTTTCTGACCGCGCCAGTGGTTTGGATGCTGCCATTTGCGGACCGGCCGCGATTCCGCCGGCCCAGAATGCCAAGGTGGCGATGATCGTCAGGTGGCGCGCCCGGGCCCGCCCGCAATGTCGGGTGAAAAATCGGGCGCGAACGAAATTTCCGAAAAGAGTTTTCATTGTGGAGGGGAGTCGTAATTGAAGCCAATGCGATAAAGTAGAGATCCTTGGGGCAAGCTGCGAGGCGCTTGAGTGAGTTACTTCATGTCCCGCTCCATCCGTCGGCGGTTTCGTGGCACGGGTTTCCTGACCCGTGGTTCCGCTCCCCACGGGTCGGGAGACCCGTGCCACTGCGAGTGGTGTGCAATCATCCTCACGTAACCAGTCAGTGGATCAGCCGGGCCGGAAACTTCTCCGGCCAGGCGGCCTCGCCGGTAAAATCCCTGACCTCCAGGCCGGGACAATGCTCGGCGTCGAGCGCGTGGCGATAGTAGTCCGGGCGGTGTTCGCCCCACGTCACCTGGCAGTCGCGGATCGTCACCCCGGCGGCATTGCGCAGCAGGAATCCGCTGGTGGGCAGCGCCGGCATGGCCTCGCCGGGGCACGGACGGAAATCCTGCTGCCCGCCGGCGTAGGCCGTCGTCTTGTCGATCTGCACCGCGACATGATCAAAGGTGACGCCCGCGATCAGGCCGGGCGCGAATCCATAAACCACGATGCCGTTTTCGCCCCGGCACATGATGTTGCTGAACCGGATGTCGCGCACGGTGCCGGCCTGGGTGACCTCGTTCCACGGCGTGACCACGACGTCGATGGGCGTGCCCCGGCCCCACCAGGCGGGATCGTAGAGCCGCGTTTCGATGCTCAGGTTGGAAAATGACACGCGCTCGATGCTGCCCTTCATGTTGAGACGGACCGAGACGCCGCGGTGACTGTCGCGGATCACGCAGGAGTCCACCACCACGTCGTGGATGGAGCCGACCACGTCGCTGCCCATCACAATCGCGGAGGAGCGCGACATGAGCGTGCAGCCCGTGATGACTACATTGGCGCACGGCCGGGTGATGCCGGTGCTTTCGGGGGCCGTCTTGAGCGCAATGCAGTCGTCGCCCGAGACGATATTGCAGCCGCGAATGCGGACGCTGGACGACCAATCGATGTCCAGACCGTCGTTGTTGGGCATCAGGAGGCTGTTATCGATGCGGAGATCTGCAATCAGGACGTCGTCGCAGCCCAGCACGCGCACGGTCCAGAAAGCTCCATTGCGGACCGTGACATCGCGCAAGGTGACGTGCCGACAGGCGCGGAACACGATTGTGTAGGGACGCTGGTCCTTGGCCCGGTCAATCTCCTGGCCGTGTTCGGCGACGTAGGCGGGGCTGTTGCCGTCGATGACGCCGGCGCCGGTGATCGCGACGTCCTCGGCTTCGTCCGCCAAGATCATCACGCCGATCAGCGGCGCCGCCTCCCCGGGATGCGTGGTGACCGGATAAGGCAGGGTGAGGGAAAAATCCCCGTGGCAGGGACTGGCCTGCAGGACGGCGCCGCGCTCGAGGTGGAGCGCCACGTGTGAGCGCAGGCGGATCGAGCCAACGGTCACGTGCGTGCCGCCCGGCACGACCACCGAGCCGCCGCCGGCCCCGGCGCAAGCATCAATGGCCCGCTGGATGAGGGCCGTGTCCGCGGCGATTTCGCCGCGGAACTGACCGAACGATGAGACGTCAAATCGCGACGACGGAGCACTCATGGCGAGGCGGGGCAGACCCGCGAGAACAAGACCGGCTAGCAGGGCACACAATGCTACGCGCATGGGAAAACCATATCCAGGGAGGCGCCGCAGGCACGTCTAATCCCGTTGCGTGCGGACTGAGGGCATGGCTGGACCTTTCGCCAGCGCGATGCTTGCCTCCAATCACCCCTTGCACCCGAATCGGATGCTCACAACGAGTCAACCCAACCCCAACATAAGAAAGCTCCGATGATCAAATCCTGGAAGAACCCACTGCTCTGCCTCGCTCTGATCGTGATTCTCGTGGCATTGCTGATGCACACGACCGCCTTTGCCGGCGCACCGACCTTTGGCCGGGAGAAGTTGAAGGGCCAGACCACGGCCGAAGGGAACCTCGCGACCCAGCAGCAATACATTGCCGATGCTCAGAATCTAGCCTTTCAAGCGTGTGACAAAGTCGTCGCTGCTGAAAGGATCGGTAAAGGGGACGGCATGGGGCATGCGAGGAGGGCGGAGGAATTGCTGGTGAAGGTCCAGAACGAGTTGAAGCTCGCGGCGGAGGCTTCGATCCCGAAGTGAACCGCTCCGCTCGGCCAACCGGATCACGGTCACCCGCCCTTTCACGCTCACTCTCGCCGCGCCAGCGGGCCTGCCGCGCTGCCACCGAAAAACTCCTCGCTGCCACTGTGGCCCGTTTTCATGCTGCGTAATCGGACTTATTCCGGCCTGATCCACCTACATGCCCGCCAATACTCTCACTCATTACGTGTTCGTGGACTTTGAGAATGTCCCGGAGGTCAATCTCGGGTTGATCGAGGGGAAGCCGGTCCAGGTCACACTACTGATCGGGAAGAACCAGAAGAAGCTCGATCTGGCGCTCGTCCAGCAGATCCGTCGGCTGGCAAGCCAGGTCGAGTTGATCGAGGTGGGCGCCTCCGGGCACAACGCGCTCGACCTGACCCTGGCCTATTACCTCGGGCAGGCCGTGCAGCGCTGCCCGGACGCGCATTTTCACATCGTCTCCAAGGACAAGGATTTCGAGCCAATGATTACGCATCTTTCCGACGAAGGCATTCCCGTGGATCGCTGCGACAGCTTCGCCGCCCGGCCGTTTCTGCCCAAACCGACCAAACCCCATCCGATCAAGGCCGCAGTTCCGACCAGGTCGGGCGCCCTGGCGAAGGCGGTGGTCCCGGTCAAGACCGGCGCACCGGACGTCCGGCTTGAGAAACTCATCGCGCGGCTCAAAGACAACTCAGCTCCGCGACCGAGAACGAAGTCCAGACTGCTGGCCCACATCAACACGGTCTTTGGCGGCCGGCTGACTGAGACGGAGCAGACCCAGAAACTGGCCGAGCTGATCAGCCGCGGCCTCCTCACCATCGACGCCAATGGCAAGGTCAGCTACGCGACGCCGCCGGGAACCCGGCGGCGTTGATCCGGCCGATTGAGTGCCAGGTTGCGGCCGGAATTGCCGTCAATGTTTCGCCACTTTGGTTACATGAGTGGCGATGGCCTTCCAGACGCCGTTGCGTTTCACAAAGACATCCGTGAACCGGTACTGTCCGCTGGAGTCCGCTCCCTTGTAAGTGCTCTTTTCCGTTTCGAGCCCGAACACCACGGCCGTGTCGCCGTCGACGTGCACGGTCAAGTTGTCAATCGTGAACGATTCAATGGCGACCACCCCGGCCTTCAGCTCGGCGTCGCATTGCGCCTTGTCGGCAATCCCCCCATCAGGGTCTGACATCATCCAGCTGGGAGAGACGATGCGGTCGACCGTCACGATATCGTGCTTCACCAGGGCGACCGCCCAGTCGTTCTCCAACTGGCTGAGAAGCTGTTCGTTGCCTCCACCCTGGGTTTTCGGTTCTTTGGCTGATGGTTCACCAAACGCTAGGGAAGTCGCGGCAACGGCCAGCATGACCATGGGAATAATTCGCTTCATCGGAGAGACTCCAGGACTTGGGGTTGATGGGTGATCTGTTTTCACTCTTCCGCTCTCGGGTAACCAGAGGCGGGGTGCTTGTGACTGAGCGTAACCGCGTCCAGATAAATCGCAAACGCACCCCGCCTTTATGGCGTACCTCCAAACCCCGACACCCAGCCGGAACGATGCAGTGCAGGAAGCGAGCTTGCTCGCGATGGCAGAGGAGAAATCGCCTGCAAGCAGGCTTCCTACATTGTTCACCGTATGATTCGTGTCGATACGAGGACGATAGTGGTTCGTTTGCATGGGTCCGGCTGAGATCCGTCGTCCTACGGGGCCACCGGACAGGACAGGCCGCACATTTTTCGTTCTCGGGCTCTGCGACCTCCATTACCTCATGTAAACAGGACCGGCTGACTCCCGGTCCCGTGGCGGACCCGGCCAAAGCGGGCGTCACCAAAAAACCGCCACTCGACAACCAAGGGGCAGCCAGCAATCATCGGGACCTGTCGTGCCCGCGCCGATTGCCACCGCCCCGCCCGCCCCGCGCCTGCTCTCGCTTGATGCGCTGCGCGGCTTCGACATGTTGTGGATTATCGGGGCCGACGCCCTCGGCGGCGCGCTGGCCAACTTTCGCGGCGGCGCCCCGGCGCGCTTGCTGGCGGGGCAGTTGGATCACGTAAGCTGGGCCGGCTTTCATTTCTACGACCTGATTTTCCCGCTGTTCGTGTTCATGGTTGGCGCCGCCGTGCCGCTCTCGCTGGACAAACTCGTCGCCACCGGCGGCGGGAGTGCGGCGCTCCACCGGGTGCTGCGGCGTACGCTGCTGCTCTATGCGCTCGGACTTTTCTACTACGGCGGCTTCGCCACGCCGCTCGCGGAAATCCGGCTGCTGGGCGTGCTGCAGCGCCTGGCCCTCTGTTATGGCGGGGTCAGCCTGCTCTACCTTTATCTGCGGCCGCGCGGATTGGTGGCGACGGCGCTCCTGCTGCTGGCCGGCTACTGGGCGATGCTGACCTTCATCTCGGTGCCAGGATTCGGCGCGGGCGATTTCGCCGAGGGCCACAATCTCACCAACTGGCTCGACGCCCATTACCTGCCCCTGCGCAAGTGGGATGGGGATCACGATCCCGAGGGCCTGCTTAGCACCCTGCCGGCCCTTGCTTCGTGCATCCTGGGCGTGCTGGCCAGCCTGTGGCTCCGGGACTCTGCGCGCCGCCCGAAGACCCGCGGCTGGCTGCTCGTCGGCGCGGGTGTTGCCCTGTGCGCCGCTGGTTACCTGTGGGGCCTGCAGTTTCCCGTCATCAAGAAGCTCTGGACCTCGTCATTCGTCCTCGTCACCGGCGGCTGGAGCGCGGTGCTGCTCGGCGGGTTCTATCTGGTGCTCGACGTGTGGCAGGTGCGGGCCTGGGCTTGGCCGTTTGTGTGGGTCGGCTGCAACCCGCTGGCTATCTACCTTGCGAGCAACCTCGTGGATTTCGGCAAGATTTCCGAGCGCTTCGCCGGCGGCGACATTGCCGCCGCGCTCAACGCGCTCTGGCCCGGCCTGGGCGGCCTGGTGCTCGCGGTCACCGGCGCAGGATTGTGCTTCGGGATTTGCCGGTTCCTTTACCGCCGAAAGATCTTTTTGCGCATCTAGCAGGAGATCTCAACACGGATAAAGGCAGTGTCTGCATCCGTGTCCATCCGTGTGCTCCGTGGTCATTTGCGGCATCGACGACTTGGAAAAGCCCATCCATGCTGTAGCTTCAAGCGGCGGCCGAACTGGGGCCATTCTCGTCATGAATAAAATCAGCTTGTTCGTTCTAATGAATACCGCGGCCTTCACCGTCCACGCCGCTCCGGTCCTGCCGGTTCCGTACGTGGTGGCGCCGGTCGCTCCGGAGGTCCTGCACCCTATTCAGCCGTCAGCGGTGAGAATCGAGGGGTGGCTCGGAGCGCGCATTGACGCCAATGAACGCCATCGCCTGCTGGTGGTGGACACGGAGCCCTTGCTCGCCGGCTACCGGCAGAAGCCCGGAGAGCAGCCCTGGATCGGCGAACACGTTGGCAAATGGCTGCATGCCGCCACCCTGGCCTGGGCCTATTCCAGCGATGAAGCGCTGCGCCGGAAACTCGATTCGGTGGCAGCGGCGCTCATTGCCACGCAAGAGCCCGATGGCTACCTCGGAACGTACGCCCCCGGAAAACGGTTCGGCCTGTACGATGGCGCGGATTGGGATGTGTGGTCCCACAAATACAATTTGATCGGACTGTTAACCTACTACCGGTACACCGACAATCGGAGCGCGCTGGAGGCGTCCCGGAAGATCGGCGATCTGCTGATCGCAACTTTTCCGGCGAAAAAGAGCATTCTGGCCGCCGGCACGCACCTGGGCATGGCCGCGACCAGCACGCTCGGACCCGTGGTCGAGCTCTACCGGCTAACCGGCGACGCGCGGTATCTCGAGTTCGCCCGCTACATCGTGCGGGCTTACGAGGAAACCGGGGGGCCGGATATCGTCCGCGCCCTGCTCGCTCCCGGCGGAAAGGTCGACCACATCGCCAACGGCAAAGCGTACGAAATGTTGTCCAATCTGGTCGGCCTCGGGGAGCTCTACCAGGTGACGGGCGACCCCCGCCTGTTGCGGGCCCTGGAAAATGCCTGGACCGACATCACCCAAAATCGCCTTTATCTGACCGGCACCGCCAGCATTCGCGAACTCTTCGGCGCCGATCATGAACTGCCGAACGGGGAGGAAGCCCACCTGGGGGAAACGTGCGTCACGGTAACCTGGCTGCAGTTCAACGCCCTCCTGCTGGCCCAGACCGGCGAGGCCAAATACGCCGACGAGATCGAGTGTTCCCTGTACAACCAGCTGACCGCTGCGCAGAATCCACGCGGTGACGATTGGTGCTACTACACCGCCCTGGAAGGGGCGAAGCACTACGACAGTGGCATCAGCTGCTGCCACTCCAGCGGACCGCGCGGCCTGGTGCTCGCGCCGACTCTCGCGTACCTGGAGGCCGGCGACGCAATCTACGTGAGCACGCTGGAGACGTCCCGGGCGCAATTCACTGTGGGTGGCCACCCTGTCGAGATCCGGCAGGAGAGCCAGTTTCCCTACGAGGGCAAATCCACGCTGACGGTCAAGACCTCCGGCCCGGCCCGTTTCACTCTCAAGATCCGGGTTCCGGCCTGGGCGGCGCCGCTTCGGGCCGGTGATATTTCGAGCTTGGCGGGGTGGCTCGCCCTCCCGGAACGCGAATGGCGGGACGGGGATCAGGTGACGCTCGTGTTCAATCTCAGCGGTCGCGTCATTCGCGGCGAATATACCAACCATGCCCGCGTGGCGTATGCCTGGGGGCCTTTCATTCTGGCCCTCGACCAGAAGCTAAATCCTGAGTTTGGCGGGCAGGACGCACCGCAGTTCATCCACGCTTTTGACGGCCAGCCCCCGACCTTGTTGCGGGACTCCAGCCGGCTCATCCTCCAGTCGACGGTCCGTGGGGAGTGGGACATCAATGCGCATCCGATCAAGCTGGTACCGTTTGCGGAAGCCGGGGTCGACGGCCAGCACTATGCAGTCTGGCTGCGCGCTCCCTAATGGAATCCTGCCCGCTGCGCCGCACCCTGCATTCCGCGACGCCTGTGATTTCAGGACCGTTGGTTTTTCTTCCCGGCTCAACGCGACCGCGTTGCCAGGAACGAGTCGATTTCCTTCCGATCCGGGGCGGAAGGTTGCGCTCCGAGACGGGTGACCGAGATCGCGGCGGCCGCATTGGCGAAACGCACCGCCTCCAGCAGCGGCTTGTTTTCGTCCAGTGCCGCCGCCAAGGCACCGTTGAAGACATCCCCGGCGGCGGTGGTATCCACCGGTTTCACTTTGAAACCAGGCACGAGCTGTCTGCCCTCCTTCGTCGCCACGAAAGCGCCGCGACGGCCGAGCGTAATGATCACGGTCTCCACGCCCTTGGCCATGAGCCTGCCGGCGGCCGTGGCAGCGTCAGCTGGGTTGCTTACCTTGATGCCGGTAAGCAACTCGGTCTCGGTTTCATTCGGCGTGAGGATCGAGATGTGCCTGAACAGCTTGTCCGGCAGCGGCCGGGCCGGCGCGGGGTTGAGGATCACCCGCAGGCCAGCCTCGGTCGCAAGCTGCGCGGCGGCCTGCACAGTCGCGAGCGGCGTTTCGAGTTGCATGACGAGCAGGCTGGCTCCGGCGAAGGCTCTTCTTGCCTTCCTGACGTCGGCGGGCGACAGCCGGCTGTTGGCACCGGGGGCGACGGCAATGCTGTTCTCGCCGTTCTTCCCGACAAAGATCAAGGCCACGCCGGACGGCGCCGCGTGGTCCTTGAAGACGTAGCTGACGCTGATGCCGTCCTTGACGAGACTCGCGACGGCCTGGGCGCCAAACATATCCCGGCCCACGCGCGCGACGAAGCTGACGCGGGCCCCGGCGCGCGCCGCCCCGACGGCCTGATTGGCGCCCTTGCCGCCAGCCGCGATGCTGAACACGCCGCCCAGGATGGTTTCACCAGGCTTGGGGAGTCGCGCCATCTGGACGATCATGTCCGTGTTGGAGCTGCCGACGACGACGATGCCGTTCTTGGCCATAAAGCACCTCAGGTTGGGGATGGGATGGTATTCTGCCGGATTAGGGCGGTTTAGATAAATTCGTAGCCGCGATTGGATGGAGGGCGGACCTCCGTGTCCGCCGCGGCTCGGCGGGAGCCTCGCCCTCCATTTGGCCGCTGTCTACGGCTGCAGTATTCGTGAAACCGGGCTAGAGTTTCGACATGATCAGGATGCCGAGGCCGAGGAGGTAAAAGAAGAACATGGCGGTCAGCAGGCTGTTCGTGCCTTTGGGCGCGTCCTTGAACTCCTTCCAGATGAACACGCCCCAAAAGGCGCCGATCATGGTCGCTCCCTGGCCGAGGCCGTAGGAAAGCGCCGCCCCGGCCCTCGTGCTCGCGATGATGTTGAACGACATGCCGAGGTTCCAGATCACGCCGCCCAGGATCCCGATCAGATGCAGGCGGGCGTTTCCTTTCGTGAAATAATCGCCCAATGGCACCGGGGCGCCGGTGAGCGGTTTCACCATCATGATGGTGTTCCAGAGGAAATTGGAAATCAGCAGGCCCGCTGAGAACAACACGACGGCGGTATAGGGAGTCAGCTTGCCCGCCGGCCCCAACACGACGACATCGTTGACCACCTTGATCCCCGCCATCGACTGCGCCACGAAGCTGTAGAACCAGCCCATCAGCAATCCGGCCGCAATGGAGATGGCGATGCCCTTGACCGGAGCCTTGCGGGCACCGCTGGCCAGACGCTTGTAGGCCAGTGCATCGAGGATGATGGCCACCACGATTGCCGCCACGCCGGCCGCCAGCATCGGCGTGTTCCCGACCCGCGTCGACAGGTAGGTGGTAATAACGCCCAGAACGAGCGCCAGGCCGACGCCGATCGGAAAGGCCACCGCGAGGCCTGCGATGTCGATGGCGGCGACGAGCAGGATGTTGGAGAGATTGAAGACGACGCCACCGAGAAAGGCCGAACCGAGCCAGTGGCTGTCAGCCTGCCGGAGATCGGCCAGGAAGCCGCGTCCGCCGCCGCCCGTGCTGCCCATCGTGAACGCCAGGATGAGCGACCACAACAGCACGCCGATCGCGTAGTCCCAGTAGAAGAGCTGAAAGCGCCATTCCTTGCTGGCGAGCTTCTGCGTGTTGGCCCAGGACCCCCAGCAGAGCATGGTGATGACGCACATCGCGAGGGCGAGCGAGGAGGATTCGACAATGATCATGGAGGGACTCCGCGGTTCGGGGGATTGTGGAACGGGAGGGTTCCGTTCCGGAGAGAACCAAATGGTCGGCTTTCCATGAGAACGCTCCTCAAAGCGGCGACGGGGATTCGCGGAAGATCAGATTTCTCCGCTCGGGATGCAACCGGATTCCCGCACTTGCACGCTCGCGTTAGTGGGTTGGGCCATTTTTACCTGTCATCATCCATGGACGCGTTCCCTATGAAATCCATCGCCCTCCTCCCCGCCGCCACATGAAGGCGGCCCGGCGCGCTCTGGTATGCGACGCGAAAGAGGCGGTCAGTTTGGGCGGGATAGGGCTGGAAGGGCTTTGATTGTGCAGCCAGAGTTGAACGACCATGAAACTCCTTTTCCTCGGCGGAACCGGCAACATCAGCGCCGCGTGCGTGCGGCTCGCCCTCACCCAGGGGCATGAGGTCTTCATGCTCAATCGCGGCAACCGCGACCCCGCTGCCCATGGTATCCATGGGGCGATCACGCTGGCCGGGAACATCCAGGACGAATTCTCCATCCATGCCGCCCTCGGCGCCCGCACCTTTGATGCCGTCGCCGACTTCGTCGCCTACAAGGCCGCCGACGTGGAGCGCGATATTCGTCTCTTTTCCGGCCGCTGCGCCCAGTATTTCTTTATCAGCTCGGCATCGGCCTACGAGAAGCCGCCGCGCCTTCCCTTCATCACCGAGTCGCACCCGCTCAAGAACCCCTACTGGGAATACTCTCGCGACAAGATCGCCTGCGAGGAGGCCTGCACCGGCGCCTACCGCGAACGCGATTTCCCGGCGATCATCGTCCGTCCGTCCCTGACCTATGAGACCGTCTGGCCCATCGCCATCGGCGGCTGGGATGATTTCACGCTCATCGACCGCATTCGTCGCGGTGGCGAGATCGTCGTCCACGGCGACGGGACCTCCCTCTGGACCGTCACCCACTCCGAGGATTTTGCCCGCGGCTTCGACGGACTTTTTGGCAACATGGCCGCCGTCGGCCACGCCTTCCACATCACCTCCGACGAAGTTCTCACTTGGAACCAACTCTACGCCACTCTCGCCGAGGCCGCCGGTGTCGCGCCGAAGTTCGTTCATATCCCCTCCGATTTTCTCGCGGCGATCAACCCCTGGGAGCGCGGCAATCTCCTCGGTGACAAGGCCCACTCCGCGATCTTCGACAACTCCAAGATCAAGCGCTTCGTCCCCAGTTTCCAGGCCGTCATCCCCTTCCACGCCGGCGTCCGCCGCACCCTCGCCTGGTTCGAGGCCGACGCGTCCCGACAGAAGATCATCCCCGGCGTCAACCAAACCATGGACGGTTACCTCGGCGCCTGGCGGGCCGCCCTTGCCACGCTCCCCGGAAAATAAACCCACCCGGTGATTATCTCGGTTGGCGAGTCAATCATCCCCCATGAAAACTCATTTCATCGCGATATTCGGGTGCGGCGACTTCCTCCGCTGGCAGGCCGACTCCCTCAAAAACTCCGGAGCCTTCAGGATCGCCGCCCTCTATGATCCCGATCAGGCTCGCGCGCAGAAATATTGCCATCAGTTCGGCAGCCGTGTGGTCGCCGATCCCGACGCCATCTTCGCCGACGAGTCCATCGACCTCGTCGCCCTCTTTGTCCCGCCCTGGGTCCGCAAGGGCCTCTTCCTGAAGGCCGCCGGCGCCGGCAAGCACGTCATCACCACGAAGCCCTTTGGCTCCACCAGCGCCGAATGCCGGGAGATGACAACCGCCGCCACTAGGACCGGCATCAAGGCCGGCGTCATTTACAGCCGCACGGACGACCCCTTCATGGAGGCCGCCCGGGACCTTTTCGCCTCCGGCCGCCTCGGCCGCCTCGCCCTCTACAAGCAGGACTGGATCCATGCCTATCCGCAGTGGAACAACTGGGCCACCGACCCCGAGAAGAACGGCGGCCCGTTCATGGATGCCATGATCCACAACCTCAATGCGGCCTGCTACCTCATGGATCAGCCCGTTGGAAAAACCGCCTTCTTTTCCGACCGCCTTGCGCACACCGACTTGAAGTGCGCCGATACCGAGGCGATGATTGTGAACTTCGCCGGAGGAGGCGTGGCCAATCTCTTCATCACCTGGGCCGCCGACCTCGCCACCCACAGCCGCGAGGGCAACGACCGTGAACACATCGACCTTTTTTACCTCGTCACCGACCAAGGCTGGCGCATCACCAGGGAATGGCGCGACGGCCGCCCGGTCATCGTCGCCTCGCGCGATGGCAGACAGGAGGTCATCCCCTGTCCGCCGATCGCACAGACGCCGTACGATGCCTTCGCCGCGCACGTGGACGGCGCCCCCTTCCCCCGGGTCCTGGCCAGCCTTTCGGACGCCACCCGCGACATCGCTCTCATTCGCCGGGACTGATGCAGGCCCGTCCGTCCGGATAAACTGCCAGTGGACGTCTGCCCGGCTGGAGGCCCATTGCGGCGTGGTGGTTCAGAAGTGACCTGGCGATTCCCTGGTGTTTGAGCCTCGCGACTTCCGTGACTACAGCGCGACGTTGAACCGCGCGGATTCCGGGCCCGCGAACAGCAGGATCTCGCCGGGTTCGAGGATCCGTCGGCCGTCGCCATCCGGAAATGACAGGTCGCGCGCTGGATTGATTTCGAACTGGAACACGCGACTGGCGCCCGCCGCGATGGCCGCTGATTCGAAGTGCGTCAGCTCTTTCAGCGGACGCGTGATGCCCGCCGCCGGATCGCGAATGAACCAGAGTACCGTCTCGGTGCCGTCGCGCCGGCCGGTATTCGTCACTGTGACCTCCGCCTGCAACGTTTCGTCCGGGCTGACGGTGGGACGCCTCAGCCGAATTGGACTGTAGGCAAACCTCGTGTAGCTCAGGCCGTGGCCGAACTCGTAGAGCGGAGTCGTTCCGAAGTCCTGATACTCACCGTTCGGACTCACACGCGCCCGCGGCCGCATGTTGTGGTAGATCGGAATCTGGCCGGTGGTGCGCGGCCACGTGACCGACAGGCGGCCGCTGGGATTCCTGCGTCCGAGCAGCAGGTCCGCGACCGCCGCGCCGCCGCGGGTGCCCGGCTGCCAGACCGCCAGAATCGCCGCCATTCCCGGCTCCACTGCCGCCAACTCCACCGGTCGGCCGGAGACAACGAGCAGCACGACCGGCGTGCCCGTTGCCGCGACGGCCAGCGCAAGCTCCTGCTGCAAACCCGGGAGCCGCAGCGTCGAGCGGGAGGCGTTTTCGCCGCTCATCTGCGCGGATTCACCCAGGCAGAGCAGGACCAGATCGGAATCCCGGGCCAGCGCCACCGCCTCGGCAAATCCGTCCCGTCCGCCGCCGTCAATCGCGCAGCCCTGCGCAGCGCGCAGCTGAACTCCCGCCGGGAGCTTCTCCCTCACCCCTTCAAGCAGGCTCACAACCTCGTGCGCCCTGCCCTGCTGGCTCCAAGCACCCAGCAGTGCCGCTTTTTCATCCCCAAGCGGGCCGATCATCGCCAGCCGGCACACACTGCCGGCCACCGGCAGGATGTCGCCGCGGTTCTTCAGCAATACCATCGACTGAGCGGCGAACTCCTCCGCCAGTTTCAGAAAGTCCCCGCGTGGCGGCAAATCCTCTCCCGAGGCCGGTGGACAAAACGGATGTTCGAACAGGCCGAGGTCGAATTTCACGCGCAGGATCCGCTGGACGGCCGCGTCGATGGTCCCTGGCGAGACCCTCGTCTGCTGCATAAGCGCGCCCAGGTGCTTGCGATAGAGCCCGTCCGCCATATCGAGGTCCACGCCGGCGTTGATCGCTTTCTCGGCCGCCTCCGCCTCGTCGGCGGCGAATCCCTGGTTGATCAACTGCCGGACGGCGTTCCAGTCGGAAACGACCAGTCCCTCAAACCCCCACCGATTGCGGAGAATCTCCGTCAGCAAGTGGCGGTTGGCGCTGGCCGGCACGCCGTTGAGGTCATTGTAGGCGCTCATGACCGTGCGCGCGCCGGCCTTTACCCCCGCTGCGAAGGGTGGCAGATGCATCTCCCAGAGGCGCTGCGGCGAAATATCTGTATAGCTGTAGTCCCGCCCGCCTTCGGAATTGCCATAGCCGGCAAAGTGCTTGAGGCAGGCGGCCAGCGCTGGCGACGTCCCCGCCTCAAGGCCTTGATAACCACGCACCGCGGCCTCGCAGTAGATCGAGGCAGCGCAGGGGGACTCGCCAAAGGTCTCGGCAATGCGTCCCCAGCGGGCATCCACCGCGATGTCGACCATCGGCGCAAAGGTCCAGTCCACGCCCTGGGCGCGGGCCTCCTCCGCGGCGGCGGCGCAGGCCTGGCGCACCAGTTCCGGATTCCATGAGCAGGCCTGTGCGAGGGGAATCGGGAAGATTGTCCGGTAGCCGTGGATAACGTCGGCCCCAAAGATCGCGGGAATGCCCAGCCGCGATTCTTCGACACATTTCCGCTGGAGGGCATTGCGGAGCGCCAGATCCGGCTGGGCGCCGTTGAGAATAAACGAGCCGTAAGTCGGTCGAAACTGCTCGGCCAGCAAAGGAAGGTTATTCGGGTTGGTGTCGCCGGCACCGCACTGGTGCAGCTGATCGATCTTCTCCTCGAGGGTCATCCGTCCGAGCAAATCCCGCACCCGCTGCTCCAAAGGCAGGCGGGCATTCCGGTAGGGCAAGGTCTCCGCAGCCATGGCAAAAGTTCCTCCTCAATTCACGCTGCACCCCATCGTCAGCGTGAGCGGTCGCCACAAATCTGTGCCCGGTGAAGCCGGGAGCGGAGAGACGGGGGTTTTCATTGCACGGAAAGACGCAGCAGTTTCGGCGGCGGCGCAGTAAACGCACGCTCTGTTTCGCGACCATCAGGCCAGCGAATCCGCAGCCGAACCGGCAGAGCGGAATCGGCGTAACCGAAAAATACCGTCGCGCTCGACTGCGCCAAATAACCCGAGCCGGCGCTGACTTCAGCGGTCTGGGTCGAACCGTCGGTGAGCTGCAGCGTGAGCCGGGCCCCGACGGCCGTGGGGTTTCCCGGCGCACTGCGCAGCGCCACGCCGAAACTGTGCCGGCCGGGCTGGCCGCGGTTGAGAAAGGTCAGCGGGAGGTCGTTATTGCGCGTCACGAAAACATCAGGCCAGCCATCCTGGTTGAGATCGGCCGCCGCCAGCGCGCGAGCATCGCCGGGTACGATGAATCCGCTCTCGGCCGGCGGCACCGGGGTGAAACCGCCTGCGCCGTCACCACGCAACAGCCAGCCGATGCCGCCGTCGAACCGGCCGGTCTCCGGAATTGGCGCATAGGAGTTGCCGACCAGCAGGAGGTCGGCGCGACCGTCACCGTCGAAATCGCCGGCCACGATGCCGTGGACCGGGGCGATTTGGGCCAGACGCGGCAGTGGCGTGAAGCGGTAGGTGCCGTCGCGCTGCGAGAGAAAAATGCCGCTGCGCAATTCGGTGGCTGCGAACTTGGTGGCCGCCGCCAGCGTTGCCGCTGGAAATACCTCCTCAAGCGTGGCTTTCGCGTAAGATTCGGCCGTGGGGAAGCGGCGGGCCAGCGAAGGGAATACGCTCGCCAGCGTCTCACGGGTGCGCAGCGGATACCATTTGCCTCCCTCGGCCTGCGCCTCGACGAGCTGCGGAGCAGAGCCGTCGAGCGCCACATTAGCGTAGAGCACCGCCGGCTCGGCGGCGGAGGCGTGATAGCGGGTGTTGAGTCCGATGTTGCCCACGACAAAGTCCGGCTGGCCGTCGCCGTTGAAATCCGCCGCCGCCAGCGAGCGCCACCAGCCGTTGCCGGCGGAGGCGAAGCCGAGCTTTTCCGTCACGTCCTCGAGACATTTCCCGTTCACGTTGCGATAGCACGCGACCGGACCCCAGTCGTACGCGACCAGCAGGTCGGGCCAGCCATCGCCATCGATATCGCTCCAGAGCGCGGCCGTGACCATGCCGCGCGCGGCGAGCGAGGGTGCGAACTCGGCGGTCACATCGACATAGCGCCCGTCGCGCCACGCGAGCAGGGCGCTGCGCGGCGCTTCCGGATAGCGGCCCGGCACGATGCGACCGCCGATGAATATCCCGAGCCGGCCGCTGTGCTCGAAGTCGGCGGCGGCGGCAGCCCCAACGGTGATGGGGAGCGGTGGCATCATCCTGGCCGGCGCCGCCGCGAACTGGCCGCGGCCCTTATTGAGCAGGAGGTGCGGCTGGTAAGCCGGCGAATCGGCTGGCGCGGCGATGCCGGCTTTGGTGACCAGCAAATCCAGGTCGCCATCCGCATCGGCATCGAACGCGAGGATCGGCCCGTCGGCGACCACCACATTCTCATTGAACAGGCTCAAACCATAAGCGAGAAACCGGCCGCCGCCGAGATTGGAAAAAAGCCGGCCGGACTCACCCGACACGCCGCCCAGTGCGAGATCGTCCTCTCCATCGCCATCAAAATCGGCGAAGGCGACCGCGGGGCCGGGCCGGTTGAACCGGAAAGGCAGCAGCGGCTGCTGACTCAGTTCATTGAGCGGACGCTCGTGATTGGGGACATCAAGATTTGCAGCCTGACCGGCCTCGGTGAATAACGGGGTGGGCCTCGCCGGTAGTGATACGGTCGGGGCTTCCGCGGGTTCGGTGATGGTGTACCGCCGGTCGGCGACGAGGTTGCTGAATGTCTGGCGGCGGCCGCTGGGCCACTCGATTGTCAGCCGTCGGATGACGTTATTGTTGCCGAGGCCAAAGTGCACGATGGGCTCGCTCGTGGAGAGGTAACCGCGAGCGAGAGTGAGCGTGCGCATCTGCGGACCGTCGTCGGTCACGATCCGTACGGTGGCGCCGACTCCGAAGCGATTGGAGGCGGTGCCGCGCAGATCGAGCACGACCGCATGGCCGGCATCCGCGTCGTTCCGGCAGACGGTGAGCTCACCGTCATAGCTGGCGAACACGAGGTCGAGGTCACCATCGCCATCGAGATCGCCGAACGCCGCGCCAAAGCCGACCCCGAGGTGATCGAGACCCCACGCCGCGCTGACGTTCTCAAACCGCAGGTCGCCGAGGTTGCGGAATGCCAGGTGCCGCTCGGCCAGTGGCGGACTCACCTTCATGACCCGGATGCTCTCGGCCATGGTCTCGGCGGCCAAGGAACGTTGCACGAGGTCGGCATTGGTGAATTCGCGCACCATCCCGGTGGTGAAATAGGCGTCGAGCCGGCCATCCAGATCGAGATCTTCCAGGCGGACGCCAAAAGTCCAGTCGGTCGCCTGCAAGCCGGCCAGGTGCGCGGCCTCGAGCACGCGGCCGGTGCCGGTGCCGAGGAAAAGGGCATTCTGCATGTACTGTGGCGCGGCCTGGGGATACTGTTCGTCGTCCGGCAAAGCGCTCCTGAGTTTCGCCATGCCACGATGGTTTTTGTAGCGCGTGGTGGCCGCCATGTCGGCGACGAACAGGTCGAGATGACCGTTATTCTCCAGGTCGCCCAGGTCGGCGCTCATCGAGAAGTGCGGCGTGTGCGGGACGACGGAAGAGAGCACATTGGTGAAGGTGCCGTCACGGTTGTTGTGGTAGAGCTGATCGGGCTGCCAGAAATCACTCGGGACATAAAGATCGGGCCAGCCGTCCTCATCATAATCCCACCACATGGCTGAATGGCTCTGCAACTCGCCGGAAATCCCGGCCCGATCGGTCACGTTTGTGAACGTCCCGTTGCGATTGCTGTGAAAAAGATAGCCGCGCTGGCCATTGGGATGCGCGGCATGGTCCAGCAGGTTGGTTGCTAGGTACATGTCGAGCCAGCCGTCGCGGTCGTAGTCGCAGAAGGCCGCCATCACGCTTGAGTCGGTGACATCGAGCCCGTAGGCATGCGCCATCTCCTTGAAGCTGCCGTCCCCCTGGTTGATATAAAGCAGGTTCGGGGCGTTGAAACGGCAGACATAAATATCGAGCCGGCCGTCATTGTTCACGTCCGCAAAGGCCGCACCCTGTTTCCACGCGCCCGTCGGACCGGCGACGCCGGCCCGCTCAGTGACATCCTCGAAACGGAAGCCGCCGAGATTGCGAAACAGATGGTTCGGGCCTGTTTTGCTCACCACAAAAACATCCGGCCGGCCGTCACCATCGAAATCGCCGATCGCGACGCCTGTGCCGATCGAACCGGCGTTGAATTCGTGGTAAAGTTGCCCCCACATCGCCGGATCGTCGTACGCATTGCCGGCCTTCAGGCCGGTCTGTGCTGACGGCAAAGTCACGAAGAGGGTCGGACCACGCGGGCCGGACCGTACAGCCAATGGAACCGAGGCCGGCTCGGCCGGAGACCCCCCCGCCGACCCTGCGCAGACTCCCATGGCCGCCATGATGCCCAGGCAGAGACCATGGGATAGTCGCCTATTATGCAGGATGCTCGGCAGAGCAGACATGGGGAGTAATCTGGGGTGGATGCTAGCGGGCAAAAGGAACGCCTTCTTATTGTGCGACCGCAACACAGGGTTGGCCAGCTGAAGGTTAGAAGACGTTCGTTTGCCACGACAATCCGGGTATGACTTTGCCCTCAATCGGGCCGGCAAGAACAGCCGCCGGGCGGCGCCCCCGCCCTCGCGACGATTATCGCTTGCTGAAGGCGTCTTTTATCTCGTCCAACGAAACACCAAGGGTGGCGCGAGCCACTCCGTCCAGCGCGGCCTTCGGCCCGCTCAGGTGAAATGTCCGCTGGGTGTGCGAGAGCCTCTCGCCGGGCGCAAGCGCCGCTGCCGGCGAGGAGGATTCGAGTTCGTAAAAGGGCCCCATCGGCTTCGCCCCTGGCGTGGCCGGTCCGTCGTTGTAGGCGTTCGCCGCGTCGCCTCGGAAAGGATTATCCTGGAGCTTCCAGAGCGAATTCACGTAATCGGTCACGCCGGCCGGCTGCGTAAACTTGACCAGCGTCAGGACGTTGTTGCTCGCATCATAACTGCCCAGGATCGCCTTGCTGCGTTTAGGGCTAATGCCGATCTTGCTGCGGTACTTGCCGTCCGCCGCGAACAAAATGACGTCGTCCCTGATGATGAGCCGATCCGCAGGAACGGGGCCGAAGTAATCCGACGTCGCCTTCACCCCGAGTTCGGATTCCGGGCCGGACTTGATCGGAACCACGATACTGGTGGAAGGGGAAGGATTGAACATACTCAGGATCCAGATTGAGAGCTCCCCGGTTTCTTTCTTCCACGCCTCTTTGCCCGCGTTGGTGATCCGGTTCTCGCTGGCAAACGCCACCATGCTCACGTCCTTGACCGGCAAGATTCCCAGTTCCTTCCAAACCGCCGCGGCATCCAACAAACTGACTTTGCGCTCCACTTTGACCTCGAAGCGCGTTCCTGAGTGGTTAACGAGGCCGAACTTCGCCCCGAAGAGCACAGCATCGTTGGATTTGGAGATTACCGCGAACGGCAATGTGTCGAAAACCGCCGGGGTTTGCCAATCGGCGAACTCGAACTTCGTGCCTGGCGCAAAAAAGATCGAGAACTGGCCGCCTTCCGGGCCCATCCAGAATCGATCTTCACCCCCAAACGCGTTCATGTGCGGCAATGGTTTCCCGGAGGCAATGAGCTCACGATTGACCCAGCCGTGGCTCGAGCCGCCATCGCCCCCGGCACTGCTCGTCATCACCCGGCCCTGCCAAGCCGGAACCACGGCGAGTTCCGCAGCTCCGGCATGGTCCCTCAACACGATGACTTCAGTGTGATCTTTGAGAAAAGTCACATCGTCGCCGAACGTGGCGGCCCGGCCAAAGGGAGTGAATGCTGCCGCTGCGATCATCACCGCTATAGCGCTTCCGATGGGGCTTTGTTTCATGATGGTATCTGGGATGGTTTTTCACTGCGTTTCTGCCGGAGATAAAACTCTGCCCACCAGATGGGCCGGGGGTTGGCATTGGTGCAGGTTTCCTGGAACGAGACGAGGAAACTTTCCTCCCTTGCTCACCGCGAATCCGGATGGTCCGGCTTGAAACCGATGGCGTCGAGCGCGGGCTGGATCTCCGGGTTGGCCATGAATTCCTTCCACAGGAGGCCGGTGCGGTGGTTCTCGATCATGGCGACGATCTGCGCCTGGTTGAGCCCCATCCACACCTCTTCGTACCAGTTCAGCGAAGGATTAAAGCTGTCATAGAATCCATAGATTCCCCACGTCTTGGCCCCGAGATCGCGGTAATAATGCTTCAGCGCGGCCATCGATTCCTCAGGCGTGTAGGGGAACGCCCCGAGCGCGGCCGAGATGCAGATGGTGCCGATGTCGTCGCGCGGGACGGGACGGCCGCCCCCGCAATTAATCCCCGCTGAGAGTCCCCAGCAATCGGGCCCGTAACCGGCGTGCCCGCGCGCGTTCTCCATGCAATAGGCGCGGTTGATAAGCGCAAGCGCGCGGTTGTTCTGGAAATAGTTCGTGTAGGCGTCGCGCCGGCCCCGCGGATCGAAGCCCAAGAAGGAGAACTGGGTGAAGAACAGTTCGCCGCCGGTGCCGAGGCCGACGTCGAGCTTGTGGCCATAGTAGCTGTTCCCGTTGGTATAGTGGTCGCCGGCCGTCGTTCGGCTCCAGCCCCGGCGGTAGCGGACCGCCGGCGCGGATTGTCCGGCCCACCCCGTGTGGTAGAGGCTGGCCGGCACCGCATGCGTCGGCGACGCAATCGCGAGCAGGTAGATGATCAGCGTCTCATTCCAGCCGACCAGCGGGTGGCTGATATGCCAGCCGTGGTCGGGCGACCAGTGCCAATAAAGAAAATCGCCCGCCGGCTCCTTGCGGAACCAGTTCCATTCGACGCCGCGCCAGCAGGCGGTGATCGTTTCGCGGATCGCCCGTTCGGCGGCGTTGTCGCGGTTGAAATACTGCCGGGCCGTCAGCAGGCCCTGCATGAGGAATGCCGTCTCCACCAGGTCGGCGCCATCGTCGTAGGATCCAAAGTAAGGGATGACCTTGCCGGTGCGCCCGTCGAGGAAATGAGGCCACGCGCCGTGGAACCGGTCGGCGGTCTGCAGGAAATGCACGATCTTCAGCAGGCGCCCAGCGCCCTGCTCGCGGGTGATGAAACCGCGCTCCGTCCCCGTGACCAGCGCCATGACGCCGAAACCCGTCGCGCCAAGCGCGCACAGATCGTCGTTGCCCGGCAGAAGTTCGATGGCCATGCCGGAATTGGGATGGCCCGCCTCCCAGTAGTAGCGGAAACAGCCTTCCTGCACCATGGTGAGCAACTCCTCGTCGTTGAACTCGCGAGTCGCGCCCGAGGCCGCGGGGGACAGGACCGACTCGCGGCCGGACTCGTCGATTGCACTGATCTTGTAGAACGCCTGGCGGCCTGGTTGTCCTATGAAATCCGCGTAACGGTTCACCTCACCTTGCTGAATGCCGACGGGAGCGTACGTCCGGCCGTCCAATGAGCGGTAGATCTGGTAGCGGAACGGCGGTTTCCCGGCCGGCCGCGCCCACGTCAGGTCGAAGTGGCGTTCGCCGGGCTTGACCGCGAGACCGTCCGGCGCGGCGGGCGCCGGCCCGCCCGCAACTTCGTCTGGCCCGACCTCCACGTCGTCAATGTAGAGCGTGTGTTCCCGGCCATCGTCGAGGCCCTGCTCGAAGATCAGGCCCGCCAGCTTGTGAAGGTCGAAGCGATTCTCAGCGGTCCCGCCATATTGCCCCTGAAAATCAGCCAGCCTGAAGCGCAACTGCACCCACCGGCCGGCCGGAAGCGCGCCCTGCCGGTCGAGCAGCGTGATGGTGCCCGCCCAGGCGTCCGTCATGTCCTTCAGGTTCAGTCGCGGCGACTCCTCGGGTGTCAGGCCCTCTTCCGAGAAACACCAGAAGGACAGGGTGTCGCCCCGGTAGTCGAAGCTCGGGCTGTAGTGTTCCGACGCCTTGAGCGTCATTTGCCAATCGCCACCTGGTGCGGATTTCCATTTTAGCCGCAGCCCGTTCGGTGGTGAAATGAAGTGGTCGGTCTCAACCGGGAACTTGCCGTCGACTAGATCGAGTTTGCTGGGCGCAATGATTTTGCCATAGCTCCGGTAAAGTGATCCGTCGGCCAGGCTGTTATCGAAGACGACGTGGTGGAAATAAGTGGACTCGGCCAGGACATTGAGGCTGCCAAGCGACAGCAGGACGGCGAGGCAGGCGGAACGGACTTTGATGTGCATGGTGGGTTAAACGGTCTTGGCTGGCTCAGGCAACGTTCATCGCGATGGTTTCGCTACCCAGGAGGTTGCTTCGGCTTGGTGGAAAGTGGCACGGGTCTCCCGACTCGTGGTTAAAGGGAACACGGGTCAGGAGACCCGTGCCACAAAACTGATGATAGTTGGAACGGGACATAAGGGGTCTTGTGCAAATGCCTTGGGGCAAGCCCCGAGGATCTCCGCTTCCTCTTTTACCTCCTATAAAATGGTCTGTGGCTGCTCCGCCGCGCTTTGGGACATCCGCGCCTACTCACAATTCCACAACGATCCCGTTCTTCTCCGTCCGCAGCTGCTCCGCCACTTGGGCGGCGGGGATGCGAAGCCCGCCGGCGCGGTACGGATTGGGATCGCGCCGCACGGAACCCGTCATCCGGACCCCGTTTACGATGACCCTGGCCGGCGAAAAGGTACCGACCTTCACCCGGTATTGAATCTCCACCCGATGACCGCAGAGTGTCATGGTCGCGATCAAGCCGTCGAGGCTCTTCGGCATCACCGGATCAAACACCAGATCGCCGAAGGACTCCCTGATGCCGAGCAGGCATGTGCGGACATTGTGGAGGAACATGCCCGGTCCGCTCGAGTAAAGCCGCCAGCCGCCCCGCACCCCAACCTGCCCCGCCCGCAGCTCCGGCCACCGTGCAGTGGCCTCGTAACGGTCGGCAAAATCCGCGTCGGAACTGGAAAAATAGACGTTGCTTTGGCGCGGCTCGGCCTGCCGCACAACCTCCGCAAGCCCAACCGGGTTGACGACCTGCAAAGCGGTCCACAACCCCTCGGCTTCACCGACTTTGGCCAGCGCCTCGGCATAGCGCAGATGGGCGTGGACATATTGCAGCCCGATCTCCCGACCGACGTTGGCGGCGGTCTCAGCCCGCCGGAAAAGATGTGCGCTCCCGCCGTGGTACGTGGCTGGTTCGCTCATCAGCCGCACCCCGTCGGGGTACAGTAGCTCACGGGCGATGATCTCGAGGTGGCGGGCGGCTTCCGCCGGCGTGAAGAGCTCCGCCAGGATCGAACGGGTCATTGGCAGCAACCGGTAGCGGATGCCAGTGACGGCATCCGTCGGATGAAGCAGCGGCCGGGCACGGCCATCCGGTTCCACGACGACGAATCCCGCCACAATTCCGTCCGGCATCAATCGCGCCGCAAAATCGCTCCGCATGCGTTGCAACCACGCGTCAAGCCGGTCCGCCCGTCCAGGCTGTCCGGCGCGCCGGCAGACTTCCGCCAGCTGCCGGAAAGTGTGAAACGCCAGTCCGACCGTCCAGGCGCTGATCATGCGGGTGCGCATCGTCGGGTCGGCGGGCTGCAGGGTGTCGTCCCAATCGCCATCACCGTAGTTGACCAGCGCCGTCCTGTCCACGAACCGCGACTCGACGTGTGCCATCACGCGATCGCAGTGGTCGAGAAGCGGTTCCTCCGGCCCGGTGGGTTCGAAACGCCGCGGATCGGTGTAGCCGATCGTCTGCTTCAGAAACTCCCGGTCGTTGCTCGCCTCCACGTAGTCGCACAACGCCTTGACCGGCCAAAAGCAGACATCGCCATGGCTGTGCGCCTGCTGGATGAAACGGAACGGTGGGAACATGAACCACTGGGGCCAGCTGCCATCGTGCGGGTACTGCTGCGCGAACACCGTCTCCAGAACGCGGCGCACCACGTCATGGCGGCCCGCGGCCAGGAGCCACTCCACCGATCCCTGGCAGACATCGCGCACCCCCCAGGCCCCGCCGCCATACTGTTCGAGGCCATGCGGCGCGGAGAAATGGATGCTGGCATTGTGGGTGAACCATGGCAGCACCTCGTTAACACGCGCGATGCCCGCATCGTGGCCGCCGTGCAAGCGCACCGGTGCCGCCGGCGGCGCGGCCGGCCGGATTCCGGCCCCGTACTCACCTCGGGCCGCGGCAACCGCGGCCGCCAGCGCCGCCGGTCCGTCCGAAGTGCCGGTCAGGATCGCCCCGCACTGGCTGACCGCCCGGGAACGCAAAACCACATAGGGCCCGTTCCGGCAAATCCCGTCGGCATGCAGCAGTTCATCGCCGCCAATGACCGCCATCTCCCCGGTGTCCATCGCCGCCAGCGCGAAGCAGGTGCCCGGAAGATGCTCCGCCAGCAATCCGTCCCCTGCGGGCTCGCACCCCACCCAGCCCTCCGCCGCAAAGATCTCCGCCGAGCCGGCGCTATCGAACTCGTTCGAGCCGATCACCAGTTGGTGGGTGAGCAAAAACTCCCGCGGCGCCCCGGCGGTCACGCGCAGCTCGAGGAACGAGGCGGAGAGGCGTCGCGCGCACCAGACGCGCGCTTCGATGACGTCAGCGCCGAACTGGTAAATCCAGCGGACCTCGCCGGGACTCATGGCAAAAGCGGAAGGAATCCCGAGCTGCCGCCAGACCCCTTCATGGCGGATAAAAACGCGCTGGCCGCTGCCGCGGACAACATTCAGGGAGTTGCGGATGACCGGCAGAAAACGCGCCAGGCTCGGGTTGCCGAAATAGGCCTGGGCGGCAAAAATGCCGGCCGCATAGACGGTCAGGCCGAACTGGGCGTTATCAATCCAGGTTGCCTCGCCGGACCGAAGGAGGTGGCCGTGCGGGCGGGCGACGAGCGCCTCCTTGTCACGGGTGACGACGTGAGTATCCTCGGCGCTGAAAAACGCCAGCGGGGCCCGGTCAGCGCCGCGCTCTTCGTGGCGGCGCGCACCCGGAAACCATGCCGACAAATCGGCCTCCGTGGGCCGGTCACCATGCAACCATTTTGCTGTGACGAACACCGACGGTTCCGCAGCCGCGGACGGAGCGCGCGGTGTCGCGCAGCCCCAGTCCACCGGGAGAACCTCCCTCAACCGGGCGAGATCGGACGGGGCGGACGCTTCTGGATGATCCTCGAGATACCGGGCGACGAAACTGATCTCGCCGGTGGCGCCAGGCGGCAGCTCGAGCGCACGGCTCTGCAGGCCGCCGAGCGCAAACTCGTATTGCAGGCGTTTCGACGGGAGCGATGCCATCCATGCGGCGGCGGGCTCGCCCGTGAGCCGGTGGTCGGCGCCAAAAAACTGCCACCCGTCGGTGCAGAACGCCGCCGCGCCCGTTGCACACGCGAGCGCCAGCCACGGATGGCGGCCGCCCGTCATCGCCTGGTTCTGGCGGGCCAGGACCGCCCAGCCGAGCGCGGCGTCGTCGACTGGCAGCAAGTCGATGTAGTGCGAGATATACGCCTCGTTGTTTCGGACGGCTCCTTCATCGGCGAGGCCGAGGTCCTGCGCCAGCAGCACATCAAGGCGGCGCACAACGGACCCGGTGTTACGCACGCGCACCCGCCAGGCCCAGGCCGCATGCTGCCCGTGCAACTGGAGCGTGGTGGTGCATTGCAGGCCGGCATCGGCCACCGAATTCCAGGCGGCCGCATCCACGCCATTGTGGGAGAAATCAAGCCCCGGGCCGGTCAGCGGGCACCAACCGGCAACGCCGGCGGCGCCGTGCCAGCGCAGGAGCAGACGGAACAAGCCGTCCTCCGCCGGGCCGGGCAGCAGCTGGTTGAGAAGCGTCGGGCCGTGGCGCAGAGCGAACACGGCGCCCGAAGGCAGCAGTTGCACGACGAGCGGCGAACGATTGTGCAGCTCCACCAATCCCAGATCAGCTATGGCCGGGATTTTCATTCGCAATGGGTCCGACACCCCGAAACTTGTAGCGGCTTGGTCAGGAAGCGGCACGGGTCTCCCGACCCGTGGGGATCGGAAACACAGGTCGGGAGACCCGTGCCACTAAACTGACGCTGAATGCAGCGGGACATGAAGTGTCTTGTTCAAATGCCCCGGAACTTACTCCGGGGAACGTCAAGGGGGTTGGGGCATGGAGAGGTAGAGCGGGTGAATAACCAGCGCCCGTTTGCGCGAGCAGAGGCCAAACCCGCAGGAACCAGGAAGACACCGCCAGTGCCCAAACCCCGGCCAACGGGTCTGGGCGCGCCAGTGGTTCTGAAGCGCCATCCGGCCGTCCGGGCCGGATGGCTTCCTCAGAATGGAGATGGCACCAGCATCAGGCCCGATGCCATCGGATTTGGGAGTCCTCAGAACTCGAATTTCGCAGTGAGGGTGAACTTCCGCGACGGGATGAAGTTATAATCCATCGGCTGCGTCCCATTGTAGCTTTGGAACACGAGCGTCTTGTTTCCGAACAGGTTGTCCACGTTGAGCTGGACCCGCGCATGGAGCTTATGGCCCATCGTGTCGAACGCTCTTGAATAGCCGACAAGGAGCGATTCCGTCGTGTAGGCGGTCGTCCGGTTCACCTGGTCGATCTGGCGCGCGCCCGTTTCGGTCGCACCGAAACCGATATCGAAACCCTTGAAGGTGTCGTCCGTGAAGCTATACGTAGCGAAGGCATTCCACATGGACTTGACCACACCGCCGGCGAGGGTGGGAATCGCCCAAATCGCGTAGTTATGCTGGGCCGTTGCGAGATCAGAGGCCAGTTTCTGGCTCTGGGTGGAGCTCCCGGCGGCCGCTACCTGCCATTCCGCCAGATGTTGATTGAAATATTTGAGGCCATCCACTCCGTCGTCGGTCCGTTGTCCCTTGGGAGCGGCATAGTGCACTTGCAGACGGATGTTCTTGGTCGGATTAGCGGTCATCTCGAACTCGACGCCCTTATACTCCACGTTGTAGATGGTGTTATATTGCATCTGGGCAGTGACACCATTTATCTGACCGGCCGGCCCGATGTCTCTCGCCGTGCCGCCAGCCGCCAGGTAGTCATTCCAAATGGTCTGGAAGTCGGCGCTATCGCCACCGATGACATCCGTTGCGGTGTCCTTATACCACGTGGCTGAGGCGTAATATTTGCCATCAGTCGTGGAGACACGAATGCCAGCGTTTTTGCCTTTGCCAAAGGACGCCCCGCGCAAATCGCCGAACAGGCTGGGGGCCAGGCCACCGGCGGCCGGCTGGTAGTTGTCGGAGAGATTCGCGAAAAGCCCGAGCCAGTCTGTCACGTAGCCAATGGCCCCGACGGAGTAGGTGTTGCCAGCTCCATTGCCGACGACCGGTACATTGCCGGTACCGCGCAGGCCGACCTTGGTGACGTCATAGGTGTCGCGCCGGATGCCGAGTGAGATGTTCAGGCGGTCGTCCCAGAGGCGGGTCTGCGAGAATGCGCCATAGTATTTGATGGTCTGCTTCGAGTTGAAGTCATACCAGTTGAACGGCATCGCCTTGTAGATGACACCGGCGGGCACGTTGAAAGCCGCCTGCGGTTTGTCCCAATACATCCGTCCCCAGACCATGTCCTGGGTCCAGTTGTTGGCGGTCCAGTTGACTTGGTTCGGGTCGTTAGCAATCCAATCGGCATTGAGCTGACGGGCATCATACTCGGTCACCTGTTCGCCAGCGGAGGCGCTAAGCACCTGCTTCAGGGGGACATTCCACAATTCCGTGTCGAAATGATACGAGAACTGTCCGCGGACCTCGTTCACCCAATGATCCTGAACCTGTTTATCGAGGAAGAAATCCGAATAGAGCTTGCCGTAGTTGGGATTCGTCTGGCCGCTGGGCAGCTGCTTGTTGAGGTCGTACTGCGCGTTGGTCGCGCCTTCGAAGTTGATCGAGTACTGGTCGTCGACATAGCGGTAACCCGAAAGCTCCAAATCCATGTTTTTATTGATCCGTTGGTCGTAGGTCAGCGTCATGTTGAGAGCCTGGGGTTTTAGATAGCCGTCGCTCGGGGATACCGTGAATTCCCTGCTTGGCAGCGCCATGATGGCTGTGCCACCGGTCGGCGCGTAGTTGAAGGAAGAGGGTCTCAGGTAGGCGCCCCACGCAATGTTGTTCGTACCCATGGACCGCACGCCAGCGCCCCAGTTCACCACGGCGCCAGATCCGGCGACCAAGACATTATAGGGATTCAGGCCCCAGTCCGACATCCCTGTCACGCCGGGTGCGCCGGGAGTGGTTTGGGGGTTGGCCCCTTGGTTGGGGATGGCAGCTCCCCAAGTGGCGGCGTTGGTTGTTCCGTTCCAGAGAGAGGCATTGTCCTGATAGGTCGCGCCGTAGATCGCCTTCTTTTCCTTCCAGCCTTCAATCTCAAAGCGCAGATGTCCATTGTCGTGGAAGAACTTCCAGTCACCGGCAAGATCGGCGCCCAGTTTCTTGTGATAGTCGCCGTCTCTCCAGCCCTTCTCGTTCGCAATTACAGCGTTCACCCGGAGGGCGAGATCGCCCACGGACTGGTTTGCGTCGATCGTGCCGCGATAGCCGCCGTAACTGTCGAGACCGAGGTTGAAGGTGTTGAAGTTCTTGTCGAACCGCGCCGTCTTGGTGTAGCTGCTCACCGCGCCACCGATGTCGCCGATGCCGAACAGAATGGAATTCGGACCTTGGTCGAACTCGATGCGCTCGATATTGTAGGTGTCCATCACCGTGTAGATCGGGAAGTAGTTCTTCGTCGGGGGATTCCCGCCTTGCACATTTGCGCCACCGCGGGTGCTGATCGACCAGTAGTTGAACACTCCGCCGCCCGAGCCGCCCGACATACCACTTCGATCTGAGGCGGTAACAGTGTTGAGCGACCATTTCAAAACGTCATTCACATTGGTGAGCGACAAGTCGTCGAGGAAGGCCCCGGTTAGCGATGACATTGGGGCCGGGGTCACCCGGATGGGTGCGGCCTGCCGGCCGCCGGCGAGTGAATCGGTGGCGATGTAGCCGTTGTCCTTGTCGGTGTTGACGGTGAACGTGTCCATCACGACCGTCTTTTCAGGCTCCGGGGCCGTCGGCGGCGGGGTGGAAGTCTGTGCCAATAGCGGGGCCTGCAGCCCCAGTGCCAGCGCGAACGCGGGCACGATGGTATGAATCATCCTGGTTTTCATGGTAGTCTGGGTTATGCGTTCGAGAGTTGCTGTTGTTTGGTGTTGTTTACTGTCGGGGAAGAATCGTCGGGGCTACTCGAGGCGCAGCGTGCCGAGCCCAAAGCGTTCGTCGCGGCGGTCGTAATAGCGCCAGTTCAACTTCAATGATGGCTCCCATTCGAAGGAGCCCTCTGAGACCACCGCGGGGGAAACGCCAATCACAAGGCCGGAGCGGGGCGTGAGCCCCAAGTCCGACCAGGGGATGTCGGCCTCGACTTCATAGCCCTGGTCCGTGCGCCGGACCTCCCCCTGCACCGGGCGGTTGTGGAACCACTCCGTCACCGCGCCGTTGGCCCGGAAGCTGAACTGGCTGTCATCCGCACCAGACCAGACGAGACCATCGTTTTTCGGGTCGACGAACAATTCCACGCCGTTGCGCGGCGAGGGGGTTGTCAGCTTGGGAAGTTCATCCATCACCTCGGCGTGGAAGTGCAGCGCGGCCTGGTCCCAGGTGAAGGCGAAGCGCATCGCGAGCGCCGGGTCGCCCGGCCGGATGTCAGCCACGGAATCCTTGAATTCCAGGCCGGCCACCCGGGTCCACCTCCACTGGTCGCGCGGCGCGGTGGCGGACACGGCGACTGCCAGGCGCTCGGGCGGCACCAATTCCGGCCCGGCCAATTGTCTCCGGTACAGGATCGAGTTGTTGCGACCGAACGCTGCTTCGACGAACTCCGGGATCGCCGCGCGGCCGGCCTGAACCAGCGGATCTTGCTGGAACCATTGCCGGATGCAATCGGGCACAAGGAGGTTGGCCACAGTGATGAGCAGCGCGGCTCGGTCCTCCGCTGATGTCTTTTCGATCCACTCCGCCGGCGGCGGCGCCCTGTCTAAATGTGCAACCGTCGTCGCGGGGAATTCCGCCAGGAGCAACGCAGTCGTTAGCACGTCGTAAGGAAAAGTCTTCGCTGCGCCGGAGTCCTCTCTGAGTCGCGCGTAGGCAAACTGTGCCGCCGATGCTCCCGAGATGATCGATCGCTCGTCGAGCCAGAGCCCGGGTAGCAATTGGTCACGGACGTTTACCGGCGCGAGCACGTAAACCGGTCCAAAAGGCTGCGGCGTGCGTTCCAGCCCGGTCCAAGCCGACGGCGGGCGGGCGCCTGCGGCCACCTGGAAAAACGTCGTCAGCCGATCCACGGCGCCTAGCTGGTCCGATACGGCCGGAATCGTCTTCCAGTCAATCGCGGTCAGGCGGCGCGTCGCTTCCGCCGCCAGACTTGGGATCGCCTGGCGCAGCGTGGCCAGGCCTGCGGCATACTCCGCCACCGCGACCCCGTCCTGCGCCGCCGGCGCCGTGCGCAACAATGCCCCGGCCCGGGCCGCCGCCTCCGCGCTAGAGATAAAACCGAGCGTCTCGGCCGCGATGATCGATGACAGCTCCAATCCCACCGTAACGCCCGGCGTCGCTCCAAGCGATTTCCACGCCCGGGCCGCCAGCTCGCGCAGTTCATCGTGGCCGGGTCCGGTCAGATCGCGGCTCGTCGAGACGAACCCGGCGCGGGCCAGCGCCCGCTGGACCTCAGGCGCCCCCATGAACAACGACCAGACGAAGCCGGTCCGGACGTTTTCCGCCTGTAGCAGCGTGATTCCCAGATCGATGCCGATGACATCCGGATTGACCCACCCTGTCTCGGGGTTGAAGGCATCCACAAAACCGTAGCGTTTCCAGATGCGATCGCCGTAGGCGGTGCGCATGTATTGGAGCGCCGTCAGAGTCTCGCCAGGGGCAAAGGGCAACGAACCCGCCGGCGCGCATGGCACGATCGTGCCGTCGAGCGCGTTGAAATCAGTGGTGCGCGGCGGCCCCCCCCAGGCCTTGTAGCCGGTTGCGGAATCGGAGGCGGTGAGGCCCCACAGTTTTTCGCCCCAATGGGGAAATTCCGACCGCAGATCCATGCAGAATTTTCGCTGCGCCAGCGTGGCCAGGGTGGAGTTCAGGAAATAATCCGCATATGCATCCCGCAGGCCGCGAAAATCGCAGTAGGCCTGGGCGAATTGATGCACGAACAACTGCGCCCCCTGAATGTAATGGTAACCGCCGTAGCTGCCGAGCGGTGCGCGGGCCCAGGCGCTCCAGAGTTCCGGCTCGATCGGCCGCTCGGGCGCGCCCAGCCCCAGCAGGGTGAGCAGCTTCAGCTCCGAGTACCGATCCCAGCGGAAGCGCGAGAAACCCGTCTCGTCGAACCAGCCCATCGCGAAGGTCCTCCCGCCGTTGAGAAACCAGTGCCAGTCCACCTCGCGATAGAGTTGGTCGACCAGCCTGGTGATCTCGGGGTCGTGGAAGTACTCGCGCGCCGCGATGGCGCCGGCGAGAAACAACCCGGTGTCGATGGTCGAGATCTCGCACTTCCACGCGCGCGCCCCGGTATCCATCTCCATGAAGTGGTAGAAGAAGCCGTGCTGGCGCCGAGCCTCGGTGGCGAGGAAGCGCAGCAGGGTCTGCACGCGCCGCACTGCCGTCGAGCGCTCCATCCAGCCCCGCTCGGTGCCCACCGCCCAGGCGCTGAGGGCGAAACCGGTCGCCGCGATGCTGGCCTTGCCTTCGGTCGGCGAGCCGTCGGCCCGCGCCCGGTCGCGCACCAGACCAGTACGGGGATCCGCCTGCTCCGAGAAATAGCGAAAGGACGCCATCTCCAGCTCGTTGAGAAACGCATCATCGGCAGCCGGCAGCTTCACCACCGCCCGCGCCCCCGGCCGTTCGCCGGCCCCGCCCTGCATCACCGTTTCTTCGCGCGGCGTTTCCGCCCGCCCTCGCCCGCCTGCAAGCAAGAGGACGAGCGCGCCCAGAAAGAGCCGACGTGGTGACGCCGCGGGGATGCGAAACGGAGCCATGGGAACAACCTGGCGAGCGGGGTAGGATTTTAAGAGGGTCCGTCGCAGCCGGGCCTACCGGGGCCGGGTTGCACGGAAATGCAACGTAACTGACAACGTTTGCATTGCAAACGGAAAATGCCAAAACCCTCATTTTTTCACCTAACGATGGCACAACTAATCAAGTCGTTATTGCAAACATTTGCGTTCTCCTGTCAGTCGCGCTGGACCGGGGCGGATGGCGCGGACAGCCTTCGTATTTACCCAACGCGCCAGGTGCTTTTCCTCGTGTCGTGCCGGAGAAGTTCCATGGCAAATCTGCGGTCGAGATGGGGTGTAGGAAGCCCGCTTGCGGGCGATGATTCCTCTGCCATCCCCCTTCGCCAGGACTTCCGCCTCGCGGCCCAGCCTATGGCGGACAGGACGGAGGACAGGTCGCGCGCAAGCGCGCTTCCTACAGATGCGAAGTTGGCCTAGACTGGCTGGGTCGACTCGCGGATCACCAGGGCCGCCGGCATCTCATGGAGGACCGGCCGCCGGGCCTTGCCCGGCGCGCCCGCCGCCTCGACCACCAACCCGACCGCCCGCTCCGCCATGTCCGCCAACGGCTGACGGATGGTGGTCAGCGCCGGCCGGCAGGCCGTCGCCCACATCCCGTCATCAAACCCGACCACCGAGACATCCTCCGGGCAGCGCAGTCCCGCCAGGTTCGCCTCATGGATCGCGCCAAAGGCGATTTCGTCATTGGCACAGCAGAGCCCCGTGGGCCTGTCCCCGGAACCGAGGAAACGTGCGAAGCCCTCCCGTCCGGTCTCGGCACTGAACGGACCTTCGTAAATCCACTCGGCGCGCGGCGTCACCCCTGCTTTTTCCAGCGCATCGAGATATCCCTGCCTGCGCTCGTGGACATCGCGGGAGGCGCTGGGGCCCAGCAGCAGCCCGATCCGCCGATGCCCGAGCTGCAGCAACAAGCTCGCCGCCGATTGGGCCCCGGCAAAATTGTTCACCCCCACCACCGGCACCCCAAAGTCGCTCACAGCGGTCTCAGGCGGCAGCACGGACTTGGCGACCACAAACGGCCGCCGGTAGCCGTGCAATTCCTGCAGATCTTTGAGCAGCAATGGCTCGGCCAGGTAGATGATGCCGGAGGAATCCATGCTCAGGTGCTGCATGGCCTCGCGAAAGCTCGCGCCGGGCTTCCGGTTCAGGGTGCAGATTTGCACGCCCCACCCGCGCGCCGCCGCCGCGTGCAGCGTGCCCGCCAGAAACCGGCCGTAAAACTCGGAAAAGAAAATGTTTTCATCCAACGGCACCACGACCGTCAGGGTGGAATTGATCCCCCGGCGCAGCATGCGGGCCCCGGGATTGGGGGAGAAATTCTGCTGCTCCGCCAGATCGAGGATGACTTTGCGGGTTTCCGCACTCACCAGATGAGCCGTTTCCGGTCGCAGCGCCCGCGAGACGGTCGAGGGGGACACGCCGAGACGCTCTGCGATCTGCACAATGCCCACCCTGGTTGGCCGCGAGGAGGAGGATCGGATGGGCATGGGGTGTTGAAGTCGGTTCACATTCTGAAGGGCCGGGAGCGGCGGCGGCAAGCATTCCCACCTGACAGCCCACTCCGGATGGTTCTAGTGATTCAATTTGGGATTGCAAACATTTGCATTCGGATTTCTATCCGCGCGCAGCCACCCCGAGGTCGACATTATCAGGCCATAACCCCAGCATTTCACCGGCCGATTGCCCCGGCCCCGGCTTAATCATGAATCCACAGAAGCACCATCTTACCGCCCCGGCGGACAGAATTCCGGTGCCTCAGAAGATCGCCTACGGCCTGGGGGCCGTGGTCACGATCGTCGCGGTGAACTCAGTCCAGCAGCTAAGCGGACTCGTCTATGTGGTCGGGTTGGGAATCAGCGTGGTCTGGATCAACTGGGCCCAGGCGTTCCCGCGGTTGTGGGATGCCGTGGTGGATCCGTTCCTGGGCAACCTGTCCGACAACTCACGTTCACGATTCGGCCGGCGGATCCCCTTTCTCGTGATCGGGGGAATCCTGATCGGAATCGCGTTCTGGCTGCTCTGGGCGGTGCCGCGGGACTGGAGCAAATCCGGGATGTTTGCCTACTTCGTCGTGGTCTCGCTCTTTTTCTACACAGTCATCCCCATTTACGCGATTCCTCACGGGGCGCTGGGACTTGAGATGACCGAGGACTATCACGAGAAGACCAGCCTATTCGCCTACGCCAGCTTCGTCGGCAATGTGGGTGCCTTCACGCTTCCGTGGATTTACTACCTGGCCAACCGGCCGATCTTCGGAGGCGACGCCGTGAAAGGGATCAAATGGGTGTGTCTCGGGATGAGTGTCCTGCTCACGGCGTGCGCGCTCACCTGCGCCCTGGTCTGCAAAGAGGCCAAGCTGAAGCAGGCGAAGTCGCAGGAGAAGGTGCCGATCTGGGAGAGCTTCAAGACCACGTATCGGAACCCGACCTTCCTGCGGCTCGTGCTGGTGTTTGTGCTGCTGATCGTCGGATTCCAGCTCGTCATGGGATTCAACAACTACATCTCCATCTTCTACCTTTTCGGGGGCAACAAGGACGCGGCTTCCACCCTTATGGGCGAAAATGGCACCCTCTGGGCCGCGATCGGGCTCGCGGGCGTCTTTCCGATGACGTGGTTGTCCAAGCGGTATGGCAAGCGGGCCACGGTCATGGTCGCGCTCGGGATCATGATCGTGGGGAACCTGTCGAAGATCCTGTGCTACAGCCGGACGTATCCCTGGCTGACGTTCATCCCGACCGTGGGGCTGTCGCTCGGCATGGTGTTCTCTTTCACGCTCGTCAACTCGATGATCGCCGACATCTGCGACGAAGACGAATTCGCGACGGGCATCAGAAGGGAGGGTATTTATTTCGCCGTCTACAACTGGTGGTGGAAGGTGGCGGTCTCGATCGCCACGGTCGTCAGCGGCTATGTGCTCCGATTCACGGGCTTCCAGGAGGGCCTGCCCACCCAGACCGAGGCCACGCTCTTCTGGATCAGATTCTGGGAAATCGGGCTGCCCCCGTGTCTGTGCCTGATCAGCCTGATCTTGCTGGTCAAATACCCGCTGACTGAAGAGCGGGCCTACCAGATCAAGGGACTGCTGGCCGCCAAGCGCGCGCAGCGCCTGGCGACCGCTGCGGTGGAACCCGCCTCCTAGCCCGGATCTTCCGCAGGGCTGATGGCACAACCAAACCGTTTTACAGAAGTAACGGAGGAACCTGGAAGATGGACCTTTCGCCACACGGATCGAATCACGGGGGCGCGCGGGTGCTTTTCGTCATCGCCGGGCTGATGCTGCCCGGGCTCCTTTGGTCACAATCCCGCCTGCTCGACGACTTTGAGACCCTGGCCGGATGGCAGGCCGTTCATTCGGAGGGCGCCACGATGAACCTGGCCACCGCCGAGGGGAAAACCGGCAAAGCCATGGTCATGGAGTTCGATCTGAGCGGGGCGTACGGCTACGTCAGCGCGCGGAAGGATTTCCCGATCGATCTGCCCGAGAACTACCAGTTCACCTTTGATCTGCGGGCGGATGCCCCGGTTAATAACTTCGAGTTTAAGCTGATCGACGCGCAGGAGAACACCTGGTTGGCCAGGAAACTGGATGTCACCTATCCGACGGAGTGGACCACGCAGCACATCCGCCGGCGCCAGGTGACCTTCGGATGGGGCCCGGCGGGAGGCGGCGAAATCCGGCACGTCAAGGCGCTCGTGTTCGTGGTGGCCTCCGGCACCGGGGGGAAGGGCAAGGTCTTCTTCGACAACCTCCGCATCGAAGCCGTCGATGAGCGCGCCAACCTCACCGCCCGCGCCCGGGTCGACGCTTCTTCGACGCAACCCGGGGGTGAACCGGCATGGGATGATAAGGAAGCGCGTCTGGTGCATTGGAGGAGCGCGGGAAACAACTCCCCGGAATGGCTCGCCGTCGACTTCGGCTACCAACGGGAGCTGGGCGGCCTGGTGATCGACTGGCAGGGGGAGGATTATGCTTCGGCCTATGAAGTGCTCACGTCAGCCGATGGAAGGGACTGGCGGCCCTCCTCGTCGGTGACGCAGGGCAACGGCGGCCGCGATTACGTCTATCTGCCCGAACAGGAGGGCCGGTTTCTCAAGCTCGTGATGAAGAAAAGCGCGCACGGCCGGGGTTTCGCGATCGCCCAACTCGTGGTCAAAGGCCCCGAGTTCGGCGCCAGCGCCAACGGCTTTTTCAGCGCCGTGGCCCGCGACCAACGGCGCGGACTATATCCGAAATACCTGCGGCCGGAGCAGAGCTTCTGGACCGTTGTTGGCAGTCCCCGCGATGACCGCAAGGCGCTGATTAACGAGGAGGGCGCCATCGAGATCGATCAAACCCGCTTCACTATCGAACCGTTTCTTTTCGTCGACGACCAGCTCGTGACCTGGAGCGATGTCACGCCGCGCCAATCCCTGGAGAAGGACTACCTCCCGATTCCGTCGGTCGAGTGGCAACACCGGAATCTCAAGCTGACTATCACCGCTTTCGCCGCAGGAGCCGCCGGACCGGACAGCCGGTTGCTCGCGACCTACCGGATCGAGAATTCAGGCGGGCCAGTCCGCGGAAAACTGTTCCTGGCGGTCCGTCCCTTTCAAGTAAATCCGCCCTGGCAGGGATTGCTGCACGCCGGTGGGTGGGCGCGCATCGATCATGTGCAACTTGAAAACGGCGTGCTGACGGTTGACGACCGGAAGATTATCCCGATCGACGCCCCGTCGGGTTTTGGGGCGACGCCATTTGAGCACGGAGAGATCACCGAATACTTGCAGCAGGGCCGGCTCCCAACCGGCAACCGGGTTCAGGACACCCAGGGATTTGGCTCCGGCGCGCTGGAGTACGACTTCGATCTCCCGGGCGCATCCTCTATCGAATACCACCTGGCGGTGCCCTTCCACAGCTGGAGCGGGAGCCCCACGCCGAATATGGACCGGACCGGCGCGGCGAATTACGCCAGCGGTGCCCATGCGGCGACCCGGCAGATGTGGGAGTCGATGCTCGACCGCTTTGACGTCCGGCTGCCCGCCTCCGCCCAGCCCATCATCAACACGATCAAATCGAATCTGGCGTACATCTTCATCAACCAAGTCGGGCCCCGCATTCAGCCGGGGGCGCGCAATTACAACCGGGCCTGGATTCGCGACGGCTCGCTGACCTCCACCGCCCTGCTGGAGCTGGGCATCAAGGACGAGGTGAAGGCGTATGCCGACTGGTATTCCCAATTCCAATTCCCGAGCGGCAAGATTCCCTGTGTGGTCGATTCGCGCGGCGCCGATCCGACCGTGGAAAATGACAGCCACGGAGAGATGATCTATCTGATCATGCAGGTTTTCCGTTTCACGCATGACCGGACCTGGCTGCGTTCCAAGTGGGATCTGGTGGTGAAGACGGTGCGCTACATCCAGGGCCTTCGCGCCGAGCGGAAAACCGCGGTCTACCAGACGGGAACCCCGCAGCAGCGGGCCTGCTACGGGCTGGTCCCCGAGTCCATCAGCCATGAGGGATACTCGGCCCAGCCGATGCACTCCTACTGGGATGATTTCTTCATTCTCCGCGGGTTGAAGGATGCGACCGCCATGGCCGGCATCCTCGGCGAAACGGAAAAGCAGGCCGAGTTTGCCGCCGAGCGTGACGATTTCACAAAGGATCTCTACGCCTCGATGCGCCGGGCGATGGCGAACCGGCACATTGACTACATTCCCGGTTGCGTGGAACTGGGGGATCTTGACGTGGCCTCGACGACGATCGGCATCACGCCGGTGAACGAGCTGGGAAACCTCCCGGAGCCTGAGCTCCACCACACCTTCGACCGGTATTTCGACTACTTCACGAAGCGCCAGCACAACACCATCGATTGGACGGACTACACCCCCTACGAAAACCGGATCATCGGTTCATTCGTCTATCTCGATCAGAAGCAGCGGGCCCAAGAGGCCGTGAGCTTCTTCATGAACGACCGGAGACCGCCGAGATGGAATCATTGGGCGGAGATCGTGTACCGCGATCCGCAGACACCGAAGACGATCGGGGACATGCCGCATACCTGGTGCGGCTCCGATTTCATCCGGTCGGTGCGGGCCATGTTCGTGTATGAACGCGAACAGGATGATGCGCTGGTCGTGGGTGCGGGGATTGCCGACGAGTGGGTCAACGACCCGGCGGGAGTGGAAGTCAGCAACCTGCCGACCTACTATGGCAACCTCAGCTATACCATCAAACCGGAGGCCGCGTCTGGCGGCGGGACGGGACGGAATGTGGTGGTGAGTCTCCATGGCGACATCTCGATCCCTGCCGGCAAGATTGTCCTGAAGTCTCCCCTGGCCAAGAAGATCGAATCGGTCTCGGGGGACGGACGCTGGCTTCCGGAGAAACCGACCGAAATCCGCATCGAGAAGCTGCCGGCCACTGTCATGATCCGCTATTCGGGCGGGGTTGGGCGATGATCGTCATCGCGCGGTGCCCCGCGCGGGCATGGGCGGCTCCCCCGCCGCTCACTTCTCGCGGCGGAAGAACCAGAGGTTTCCCCTTTTCACCAGGGCCACCTCGCCGCGGAAAGTCACGTCGCCCGCCTCCAGGTGCCCGGTGGCGGTAAACTCGTAGCAGTACCAC
>PMBT01000042.1:0-24476 GCA_003153035.1 Opitutia bacterium
CCCGGGCATGGCGCGCGAGTTGTTCAACGCCGAACAGTTCGGCCCGCAACGGCGGCTCGCTCGCGCGCGCGCGCGGATGCGTTTTCCTGGCCACCCAGGTTTGCCAACTTGACGGAAGAACCGGCATGTGGTGATTGCTTTCCAATCGCGATTCCGGCCAGCGGTCTCTTCAACGGAACCCATCCGGTCGGCCAACCGAACCGTGATCGGCCAGGTCACCGCGACCAGCGGTAGCCGAGCCCTAGCAGGAAGATGTCTGAGTCGCGGTTGTAGTTGCTGGTCACCCGGTCAAAGACCGCGCGGACGCTCCAGTGGTCGTCCAGCCGGACGGAAAAGGTGAGCGAAGCCAGCGGAGCGAGCGCCGCAGGGTTCTTCTTGCCCGCGCTGGCCGGGTGTTTGCGGTCGAGGAAAACATAGGGGCCGAGGCCACCGCCCATCGTGAAGCGGTCGCTGAAGAATGTATTGACGAACCACAACTGGGTGGCGATTCCGCTGCGCCGGACGATCTCCGGGTCGCCCTCATAAATGACCGAGGCGGTCCAATCGACGTGGGGAAAGACGCCGCGGCGATACTCCCCGGCGTAAGCCCGCGCCTTTGGGCTGAGAAACGTGTTCACGACGCTCTGCCCGACGAAGGCCGTGAGCTCGTTCTCGGTTACGAAGGCTTTCTCGTTCGGCGCGTCGCCGAGCTTGCCAGGCGTTGGTTTTTCGTCCTGACCAAACCAAAAGCCCATGCCCACGGTCAGGGTGTTTACTTTGTTTTCGTGGGCGGGGCTGATGCGGTTGAACAGGATCCGATAGAACCACCGGTCCGAAAGGTAGCCTGTGCCGGACAGACTGTAAATCGGCGCGGTGCCATGGATATCCGCCGTATCGCCGCCCGGCAGTAACTGCGTGTCGTAGAAATAATAGATCCCGAGGCCAAGCGAGATGGAGAATCGATCTTGGAGAAAAGGCAGGCGACCCCAGGCCTCCCACGCGGTGCCGTCCCGGTGGTGTCCCGGCACGTGGCCTTCATTGATATAGGCAATCGACGCGGCGAAGTTGCGGAAGAAATCCTGGCGGTAGTCGACCTGCCACGTGTAGCTCGATCCTTGGGAGTTTGTTTTCGGCAGAAGGCCCCCGAGGAGGGTCAGTTCTTGCGCCTGGATCCTCAGGGTGGCGCATAGCAGGATGAGGGAGAGCAGCTTCCAAGTACGGGAAAAGTTGTTCATGGTGTTTGCGGCAAAGTTCGTACGACTATTGATCCTTCTTTTCGGCGTCCCTGCCCGGCTTCTGCTCGGATTGTTCTTTGACCGCTGCGGGTTGCGCGGGCACGGACTTGGGTTCAGCCTTCGCCTCCGGCTGGGGCTCATGTTTGGCCTGTTGCTGGCCCTCCGGTTTCGAGACCGGCTTGGCCGCGGGTTTGACCTCTGATCCGACCCCAGGTTTGGCTGCCGGTGTAGCCTCCGGCTTGATCTCATGTTTGGCCTCCTGCTGTGTTTCGCGCCTGGCCTCCACGGCGGCGGGAACGGGCTTGCGTTGCTCGCCGGCCCTTTCGCTCGCTGGTCCCTGCTGCGCGCGCGCCGCTTCGGTGGGTTTCACAATCCGGCTTTGCGCGTCGGGTGGGTGGATTTCGTTCTTCGTTGCTAGCGGCGGCGGCGTGACGGCTGGTCTCTCCGGCTGCCGTGGCTCGCGTGCGGGCAGCGCTGTCCCGGTCTGGCGGGGAAGCGGCGGCTGGACCGATTTCTCACGGGCTGAGGTCAGTGCCGGGTGTTTAGCGGCAACTTTCGCTTCCTCTTTTCCGCGCAGGTCGCGAGCCGGGATTGCCTGCACCTTTCGTCCACTGGACCTTTCGATCACCGCGGCGCCCGGACCTTGGTTGATCGCGGTCCGGTCGAAAACAGATTTGTTCGCGATGAACCCGGCCGGGCGGACGGGATCCAGAAAGCGGCGTTCCTCGACGAATACGTACCCGCCCGACGCGGCGCCTCTCTGGCTGATCGCCACGACGCCCCTGCCCGACGGGCCCATTGGCGCCCAGCCGACATATCCACCGCCTTCCCGCCAGGAGACCCACGCGGGTGCCCACTGCGTCTGTGGCACCCAATACCAGCCATATTGCGGGCTCGAATCCCAGCGGCCATAGTGATACGTGGCCCAGCCCCANNGGAATCCAGCAGCGACCGTAGGATCCGACAACCTCCCATCGTCCGTAGGGACTCAACGGTTCATAGAAATCGCTTTCGGTGCGGATCTCCGCATACGACCCTTCATACGCGCCGCCACCTCGCGGTTGTTCTTGGTAGGTGGTGCAGCCCGTCCATGCGGCGACTGCGACGGTGCAGAGAACGAATCCAAGTTTCCCATCCAAGCGTTTGGTTGTATTCATGGAGTTTTCCCACCGTTCAATTTGTCGTGTTCGTGTCATGGTTCCCTCCCCGCTGGTGCCGCGCGCAAGGCGGCTCAGTGTCCTGATCTGGATGGACCTCGCCTGAGGAAGCGCCGGGATCACCTCCGTTGCAGTGGCGGATAAATGTAGACTCCGATTTCGGGTTGGACTGGTGGTCCGCCATACCAGCGGTGGCCATCCACCCACGCATCGTCGCGAAACCACGGGTCGCGCTGCGGTCCATAGTAGACCCCGGTGCCCACGTAGCCATCCGTGGCGCAACTGCTCAATCCGAATTGCAGGCCCCCCGCCAGGAGGAGGGAGGCGAGGAGAGTTTTGCGGTGGGGTTTCATGGGCGGTTGGCGGGATTGGCGTTGTCCACATACTCCACCAAGCCGACGGTGCCGCCGGTGGAATCGGCGATGANNATGATGGCGAAACGGCTCTCGAAGGCTGCGGGACGCGGGGCCAGCAAGACTTCTCCGCCGAGCTTGACGGTCAGCGCGACCGCCTCGTCGATGCTCGTCACGCGGACGACACCGAGCCAGCCGGGTTTGGCGTCGGCGCGATCGGGGAGAGGGGCGACGCCGGCGCGGGCAAGGCCGCCACTCGAGAGCAGAAAGTCGTTTTTCCTTTCGGTGCGGAGGTCGGGCGCCGCTTCGTAGTCGATGACCTGCCGGTAAAAGGCGGAGACGACTGGCGGCTGTTTCACGAAGAGCTCGAACCAGTTCCAGTCGCCGGGTCTCGGTTCGTCATCGGCCGGGTCGCCCGAGGTCGATTGGAGCAGGCCGACGGTCGAGCCCTCATTGTCCGCGATGATCGCCTGGGCGCCGCGTTGCGGGAAACCGCGGGCATCAGCGCGTACCTGTCCGCCAGCACTAGTCACGAGCTTCAAGACGGAAGGAAGGTCGGTGACCGCGATGTAGCCGATCCAGCGGGAGGGCCGTTTGGTGTTCGACGGGGGGCGCGGCGCCAGTCCGGCCACCGGCCGGCGGCCATTGCTGAACACCGTGTAGGCTTTGCCGTGTTGAGAAATCGTGCCGGCCGTCCAGCCAAACAGACCGGTGTAGAATTTGGTGGCGGCCACGGGATCAGTCGTGAACAGATCGGCCCAGACAAACTTTCCCGGGTGGTCTTGCTTGGTCGCGGGGTTATTGAGCGGCGGAAACGCTGCGGCGCGGGCAGACCGAGGAAGGCCGATTGCAAGAATCGAGGTGGTGGCGAGGACAGTTGCCAGTCGGCAAATTGATGTCGGGTGCATGGTGCTAAAGAGCGAAGGAGCAACAACAATGCGTTGGCCCGTCTTCCGAGTTCGCTGGAAGGATAATGGGTGACTGCAGACGAGAGTATGGGGTGTTACCCGCTCTCCGCCGCGCGAGGCATTTGCGCGGAGGCTAGGTGCCCGTGACGCCGTCGGTGGCGCGATGCAGACCGCGGCTTCATGCAAGTCCATAAGCGGCTCGGTGGGGCGGGGGCGGGTTTTGCCCCATAGGGGCCGGCAGGCGAGGCGGTAAAATCGGCGGTTCAATTGATTCAAACGGTCACCGGATCGACCCGTGGGTCACTGCGGTGGTTTGGATTGTCGGTACACATGTCGCTGTTTCGCTCGCAATCCTCCAGCTTTCGGCTGGTGCTCGACGGTGATTGAACTACTTTATTGACATGCTTCCCCATCCCACGCTGGCAGCCCATTACGCCACGCCCGAGGCCAAGCCCGAATTCGTCAACCGGCTGTTCGACAACGGAGCGAAGCATTACGATTCCGTGGTGGACTGGGGCTTCCTTCACAGCGGCGCCTCCTATCGTCGGAGGGCGCTGAAGCAGCACGGCCTTCGGGCGGCGGACCACTTGCTCGATGTGGCCGCCGGCACCGGACTGGTGGCGGTGGAGGCGGCAAAAATCCTTGGCACGGCGGACAACATCACGTGCCTCGATCCCAGCGCAGGCATGCTGGCGGTCGCCCGGTCCAAGCTGGCCGCGCGCTTCGTGCTGGGTCGGGCAGAACAAATGCCCCTGGCGGACAATTCCTTCGACTTTCTCACCATGGGCTACGCATTGCGCCATGTGACCAGCCTGGAGGAGACATTTCGGGAGTTTCATCGCGTTCTGAAGCCCGGCGGCAAGCTGCTGATCCTTGAAGTCACCAAGCCCGCCGGCCGCATCCCTGAGTTCTGTTTCCGGCTCTATTTTGGGCGGATCTACCCATTTCTCACGCAGCTCTTCACCCGCAGTCGCGACGCGCGCGACATGATGCGATATTACTGGGAAACGATGGACACTTGCATGCCGCCGGCCTCCGTGCTCGAGGCCTTGGGCTCGGTTGGTTTCGCCAAAGTGCAACGCACCGCGGTCCTCGGCTTGTTCAGCGAATATACGGCGGAAAAAGCCAAGCTGGCAACTGGGTCGATTTTACCCTAGCGTATTCTTCACACCGCCTTCCACGCCAATCATGGAGTCCCCCGTGCCCTCCAACTCTGCCAAGACCTATCTCGCCACCAGCCAGGCGGACCGGATCAAACACCTGCCCGCCGAGGCCCGCGCCGCCTTTCAGCGGTTCCAAACCTTGGGCGACCCGGCCGGGCTCGATATGGTGATTTGCGCGATTCTGGCGGATTTCATGCCCCGCCGCCCTACCGTTCCGCTGGCCGAACGGCCCGGCAGCACCCGGCTGATTGATGATTTGGGCTTCGACTCCCTGGCGATCACCGAGGTGATCTTTTTCGCAGAGGATCTGTTCGGCATCACCATTACGAACGAGGAAATGGTCCATGTGCGCACGCTCGACGACCTACGTGGCTTCATCCGCCGGAAGGTGGCCGTCCATGCACCGCGCTGAACGCGGCCCAGCCCTGCATGCCCCCACTGCCCGTCATCACCGGCCTGGGCTTTATCACCAGCATCGGTAACGACCGCCCCACCGTGCTGCGCAGCCTGCGCGAATTGCGGCATGGCTTCGAATCGGTCGAGTTCTTCGGCAACCCCGATCTGCCGGTGAAAGTCGCCGGCACGGTCAAAGGGTTTGCGTTTCCGACCCCGAACTGGCGCGACTGGGTCTGGCCGGACCATTTTGCCGTCGATCGCGAGCTCCTCCGCGGCCTCGCGCCGCACGGCGTCTATGCACTCTGCGCGCTGCAGCAGGCGCTCGCGGATGCGGGACTCGATCCCGCCGCACTCGCCGGCGGGCAGACCGGACTTTTTTGCGCCTCGGCCGGCTCGCCGTTCCTTCTGGGCCATTTCCTCAACCAGATGTACGCCACCCGCGGCGAGCGGGGTAATCCGATGGGCATCATCTCCTCCATTGCCGGCACCTTGAACTTCAACCTCGCGGCACACTACAAGATCTCCGGCGCGGTTTGCGGTTTTGTCTCCGCCTGCGCCTCATCGAGCCATGCGCTGGGCTATGCCATGGATGAAATCCGCCTCGGTCGGCAGCAGCGGATGCTCGTGGTTGGCGCGGAGGACATGACCGCCGAGAGCATCGTCTCGTTTTCGACCCTGCGCGCGCTCTCGAATAATCCGGACCCTGCCACAGCCTCGCGCCCCTTCGACCGACGTCGCGACGGCTTTGTCGGCACTGGCGGAGCGGTCGCGCTCGTTGTCGAGGACGCGGCGCTGGCCTGCCGGCGCGGGGCGCGCGTCTACGCTGAACTGGTCGGCTGGGGCCAGGCGGGCGACGGTTACAGCGTGGCCACCTCCCATCCCGAGGGCGCCGGCCTTCGCGAGGCCATGCGCCGCACCCTCGCCGACGCCCGGGTCGATGCCCACGAGGTCTCCTACGTCAATGCTCATGCCACCTCCACGCCCGCTGGTGACCGCTCGGAAGCGCTCGCCTTGCAGGCAGTGTTCACGAGCAACGGGGCGAAGCCCAGGGTCAGCAGCACCAAGGCGCTCACCGGCCACGCCCTGTCGCTCGCGGGGGCAATGGAGGCGGCTTTCTGCGCGCTGGCCATTGCCGAGGGTTTCATCCCCGGCGCCGCCCACCTGGAGGAACCCGATCCCGTCTGCGCCGGGCTGGATTTTCCCCGTGTTTCGCTTTGCGAGGCCCCTCATTTCGTGCTCAACAACAGCAGCGGTTTCGGTGGCAGCAACGTCTGCCATCTCCTCCGCCGCCCCGCCTGACCCCTTATGCCTGATATCTTCGCTGACCGCCTCAAGGTGTTGATTATTGCCACCCTCAAGCTCGAGGGCGTCCGGCCGGAGGACATTCCCGACGACGAACCGTTGATTGGGACTCCCCGCTTCGGCCTCGACTCGATCGACGCACTGGAGCTCGTGCTGGCGATCGAGAAGGAGTTTGGCGTCAAGATCGGAAGCAGCGAGGAATCGCGCCTGGCTCTCGGCAGCGTCAACACCCTCGCGGCCTACCTCCGCACGCACCCGGCTGGCGGCTGACGGGTTCATGCCGATTAAAACCTGTCGGATGCACGCCATGCGCACCCGGAGCGTAAACCCCGACCTCGGCAATTCCCGTGATTCCAGCTGACCGTTTACCTCGTGAATACCCCGGCTGACCAGTTTCCTGCCGGGATTGAAGTCTGTGACTGCCTCACACCGTTCGGCGATGCCGTGGCCACTGCGGCTGCATTGCTCGCGGGCCGGCGCGCGCTCGAGCTGACGCCGGTGCTCGGCCGCGATGGCGGCGACCTGGTGCCGCTCGCGCTAACCGGGCCCATGGACGAGAGCCTGCCGCCGCGCTGGCTCCGCAGCCTGCGCCGGCTGGCGGCCGGGATTCCGCCCGCGGCGTGGGGCGCGGCACGCACTCCGGTTGTCGTCACCAGCAGCAACTTCGGGGTCGGCAGCCTCTATGCCTTCACCCGCGACCGTGATGTTCGCCACCTCGCCCACGGGACCCCGTTTGCGAGCGTCGATCTGCTGCGCAACGAATTCGGCTGGGGTGAGCACGTCCATGTTTTCTCGCACGCCTGTGTCACCGCGCACCTCGGGCTGGCGCACGCCGCCCGTTTGTTGCATGCCGGCCTGGCCGACCGCGCGCTGGTGTTTTCCTTCGATTTTGTCAGTCCGTTTGTGGCCGGAGGGTTTCACAGCTTGAAGATTCTGAACGGCGCCCTGCCTGCGCCCTATGCCCGGCGCGAAACGGGCTCCATCGGCCTCGGCGATGGCGCCGCCTTTGCGGTGCTGGTGCGCGAAACCAGGCCTTTCCGATTGGCCGCTCACGCCCTCTACAATGAGATGTTTCATTTCACCGGCAATCAGCCGGACAGCGCCGGCTTTGCCACCTGCGCCGCCTCGATCGCCGCCGCCGCCAGTGGCCGGCGGGTCTGGGTCAAAGGCCACGGCACCGGCACGCTGGAGGCCGGCCGGCTGGAGGCGGAGGTGGTGGCGCGGCAGTTTCCCGATGCGCCGCTCACCGGCTGGAAAGGGAGCCTCGGCCACACCCTCGGCAGCTGCGGTCTGGTCGAACTCGCCGTGGCCCTGGCGGCACTGCGCGGCGGGCGGATTCCCGGTACGGTCGGCGGCGCCGCCCCGAGTTTCATTGACGCCGTCGCCTTGGCGCCATTCGCCAGCGCTGACTTCGACGGCGCCATTCTCACCAGTAACGCCTTCGGCGGGGCCCATGCCGCGATGCTGCTCACTCATGACTGAGCGCTATCTCCATCAGCTGCGAGTCGAACTGCCCGCCCCGGAGGAAAGCGCGGCCGGCGCCCGCGTGCGGCTGGCCGACAAGTTTCCCCGTATGGCGCTGCGGCGGATGACCCACCTTGGCCTGCTGATCGGCGCGACCCTCGATGGCGCGTCGCTCGGGCCGGAGGACGCGGTGGTCTTCGCGTCCACCTTCGCCGAGACCCGGGCATTGGAGGATTTTCTGGGGAGTTTCCCGGCGGCCAGCCCGTTGCTGTTCCAGACGTCGATTCATCCCGGCAGCGTGCAGCAGGTGTTGATCGGCCGTCAGCAGCCCATTGCCCGGCTCTGGCCTCTCGCGGGAAGAACTCGGCTGGTGGAGCAGGCCTTGTTAACCGCGCTGATCGAACCGGCCTTGCGCGTGGCGCTCGTCGGCGGCGAGGAACGCGGTACGTGGATGCTGGAACACAAGATGGCCTCATCCCGATCGTTCGCTTTTGCCGCGATCCTGACGCACGAATCGGCAGGCGCGTTAGGTCGCATCGTCTTCACCCCGGGCGCGCCGACCGACACTGCCTGCCCGACCCTGGAGCATTTCGCCCAGGCGATGGCCGGTCGCCGCCCGTTAACCTGGCAAGGCGCCGGCGGAGTCTGGGCGCTCGAGTGGTTATGAACCCATCCTCGACACTTCCGCGCAATCCCGGTCCGAGCTGGGGCTTCGGTTTCCTGTCATGGGCGGAACGGTGGTGGCCGCAGTGGTTCTTTCGCCCGATGCTGATGGCGGGCACCTGGGTCGGGCTGGCGCTCATGCCGGCGCAGCGGGCGCATTCCCGCGCCTACCTCACGGTCGTCCTCGGCCGGGCTCCCGGGCTGGGCGACGTGTGGCGGCATTTTTTCGCCTTCACGAATGTCTTGATGCTCAGCCTCCGTGCCGGCCGCGGCGCACCGCTGCATTGCACGCTGGAGCCTGAGAACGCCGCCGCGTTCGAGGCGCTGGTAAGCTCCGGCCGGCCGGCCCTCTTCGGCACGTTTCACTTTGGCGGCTCCGACCTGCTCGGCTACCTGCTGGGGGAACGCGGGCGGCACGTTTCCATCATCCGGCTCCGCGTCCGCAATTCCCGCGACACGGGCCTCCTCGGACGGCGGTTTTCCGGTCGGGTCTCCTTTCTCTGGATCAACGACCCCGCCAGCCTGCTCTTTGATCTGAAGGCCGCCCTTGAAGCCGGCGAATCACTGGCGCTCAAGTGCGACCGGTTGGAGTTCAGTGCGAAGAGCGAGCCTTTCCGATTCCTCGGTGCGCGACGGCAATTCCCGTTCACCATCTATCACCTGGCGATCCTGTTCGACCGGCCGGTGGTGTTCTGCACGGCGGTGCCGGTTGGCGGGGAGGATGAACTGCGCGTCTTCGCGTCGCCGGTGTTCACGCCCGATCCGGCGGCGGACCGCGAAGCCAACACCCAGGCAGCGCGGGGGCATTTCCAGGCCGCGTTGGCGCAGCTGGAAACTTTGGTGCGGCAACATCCCTTCCTCTGGTTTAACTTCCTGCCGTTGAACCCGGAAGTGCCGCCCCCCGTCCACTAGACCGCGCGCCACGTTTCACCGCATGTCCCTCCGCTCTGTCTACCATCTGCCGGCCTACTACTTCACGCTGCTCCTTTTTGGCGCTGGCGGGCTGGAGTTGAGTCTTCTCAGCCTGCTGGCTGGCTGGCTGCCGGCGACGGATCGGACGGAGCGCTTTTTTCAGCGGCTGATCCACCGACACTTCGCGTTCTTCCACTGGTGGTGTACGTTTGCCCGGCTGGTCCACGTGCGCTATCGCGGATTNNTGATCGACATCACCTGCCTGCTGGCGCGGGTGCCCGAGGCGGTGTGCATCTTCAAGCCCGCCATTCGCCGCAATCCTGTGCTGGGCGCCGCCGCGCGTCGCGCCGGTTACCTCGGCAGCGATGGGGGACATGAACTCGTCCGCGCCGCCGCCGTCAAGGTCGCCGCCGGCTGCACGCTGATCGTCTTTCCCGAGGGCACACGCACGCCGCCGGGCGAGGCGCTGCTCCCTTTCAAGGCTGGGTTCGTCCTCATCGCGCGACGGGCCCGCGCCCCGATCCAGCTCGTGCGGATCGTCACGGATTCCGACGTTCTCACCAAGGGCCGGGCCTGGTGGCGCCTGCCGAGTTTCCCAGCCCATGTCGAGGTGACGGCCGGCCCGTTGGTCCGGACCGACACGGCGGCCCGCACGACCGAGCTGACCGCCGCGATCGAAGCGTGGTTTCGTGCGCGACCCTCGGAGGACGCGGCGTGCGCAGCCCCAGTCAATCTGACGGTTCATTCTGTCTCCACATCATGACCGCTTCCGCCTCGCATCTTGTGCTGCTGCCGACCTACAACACCGGTCCCCGTCTGTGCGCGGTCGTGACGGAGGTTCTACGCACCTGGCAGCCGGTTCTCGTGGTCGTCGACGGCAGCACCGACGGCAGCGAGCGGCCTATGCTGGAACTGGCCAAGGTCGAACCGGGGCTCACCGTGCTGGTGCTGCCGCATAACTCGGGCAAGGGCGCGGCCGTGCTGGCCGGCGCCGAGGCTGCGCAAGCGCGTGGCTTCACCCACGCGCTGGTGATGGACGCGGACGGGCAGCACCCGGCCGGCAGTATCGCGGAATTCATGGATGCTTCGATGGGTCAGCCGGACGCCCTGGTGTTGGGCCGACCGATCTTTCCCGCGAACATGCCGGCCGAACGACGGCACGGCCGGAAGCTCAGCATAGGGCTCGTGCACTTCGAGCTGCTCGGCTCGCGGATCGCCGACCCCTTGTTTGGCTTTCGCGTTTATCCGCTCGCCCGGCTGCTGGCCGTGCTTGGGTCGCGTCACGGCGGCCGCCGGTACGACTTTGACACAGAAGCGGCCGTGCGGCTCGGTTGGGCGGGTGTGCCGCTGTGCAACCTCGCCGCGCCAGTCCGCTACTTCTCGCGCGCGGAGGGCGGCGTGTCTCATTTCTCCTATCTGCGGGATAACGCCAGGCTGGTGTGGATGCACACGCGGCTCATCACCGAACTGCTGTTGTGGCGCTGGCCCGCCGTGCTCGGTCACCGGCGTCGCACAAGGGCCGCTGGTGTCGCTTTGGCGCTGTTGTTCGTCGTCGGCGTGATTGGGCGCGCCGCCGAGACGGATCCGCTCGTCAATCCGGAGCATCGTCTGCCCCCCGCGGCGCCGGCGTGGGGCGACCTGATCGACGCCTTTGCCCACCATCCTGATATCGTGGCTGACTTCACCGAACGACGTCACTTTTCGTTCAAGAAGGAGCCGGTCGAACTGAAAGGAGAGGTGCGGGTTTCGGCGACGCACGGCTTGAGCTTGCATTACACCGCGCCGGAGGTGCGAACGGTCATCCTGGACGCCCAAGGCGTCCTGATGCGCGCGGCGGCGGAAGAACAAGCGCCGCCGGCTGACCCGCACGCGGCCGCGGCCAATGCGGCCTTGCTGCACATCCTGCGGTTCGACTTTGAGGCTCTTCAAAAGGACTTCGAACTCTATGGCCAGCGCGACGGAGAGGCGTGGACGCTCGCACTGGTGCCGCGCACGGAGGCTCAGCGCCGCACGATCGGGCGGATCACGGTCTCCGGCGAGGCTGCCGCCGTTCGCCGCATTGAGCTTCGCCGCTCGGCGAAGCAGTTTATCGAGATTATCATTGGTCCACCGAACGCGCCGGCGACGGCGTTCACCGTGGACGAGCTGAAACGCTTTTTTCGCTGACCCTGATGACTTTCCGCCGCCGTCAACTTCTGGGCTGGAGCGGGCTCGCCTTGGCGGCGCTGCTGGGCGGGACTTGGCTGGCGCGGCTCGACTATGGCCGGAAGATCTCCAGCGACGTTCTCGATCTCATTCCCACCGACGAGCAGGCGCCGGAGCTGACCCTGGTCCGCTCGCTGGCCAGCCAGGCGGAAGCGCGAAGCATGCTCTTCGAATTGACCGGCGCGAACAGCCGGCCGGCGCCAGCCGTGGCGGCGACGCGTTTTGCCGCCGCGCTGGGGCGCGAGCCGGCGTTTGAGCAGGTGGTGGTCATGGGTGACACCGCGGCGCGCGACGCACTGGGGCGCGAACTGTTTGAGCAGCGGTTCACTTTGCTTTTCCCGCTCTGGCTGCGCGAACGCACTGCCGCTTATGCCGCCACCGGCGGCGCGCCCGCCGGGTTTTCCTACTGGCTGGCGCAGGACACGACCGCAGCGCTCAGTCGGTTCCTGTCCGCGCCCGAAGCCCCGATTTTCCAGGAGATTATTCCGGCCGACCCGCTGCTGCTCATGCCCGGCGCGGTTGACCGGTTGAAGGAAGGACTGGCGCTGGTGCAACCCGCGGCCTCAAGCGCCACGGCCGCCACCCTGGTGTGGGGCCGGTTGACAGCCTCGCCGCTGAGCGAAGCGGGGCAGGGCCCGGCGTTTGCCGCCATTGAGCGTGCGGTAGCCTGCGTGCGCGCCGAATTGCCCGAGTTCGCCGTCGCCTACACCGGGGTGAACCGTTTTGCCGCCGCCAGCCGGGCGCGCATCGAACGCGAGGTCGCCTGGCTCAATGCGCTCTCGCTCGCGGCGGTGCTGGCGGTGGCCTTCACGTTCATTCGCAGCGTGCATCGCGGCCTGCACCTGATCCCAGTCGTGCTGCTATCGATGCTTGGCGCCTGGACGTGCGCCACCCTGGCGTTCAACCGGCTGCACATCATGGTATTCGCGGTCGGCTCGTTGCTAACTGGCGTGGCCATCGACTATGGATTCTATCTCTTCATGCAGCCGCCAGCGCAGCCGGAGGAGGACTACTGGGAAAAGGTCCGCCGGTTAGCCAAGCCGCTGCTTGCGAGCTGCCTCACCACGGTGGCCGGTTTCTCGCTGCTCCTGTTTTCCGACCTGCCCTTCCTTCGCCAATTGGGTGTTTTTGTGGGCGCCGGCCTGGTCTGCGCCCTGGCGGCGGCCGTCGTCTACTTCTCCACCGTCAGGAATCCGTTCCTCGAGGCCCGCGTGTTTCGCGGTGGAGCGGGGCTGCCGGCGGGGTGGCGCCGCGGCAGCCGCCGGCTGCTCATCGCGGCGTGGATCATCGCGTTGCCGGGACTGGCGATGCTGAAATGGCGGGACGATGTCCGCGAGCTGGAGATTCCCTCCCCGGAACTCACGCGCGAGAACGCACGGATCAACGCGCTCTTCGGCGGGCAGGCCGACCGGACGGTTTACCTGACCTATGGCGGCAGCGTGACGGACGCGCGCGCATCGTTGGAGAAACTCGAGACGTGGCTACAGAGCGCCGGCGGCGGCCGCACCCGGACGATCGGGCTGGGTGCCGTTGTGCCGACCGTGGCGGTGCACGCCCAGGCGGTGCAATTCGGGCGGGAGCATCCGGAATTTGCGGCCCGGTTGCGCGCCGCCTTGGCCGCGGCGGGCTTCGATGACGCCGCGTTTGCGCCGTTCTTCGAGGCCTACGCCCGGCATGGCGCCGGAGCAAAGGAGAGCGATCTTGAAGCAGCGCTTCGGGCGCTGCAGGCGAAACTCACCGGCCCGATCGGCCTGCTGCTGCACACGGGCCATCCGCTGAGCTGGTTCGTCACCCTCGCCGAGGCGGCGCCGGCCGCTGCGCCTCCCGCCGACACGCACACGGTGAGCACGAGCCAGCTCCAGTCACTCAACCGGGTTTTTGCCCGTTACCGGCAGTCTGCGTTGTGGCTGAGTCTGACAGGCCTCGGGATCGTCGGGGTCGGGGTGTTGCTGTCCTACGGCTGGCGCGACGGTGCGCGGATTTTCGCCATTCCGTGCGGGGCCTGCCTGGGACTCTTCGGATGGTTCGGGTGGCTCGGGCATCCGCTCAACCTGTTTCACCTGCTCGGCGCTTTTCTCGGCGTGTGCCTGACGCACAACTACTCGATTTTCTCCGCCACCTCGGCCTACCGGCGCGAGCCGCCGCCGGTGTCAGTGCGACTGTCGGCGTTGACGACCGCCGCGTCGTTCGGCGTGCTGGCGATGAGCGGCATTCCCGTGGTGAGCGCCCTCGGCTCGACCGTGGCATTGATGGTGATCGCGGCGTTGCTGGTGATCGAATTTGAGCACCTGGCCGCACTGGGAAGAAAGCTATGAGCCACGCGTTGCTGCAAGCTTGGGAAAGAACGGTGGCCCGGCGCAATGGCGACCGAGCGGTCGTGCAGGCGGTGGACGGTTTGGCGGTGACTTTTCGCGAGCTTGAGGCGCGCGCGTCGGGCTGGCTCGCGGCTCACGCACCGGAACCAGCGCAGCTAAGAGGGCGCGCCGTAGTCTTCGCTGCCGCGAACGGCGTCGGCTGGCTGGAGAAATTTCTCGGGCTACTGAAGGCGGGAGCGGTTATTGTACCGCTCGATGCGACCGAGCCACTGCCGGCGCAACAGCGGCTCGCGGCGTCGCTCCGCGCGAGCTACTGGTGGGACGGAGCGAAGCTCGTGGCGCTGGCGGGGGCAAAACGTTACCGCGACCCGGCGGTCTGCCTGATTAAGCTGACCTCAGGCACGACGGGGCAGCCGCAGGCGCTCGTGTTCACCGCCGGGCAACTNNTTGGGGCATTCCTACGGTCTCGGCAACCTGACCGTGCCACTGCTCGCGCAGGGCGTGCCACTGGTTTGCGGGAGCGCGCCACTGCCGCATGCCATCGCCGCGGACTTTGCGCGGTGGCGGCCGACGGTATTTCCGGGGGTGCCCGCGATGTGGCGGGCGTTGGCGGCTTCGGATCTGAAACTGCCCGGTTTGCGATTGGGAATTTCCGCCGGTGCGCCCCTGCCGCTGGAGGTGGCGCGCGCTTTTGCCGCGCGGTTCGGCCGGCAGCTGCGCAGTTTTTATGGTTCAAGCGAAACTGGTGGCATTGCCTATGACCGGACCGGCGACGCCGCGCTAACGGGGAAGGTCGGGCGGGCGATGCGCGGGGTAAGCCTGACCATGCTTGGCGGAGGCCGGCTTCAAGTAAGCAGTGCCGCGGTGCTGACGCATGGCAACCGCCGGCGAATCGGGAAACTGGGGGCATGGGTCATGCCGGACCGTGTGACCGTTAGCGCGCGCGGCGGTGTCGCCCTGCTGGGCCGGCGCGGCACGACGGTGAAGATTGCCGGACGACGGGTGAATCTCGCCGAGGTGTCCGACCGGCTGCGCCGGCTCCCGGGCGTCCGGGAGGCTTGGGCTGGCGCTAGCGCGGGAATCGATCCGGTGCTCGGAGCCGTCGTGGCGACTGAGCGAAGCGCCGCGGAACTGCGCGCAGCCCTGCTCGCCGATACCGCGGCGTGGAAGATCCCGAAAAAGCTAATGGTGGTCGCAGCCTTCCCGGTGACCGCGCGGGGAAAAACCGACACCCGCGCGCTGCAGGCGTTAACGTTCTCAGGCCCGGAATGCCGTCACCCCGAATAGGGAGGCTTCGATCTCGACGAGAAGGGGGGCGCGACACATGTCGGCCTGCAGGTAGGAGACGCGGTCCTTGTCCGTCAGGAGCGTTTGCTCCAACACGGCGGCGACCACGGGCTGGTCAGCCGCGCGGCGGAGATAGACCTTGAAGTGGCGCGTGGAGCTGCCGTCGAGATCGAGATTGGGGCCGAGTCCGCAAGCGCTGGAAATTCCGCGCAGGTTCTCGAGCGTGCACTCCAGCTGCTGGCGCGCGCTGTTCGGGGCGACTGTCGCATGCCCACGGATGGCCGCGGTGCCGGAGACGAAAACCGTGGCGCGTTCCGGTCCGGGCACCACCGTCGCCCGGGCGAAACTGGGCGGACGCGGTCCATAGGCGCCAGGATAATCGTAGGCGGAAACCTGCAGCGGATTCTCCACGTGGCGTGGCTGGACCGGACATGCGGCGAAAGCAATCATCAGTGCGGCTGACCTGGTTCCGACCGCGGAGGCGGCAGGCAACAAGGTCTTGAACCCGCTGCCGTATTGCTGTTCGAAAGCCAGGGAGCGGCCCTGGCAAAAGGCGTGGTAGTTCTCCAAGGCGCCGGGACTCGATTCGTTGATCGCCGGGACGTAGTTCCAGATGCGGGCGAGGTGCCGTCCATGGGTCGCCTGGAAAATGTCCCCATAAAGACGGTGCGTCTCCTTCTCCAACCCCGCCGCCAGAGGCACCGTGCCGGCGCCGAGCAGCCAGCCTGCCGATTGAAAAAGAGCGAAAGCACCCAGGCGCCCTGCGGATTGGCCGGCGCCAAACAGGTTTTCCACCGCTTCGCCGGCCAGGACGGGGAGTCCGGCATCAAACACGCCGCACTGGTCCGCACCCAGGACGATGCTCAAGGTCGGTAATCTTGTCGCACTAGTGGACATGAGTGGGTTTGCCTAGCAATGAGCGCCTGGTCGGGGCCAAGGGTGAGGTCGGCCATTATGCGATGCAATCAACACTACCCATGCACCACGGATCCAGTGGGGGCAATTCAATCCCGGCGGTCGGCTGCGGCCCTCTTCCGGGCCGTCCGCTTGCGCCACAATTGCAGCGCCGCGACTGCGACCACCAGAATGCCAGCGGCGACAAAAGCTCGCCGGCCGTTGCCGTTGGCGAGTGCCACGCCGCCGCACACGAGCGCGACGATGTAACCGGCCATGACCGAGGTGGAGACGATCAGATAAGGTACGAGGGGCACGCGAATCAGCCCCAGCAAATAGCTTTGCGCCCAGAACGGCGGACCTGGAGTCAGGCGCACGATCAAGGCGATCTGCCACGCGCCGGCCGCGGTGACATCCGGCAAAGCGAATTCAAAGTAGGTCAGCAGCCGGCTCACGAGCGGGCGAAGGGCCCGGTTTGCCAGCCAGTAAGTAAGCAAGAGGTTGCCGACCACCGCCGCCAACGACCAAACGATCACCCAACCGGCCCCCAACGCCGGCCCGAACACCGGCCCGGCGGCGAGGGTAAAAGCCATCAATGGGAAACCCACGGCCGGCAGCACGGTCATTGCCACAAAGAAGACCGCCGGACCCGCTTCCCGCAAACCCAGGACCACGGCGTTAGCCGCCTCCCTGAGTCCCGTCGTCAAGACCACGATGACGAGCACTGCGATCAAGCCAACCAGACTCGCGGCAAGTAAAATGTGCTTTTTCGTCCAGAAGCGGTACGTTGATGGAGAGCCGGATCCCATGAGCACGCCAACAGGCTATACGGAAAACGCGCACATCAAAGTAAGATCACCGCCCTACCGCCTCCGTTCGGTCCCTTTGATGCACCACTTCATCAAGATCGCCCTGCCGGCAGCCGTTCTGAGTGTCGTTGCTTTCGCGAGTGAGCCAACCCCGGGACGCCCCTGGGAATCAGGCGCCCTGACCGTTGAGTCGGGAATGCTGTGGGAAATAGGCAGCGGCACACCCATCGCCTACCGGCTGGTGCCAACGCAGTTCTCATGGCGATCAGCCGAGTTTTGGGGATTTGCTTTTTCGGACGGTTCCCGGATTGTGATCCGCCACCGGCTCGCCTTGATCGGCACTTGGATCCAGAGCGGACCTGAATCTCATTACGTGGGAATCTCGGGTTCGCCGTCCCTCGAATGGTGGGACAAGACCGGTACCTGGTCCCTGTTTACCGGATCTGGCGGAGGCTTCGGGTGGATCGATTCACGCGAGGTCAAAGGTGGCCAGGGGCAGGACTTCACGCTGAACTGGTTCATCCGGGGCGGGATCGAACATGTCACCGCCAGGAACCTCCGGTGGAGCGTGGGAATCATGTACCAGCACATGTCGAACGGGGGACAAACGAAACCTAATCCGGGGATCGACGCACTAGGTTTCACACTCGGCTATTCCTGGAAATATTGAGCCAAGCGCATTAAGCATACTGTGGCTCCGGGGCGGAATGAGGCGTGAAACCTCCGGGGCAGCGCGCTCTTGAGCAGAACGGTAAAATGACGCATAGTCGATGTGTGTGGCTTCTGATCATCATCAATCTGGCGGGTAAACTGGCGGCCATTCTCGTGGTTTGGTCGGCACCCGCCGCTGCCCTCGCGTTCTGGTTTGGACCCGATGCATTGCTGGCGTATCACCTGTTCGTACCCCAGGCGCAGGGTTTGGTGCGCATGCACCGGCGCTTCGCAACCTCGCGGCGGGAGGTGTGGCTCACCATTGACGATGGCCCCGACCCGGAGGACACGCCGCGCATTCTCGAACTGCTCGCGGAGCACGGAGCGCACGCGACCTTTTTTGTAATTGGACAAAACGTCGCCCTCCATCCCGGGATTATCCGGGCGGTCGCGGCCGCCGGGCACGAAGTGGCGCACCACACGCACACGCATCCCCTCGCGTTTTTTTGGTGTGCCCCGCCGGCACGGGTGGGGCGGGAACTTGACGCGGGGCTGGAAGCATTGCGCGCGGCTGGAGTGCACCCGACGCGGTTTCGTCCTCCCGCCGGGATCAAGAATCTCTGGCTGGCGGCGGCACTTCGCGCCCGCGGACTCACCTGCGTCGGTTGGAGCGCACGCGGACTGGAACGGCGGCGCGGAGATGCGGAGGCGGTGGCGGGGAGGGCCACGCGCGGGCTCGCTCCGGGTGCGATCTTGTTGCTCCACGAGGGCCCCCGGGTGCCGGGCCCGATCCGGGTCGAGGCCATCCGGCGCGTGCTCGAACGGTTGCATGATCAGGGCTATCAGTGCGCCGTGCCCGGACCGGACCAACTGGTTGCCTAGAACTCCGGGCTAGACTCGCCTCGGTCCTGGGAAAACGCGCAACCATCGCAGGTCCGCTACGGCGATAACCGCACCGAGCGCGGCCCCGGCAAGGACGTCGAGGAACACATGCTGGCGGGTGGCGACCGTGGAATACAGAATGGCCAGGCACCACAGCCCGCTGAGCGCGCGAACGAGGCGCCCGGCACCCATTTGCCGCCACTGGCGTTCGAGCCAAAAGGCGGTGAACACGGCAAAAGCCACATGCAGGGAGGGGCAGGCGTTGCCCGAGGCATCGACCGACTTCAGAAAGGCAATGGCGGGATGCTGCGACCAGTCTATTCCGGACGGAGGCACGGCGGTGGGCCAAACGAGAAATATTCCCAGACCGATCAGACTGAGCCCGACGACGGCCAGCCCGTAAGCCATGAACTCGCGGCGGCCACTCAGCAGCGCCGGCGCAAGTGGCACATAGACCCACAACGAGAAATAGAGGGGTAGGGCTCCGGGCCGAAAGTCGACCAGCCGATCGACCGCAGTAAGCGGTATGATCGTGGGAGAGTGAAGCGGGTGCCGGAGCACCCAGAAATAGGCGACGAAGAAGGCAGCCATGCCGAGCGCGGTGCCAATCATCTTGGCCGGCCACCACCTGAACAGGCGGGCACCGACTTGATGAAGCCAGCCCACATTCGGCGGGTGCAAGTGTGGCACGTCCATATTCCGGGGAGCACTAGACGGTGGCCGGGCGTGCACGGCAAGCGCAGGTTGAGGCAGGGTTACACCCCATGGGTGCACGGGTGCCGGCGGTAGATGATACCTCCCGCAGTGCAACGCTAAGAAACCATCCACAAAGCCAAACCGATGGCTAAGAAAAGCAGGGGCGGCCGAATGACCGCCGCAAAAAAGCGGGCCGCCAAATCGCCAGGCGGCAAAGGCCCGGTCGCGAAGCGCCCAGCCAGCCTCAAGATCATGAGAACCTGACCGCAGGCGGTTGTGGTCTCGCAAACAAAGACCGTCCCGCGACGGTCTTTTTTGTTTCAGAGCGAATCAACTGGTGGTGCTGGCTTTGACGTTGGCGAAGGCTGCCTGCGTCCTCACCCAAGCCTGGCCGACCTTGTCCTTCTCCTGGTCCCACGTCTCGGGGGTGGCCTTGCTCATCTCTGCACGGATGGACTTCAAGTTAGTCCGGGCATCTTCCATCTCCTTCATCGCGAAATCCCAGTCCTTGGTGTTAGCGGTGCTCTTCATGGCGGCGCGTTTGGCAGTCAGCATTTTCACCTGATCATCCACCTTCGCTTCCAGCCGATTGAGGCCGACGAAGAACTGAGTGCGCATGTCATAGGTACAATCCTTGATGTCGGCCCAACTGGCGGAGCCGACGTCGGGACTGGTAGCGACCGCGAAATGCAGGTTGGTGGCGGGCCCGGGCTTGGCGTCCGCGACCGTGATCGTCACCACCGCCATTGTCGGCGGCAACACGACTGACGCGATCTTCTCGGTTGCTGCATACGCAGTGGGAAAAGCGGTTAAACCGAAAACCGCGGTGACGAGCGTGGTGAAGTGATTGGTTTTCATGTGGACGATTAATCAGTTGGCCGGTTTCTGCGCACGCCCCCGCCATCGGGGAGGCGAATTTTTGTCTCTGACTGGCCGGGCCTAGAGCAAATTGGCCCCTCCGAAGTGGCAAGGGCCAATGGGGTTTGAAGGCGTGAACCCGTTATGGGTTCAAAGTCTGCTGTGCCTCATTCAGTTCCAATAGCCCTCGTAGAACTTGTAAGCGTTGCCCTGCTGCTCCCAGCGAGGCGCCACCCATACAGAATTCGAGTTCGGGGGCAGTTCCCAATGTCCGGCCATCCATTCATAGCGGGAGTCGCGCCACGTCCAGTAACCGCCGAGCCACACATGCTGAGGCGACGGGCGGGCAAGCACGACCTCCTGTTGCAGGGCCGGCGGAGCCTGGGTCACAATAATGGTGCTCACGACGGGCGTTGCGGTCGAAGTTGTCACATAGGCAGGGTTCGCCACCGTCACGGGGGTTGTCGTTGTTGTGGTTGTCATCACCGTGTTGGCCGGTGTGGGCGGCGGCGGAGCGGAGAGCATATGCGATTCCGGCTCAGTCGCACAGCCGGCGAAAAGGCCGAGAACGCTGCAACAGGCGATAATCGGCGAGAACTGTCTCACGGCGCGAGCGGAGGCCGAGGGTGACAGAAGATTAAGAATTGTGTTTTTCATCGGTTGAGAATACACCCGCACCGGTTCCGGCGCTATGGGGTGTTGTTGGTAGGCTCATTCGCGTCGTGGGAGCGCGCAACTAGTTTGCGACTTGATCGGTAGAGCCGAACCATCCACTAGAACCGAACTTCAACTGGAGCTGTCGCCGGTCACAGACCGGAGCTACGTTTGGTTTCGGCGGCCAATTCGGTGCGAGGCACCCGGGCCGGGTGGCAGGGGAATGGTCACCACGATTTCCGTGCCGGCGCCGCGAACGGATTTGATCGTGAGGGCGCCGCCCACATAGGTCGCCCGCTCGCGCATGCTGAGCAAACCAAGGCCGCCCTTTCCTTTTCGTCGGGCCGCGTGACGCTCCGGGTCGAATCCGATCCCGTCGTCATTGATCGCTAGCTGCACGAAGGTGCGCAGCCTCAGGCGCACAGTCACGTGGCGGGCTCGGGAATGCTTTTCCACATTTCTCAAGGCTTCCTGGAGAATGCGGTAGAGCGTCAGCTCGGTGTCGGCGGGCAGCCGCGCGGCCAGCTGCGCGCAGGCCAGCTTGACGGACACGCCCGTCCGGCGCGCGAACTCCGTGCTGGTGTCGCGCAGGGCGGCGACCAGACCCAGCTTCTCCAGCACACTGGGCCGCAGATTACGCGAGATGCGCTCCACTTCTTCGGCCGTCTTGCCGAGCATTTCGCGGAGTTTGGTCGCGTCTCTTCTCAATCGCCTGTCGCCCGCCGCGAGTTTTTCCGCCAGCGCCTGGCTGCGAAAGTGGGTGGCGCAAAGCAGCTGGGTAATGTTGTCGTCCAATTCAACGGCCACGCGCACGCGCTCGGCTTCCTGCACTTGCACCACGCGGTGCGTCAAGGCCCGCAGCATTTCCTCGTTGCGCCGTGTCTCCGTCATGTCGGTCACCACGATGCCGAAGGTCGCGCTTTTGGAATCATTCCTTGCCAGCGGACGAATCGAGAGGTGCGCCGGAATCTTCGAACCGTCGCCGGCGTTGAGTTGCACTTGGATTTTAGAACCGGATCTGGCCATTCGTTTCATGAGCAGTCGGAGCGTTGCCCGGGCGTCGGCGGAGAGAAAGCGGCGAAAGGANNCCTTCGTTCATGGATTCGATGAGCAGCCGGTAGGCGCGCTCGGCGCCTTGCAGCGTAAACACTTGCGGGCCTTGCCTGCCCGCGACCACCACCGCATCCACGTCTCCGCTGCGGATGGCGCGGAGCATCCCCTCCGCCTCGACCAAGCGCGCGCGGAGCTTGCTCAGGTTATTGGGTTTACGGTTCAAGGCTGTCTTCTCCACGGGTGTTTTCCATGCCTCAAGGTCTTGACGACGCTCGATTCTGAAGTCTTTCCAGCCCGCCGCCGGCAATTTCCTCGAGACCTGGGCTGGTGGTGGGACGCTTGGGCAAACCGGCAGCCGGGGAGGGGGATCTTGGACCGTTGCTCTTCAACCAGGATGTGACTTATAAGAAACACGGGGCAAAATAGCAGAAATTGGTCCTGACACTATAGGGTGTTCAACTACCTTCCCCCACACAACAATCTTGAGAGTGCAATCGAGGCGCAGCTGTCAGTCCCACCGGCCGATGAGCAGACAGGACTTTGCGAGAGACTCTCGTGCCCAGGTAGAGCAGAGGTCACCCGCAGTCTCTCGGCGTCATCCCGCCACGACGGAGGTCAAAAACCTTCATCAATAATTTCAGTGGGGCGCGCGACGCCGACACCGCTTCGAAATTTGGGTTGTATTTAGCCGCGTGGAAACTGACTTCGCATCTGGCAGGCATACACCTACTAGCGGCGATGCCGGTCATCACTCATAGTCCGTGGAGATTGTTGGGCTGGGTGATAAGCCAAACAACGACCAAATGATAATACGACACCATGTTCTGGGCGCCGATGCCGACCTCCAAACCAAGCTCGGAGCAGTTGTTCGGGCGTGCCGGCACCGGTTGGGAATTACGCAGGAGGAATTAGCGTGGCGGGCCAACATACACCGCACCTACCTTGCGGAGATCGAGCATGGGAAACGCAACGTGACGCTCCGGACTGTCGCGAATCTAGCGAAGACGCTGCCGATCACCATTGGGCATCTGTTCGCGTATGCCACCGCGCGACCTAGAAGCACACTGCGTGGCGGCGCGGCAACGGCGCCCACAGAGGTGCGGGACATTTTGCTGGTGGAGCACCATGCGAGGGCGGCGGCTGAGACGGCGCGCGCATTCCGGCGGGCGAGGCTGGCGAATCCGATCAAGATTGTCCGCGACGGAGAGACCGGGTTGAATTACCTGTTCGGCACCGGCCGCTATGCCAGGCGGAAGCCGATGCGGCCGCAATTGACCCTGCTCGATCTCCACTTGCCCCAGATGTCGGGGCTGGAGTTCCTGCAACGCATCAAGGAGGGCGACGAGCGCACGCGCGACATCCCCGTCGTGGTCCTGATGGTTTCGGAATGACCGCGTCATCAACGATTGCGGCCGACTGAGCGCGCAGAACTCCATCGTCAAGCCACTCGGCTTCGAGGCTTTATCAGAACCCCCCGATATTGAACCGACATGTGAACTTCGGACCTCCGTCCGGCGCCAGGAACAAAGCGATTTCAGTTTGAGCAAGCCTCGTGACCGTGCCGCGCGGGCGCGGAGTCCGCGCGAGTTCGCCGGCCTTCGCGGCGCCGGAGACTTCGGCGGGGAGGAAATGGTTTCGGTTCGGCAAGCGGGACAGCACGGGGTAGGACGATTGGATGTGGCACGTAGTTTTCAAACCGCGATTTTATCTTTTGCGATCAAGTCCAACTCGACAAACAGGCCGGTAAGGTTCGCCATGTTGCCGATGAACCGCCGCACCGGCCGTGGAAATACTTTAATCAGTGTCGGAGTCGCCACAATCTGATTCGCGCGCGCGAGACTGGGCTGCTGATAGATGTCGATCACTGTCAATGTGCAGTTGTCCTTCAGTTCCCCGTCGCACAGTTGACGAACGCGCAGGACGGCTTGGCGTGATCTGGCCGTGGCCCCCGCCACGAATAGGCGCAGGACGAATTTGTCCATGAGCCGGGTGGTCAGGGCCTTTTCAGCGGCCGGCGGCGCGTGGCTGTGCTTTTTGGTTTTCAGGGGATTGGCCTCGGTTAATCGGCTGGGCGCAAATCCAACCCGACGAGTACGCGCTCGGTATCGGAAAGGTTGCCGATGATTGTTCGCACCGGCTTCGGCAACTGGCGCACCACCGTTGGAACGGCCAGGATTTGGTCGCCCTTGGCCAGCTGGGGCTGCTTCAGCAAATCGATCACCGTGATGCGATAACAGCCTTTAAGCTGACTTTCGCAAATCTTCTTCAGGTTCGCAAAAGCTGTCAGCGATTTGGGCGTTGAGTCGGTCACGTAAAGGCGCAGTTGCCAGAGTTTGGCGGGCCAGCGCCGGGGCGCGTCGGCGCGGCGTTTCACCGTTTTGGGTTTCATCAATTTCTCCTCCCAATTCTGGTTCTGCCCATCGTGCTGGTGGTCACCTTGATATCCGCCTGGCGCAAGCGGCCTAATTCCGTTCGCTCAGTGGTCAGCAAGCGCGTTTGCGTTCCGACNNTGCTGGCCGGCCAGCGCTTCGGCTTTCTCGCGGGCGGTTTGCGCCGCCCGGGCCGAACCGGTCAAAACCCCGCTGGGACCGATGTAAGCGTCCACGACGTCAATGCCATGGTCCGAAATCAGGAACTCGC
>PMBT01000042.1:24530-24667 GCA_003153035.1 Opitutia bacterium
GAGGTGACTTGTCCGCCCTTCAGATAGTCGATCAGCCGCGTCACCATCCCCTTGCTTTCGAAGTCGGCGCCCGCGTCCATCAGGCTGGTAATGGGGTCCACGATGACGACATGGGGTTGAAACGCGGCGATCTCCTT
>PMBT01000056.1:0-161 GCA_003153035.1 Opitutia bacterium
GGCTTTCTCCTCGGCGGCGCCGTGCCCTTCCTCTTCAGCTCGATGCTGATCCGCGCGGTTGGCCGCGCCGCCTTCCTGATCGTAAAGGAGTGCCGCGAACAGTTCCGTGACGCCGAGATCTGGTCGGGCAAGAAAAAGCCCAACTACGGCCGCGTCGTCGA
>PMBT01000056.1:293-39659 GCA_003153035.1 Opitutia bacterium
GATCCGCTCAAGGACACCGCCGGCCCCGCCATTAATCCGCTCATCAAGGTGATGAACATGGTCAGCCTGCTCGCGCTCGGCCTCGTCATCAAATATAACCTCATCACGGGCACGGCCAGCCGCATCATCGGCCTCTTGGTCGCGCTCCTCTGCGCCGTGGCGATCGGCTGGTCGATCTGGCAGAGCAAGCGCGAGTCGAAGGAACTGCAGGAAATGGAGAAGCAGTTCGAGCAGTAATCCCCGGCTCTAAATCCGGCTAATCTGATTTTCAGAGGCGCCCTCGCGGGCGCCTCTTTTTTTGCGCCGCCGGGCAGGACGACGCGAAGTTTCCCTCATTGGGATGAAGGAATTTGGACGGCCGCGGTGTTGATCATTCGTTAGCTGGTTTCAAGGTGCAGCCAGACTTTCAAGAGTCTGGCGGCTGGTAGACCGGCGAGGCGGTCGGCGTCTCCCGACTTCGGCCGCCTCGCCGTTAATTGCCTCCTGCAGCTTGGGACCCATCCTTGCCCCGTCCATTCAACCTTCAGCTCATGAAACGCATCCTCCTGCTCGCTGCCCTTGCCGTCACGCTCCTGCCGGTGGCATTCTCCCAGAACATGTTTCGCGGCAACCTTACCCATACCGGGGTGTACGATTCGGAAGGACCGCGGCAATTCAAGGGCGTCAAATGGGCCTTCCAGACCGGCGGACCGGTGGTGTCCTCCCCGACCGTGACCGACGGCGCGGCCTACGTCGGCAGCGACGACCGGCAGCTCTATGCCGTGAACCTCGCCACCGGAAAGGAGAAGTGGAAGTACAAGAGCACCTGGGTCAACGCGACCCCGGCCGTGCGCGATGGCACGGTCTATTTCGGGACATCCATCCCCGCTTTCTTCATTGCCCTCGACGCCGCGACGGGCAAGGAGCGGCACAAGTTCGACGCCCATGTGCCGGTGTTCTCCTCCCCGGCCCTTGCGGGAGGACTCGCCTATTTCGGCTCGTTCAGCGGGAAATTCTATGCCGTCGACGTGAACGACGAAAAACTCGCCTGGCAGTTCCAGACCGAGGCCTCGGCCAAGCTCGCCCCGATGTACCTCGCCGCCGACGGCACGATCAATTACCCGGTCGTTTTCAAGTCCAATTTCTTCGAGGACATGACCCGGGCGGGCGCGAGACTGTTTGAGCTCGGGGCGATCGTCTCGTCGCCGGTGGTGGACCACGGCGTGGTCTACGTCGGCAGCGCCGACGGCAATTTGTACGCGCTGGAATAGGGCGGCCGGATCCGGCGCAAAAAACGGCAGGACAACCGCAGGTCGGGGGGTGGATTTGAGTGGATTCTGCGCGGTCTTCGCGCAGCTTAGCGGGTGGAACAACCGTTCCCGCCCCGCTTGCCTCCGCCTGTCATGTCGCTCGAAAAGACCTCGTCCTGCATGATGAAGTAATCATCCGGAACGTCCTGGGCGAAATCCTCCGCCGCAAATATTGCACCGTGAGCACGGCCAGCTGTCTCGCGGAAGCGGAGACCCTGGTGGCGCGGGGATCTTTCGACCTGATCTTTGTCGATGTGCGCATGCCTGACGGCGATGCTCAGCAGTTTCTTGAACGCGTCGGTCTGCTGCCGGAACCGCCGCCCGTGGTCGTCATCACTGGCTACGGGACGATCGACAGCGCGGTCACCTGCATGCGCGCCGGTGCTTTCGACTACCTGATCAAGCCGTTCACGCCCGGCCAGATCGAGATCATCCTGAAGAAGGCGGAATCGCACCGCCAGCTCCTGAGGGTCAACCGCTATTTCAGCGAGCGGGAGGGTCCGGTGGGCGAGCTCATCGGTCACGGCTCCGCGATGCAGCACCTGCGTCAGATGATCGAGCGGGTTGGCCCGACGGATGCCACCATTTTGATCACTGGCGAGAGTGGTACCGGCAAGGAAATGGTCGGGCGCGAACTCTATCGCCACAGCCTGCGGCGCACCGAGCCCTACATCAAGGTCGACTGCGCAGCCGTCTCGGGGAATCTGATTCAGAGTGAGTTGTTCGGCCATGAGAAGGGCGCCTTCCCCGGCGCCTCCGACCGGCGCGAGGGGCGGTTGGAACTCGCCCACCGCGGGACGCTGCTGCTCGACGAGGTTGGTGCGATCCCCCTCAATCTGCAGGCCGAGCTGTTGCGCGTTCTGTAGGAGCGGGAGTTTGAGCGCCTGGGCGGCAGCAGGACCATCAAGATCAACGTCCGCATCCTCGCCACCTCAAACCGCGATCTGCTGCATGCCATCGAGAAAGGCGAGTTTCGCCAGGATCTCTATTACCAACTCAACGTTTCTCCGGCGCACGTGCCCGCCTTGCGCGAGCGCGCGCAGGATATCGTCGAACTTGCCGATCATTTCCTGCAACGTTTCTCCCGCAGGCACGGCCGCCAGACCCAGGGCTTCTCCGACCGCGCACGCGAAGTCATGCTCGCCTATGCCTGGCCCGGAAATGTGCGTGAACTGCAGAACACCGTTGAGCGCGCCGTCATCCTAACCGGGGAGAACCTTCCCGTGTCCTGCTCTGCCTTGGGGCTGCCCGTGCTCGATCGGCCGATCGCCTCTGCGACGCCCGTGCCTCCGGCTGAAGGGGTTTCCACTGGACCGTCAGTGCCGCTTCGGGCCCGGGATGTTCATCTCTCAGGCGGAGCCGCGGCCGAGAACACAAACTCGCCTGGCGTCACCTCGTAAATCGCCGCACCAGGCTCGGCGCGCACCCATCGCACGCCCGGTGACTGCGCGGCGGGCCGGCCGCCTTCCTTGACCGACGCGGCATCCGCCGTCGGCACCCACACCGTGGCTGCGGTGCCGGGCGGAACCGTCACCGTGAGCGTCACGCGGGCCGCCGCCAGCCGCCAGGCGCTGGCTATGCGCCCGCGCGCGGAGCGGTAGCTTGCCTCAACCCAGGACAGACTGCCGGTCACTGCCGGCCGGATCACGATTCTCTTGAAACCCGGCCAGGCCGGGTCCCCTTGAATGCCCGCCAGATCGTGGTAGAACCACTCGTTGATCTGGCCAAGCATGAAGTGATTTTGCGACGAGCGTCGGTCGGCATTCCACGCCTCGGTCAGGCTCGTCGCGCCCTGGGCGAGTTGATAGCCGTAACCGGGTTTTTCCGACTGGTTGTTCATGTCGAAAATCACGTCCGAGCGTCCACCGTCAGCCAGCGCGCGCAGGAGGTAGCGGTAGCCGACATCGCCGGCGGTCAGCGCGTTGCCGCGACGACGCACGTCCTCGACGATTGCGTCCAGGGCACCCTGCCGGTGGTCTGGCTCGATGAGGTTCATCACCAGCGGGATCGCGTTGGCGGTTTGCGAGCCGGTGGCGTAGCGGCCCGTCGCCGGATTGAAGAAGGCCCGGTTGAAGGCCGCGCGAATCAGGCCGGCCAGCTCCTGGTATTCCGCGGCTTCTCCGGTCTTCCCCAGCAGCGCCGCCGTCCGGGCCAGAATCCAGGCGTCGTAATAGTAAAAAGCCGTCGCCGTCAACGCCCGCGGCGTGAGCTGCGCGCGCCCGGGTGGATACGGCCCGATGTCGTACCAGTCGCCCAGTCCGAAGGACACGAGGTGACCGGAGGCCCGGCTGCTTAGGTAGGCCACGTAGTCCTTCATCATTTCGTAGGACCGGCGCAGCAACCCGGCATCGCCCGTCCATTCGTACTGCTGCCACGGGACCAGCAGGCAGGCGCTGCCCCACTCCGGGGAATCGCGGAATCCGCCGGAGAACATGACGTACTCCGGGGCGGTGTCGGGCACGAGGCCGTCGGCTCGCTGGCTGTCCACCATGTCGTTCACCGTCTTCGCCAGCAGCCGGGCCAGGTCAAACTCGTAGCGGAGCGCCGGTCCGTTGAGATGATTCTGCTCGATCCAGCCGAGCCGCTCGCGGTGTGGGCAGTCGGTCAGTACGCTCATCATGTTGCTGCGCTGCGCCCACCGCACCAGGGTGTGGATGCGGTTGAANNTAGCGGCAGCCGTGATAGAAGAACTTCGGGAACCACTCCTCCGCGCCACCACCCTTTAGCGTGTACTGCCACCAGGCCGGCCCGCCGCAAGACTGCCGGTCCACGGAGCCGTCCGGAGCGACCAATTCCGCGGGAATGATCCGCACCACCGCGCCGGCCGGGCCGTGCACCTTCAGCCGCGGCATCAACGCGGCGTTCTGCCCAAGATCGTAGACCGTCACTCCGTCCCGGAGTGCTCGCGTGGCCACCGGCCGCAGCACCTCGAACGTTCGGATCGGCGGGCCCGCCAAAGAATGCCCGCGGAGCTTCCCGCCGGGACCCTCGAACTCCACGGCCCGCGTCCATTGGCTTTCTTCGAAACCCGGCGCCTCCCACCCAGCCGGCTCCCGGCGCGCATCGTAGTCTTCGCCACCGAAGATGTTGGCGAACGTCACCGGACCGGGCGCCACGCGCCACTGGTCGTCCGTGCCAATGGTCTCCGCCGAGCCGTCTGCATATTCAAGCCTGAGCTGGGCGATGGCGGCCAGCGGACGTGGGGGGCTGACAAACTTCACGTAGCGGCCCTCCTGCACATTGTACATGCCGCCGGCGAGAAAGAGTCCGGCGGCATTGGCGCCGGGATGCAGCAGCGCGGTGATGTCAAGCGTGTCGTACAGGCACGTCTTTTCGTAATTGGTCCAGCCCGGTGCGAGCTGCCGGTCGCCGGCCCGCGCGCCATTGAACGTCAGCTCGTACTGGCCGAGCCCGCAGACCTGGGCCAGCGCACGGCGCAGTCCCGGCCGCACGGTGAATTCATGGCGCAGCAGCAAGGTGGCATTGGCCCGTGGATTCGCCCCCGGCACGCCGAGTCCGTCGGTCAGCGCGGCGGCCGACCATGGCGCCCGCTCCCAGCTGTCGCTGGCCGTCACCGCGGCGCCGACCGCGACATTGCGCCCGCCCGCGATCACCTCGATCTGGCTGAAGGCCAGGCAAGCCCGGTTCTCCTCGACCCGCAGCCGGGTGGCGGTCAGGCGCAGGTAGCGCGCAACAACGCCAGCCGCGGGCACCTCGATGCGGACTGCCCACCGGTCGGGATAGTCTTTTTCGCCGCAATCAAAGACAACCCGGCTCTGGCGGAAGACCGGATCGTCGGAGGCCTCGAGTCTGAAGCGCCGCGGAAAGCCGGTTGCCTCGATCACGGTGTGGCGGACGGCGTGCAACCGCACCGCCTCAAGCGTCCGGGACACGCCAAGATCAAGTTGCACCCACTTTCGGGTGCCGGGGTCACTGGTTTCCTCTGAATGATAACCGAGGAGTGGCCGCCGCCAGCGCAGCAGCTCCGGATCGGTGATCCAGCGGGCCGACCAGCCGGGGACGCTGTATCCCTGGGGGGTCGACCGGCCGGCAGATTCCTGCACGCCCATCGTCCAAGTCGCAATCCGGCTCCACGCCGACGGGTGTCCGAGCCGGTCCCAAACCCGCACCTTCCAGAAGGCTTGCTGTGAGGACTTCAGCGTCTGACCGTCATACAACACACCCAGCGTGTCGTCGGAGGCGATTTGGCCGCTGTTCCAAAGATCCGCCCGGTCCTGCGCCAGCAAGGCCGCCGTCGAAGCCGCCAGTACCTGGTACGCTGTCTGCGACTGGCCGCGCTCCCCGGATTGAAGCACCCAACTCAGCCGTGGGCGGGGCACGTCCACGCCGAGCGGATTGCTATCCTCTTCGCACCGCATTTCCGCCACGGTGAGATCCCGTGGCCCTCCGAGAATGCGACCCCCGGTTAACAAAAGGATCACGCCAGCAAACAGGAAGGCTGTTTTCATCGGGTCTTTCTTGAGCCCGGCTTAGCCGAATCTACGCAGAAGGAAACCACGAATGGACACGAATAAGCACCAAGATGGCGCACGATAAGAACGAGAACCCAGGAAAGAATCCTCCACCAGCTGGGGACCATCAAAACCGACAGTCCTCAGTCCTGGTTAAGATTTGCAACGATTCGTGTTGATCCGTGGTTCGACTGGACGGTTCCCGATTAGCGCATTTGCCCCGGTCCGGCCAGCAGTTCATTGCATACTTTGCATGAGCGCCGGTTGTGCTTGGCAGGCGCCGGTTCCCCCGTGAGGCTGCTTGCCGTCTGATTAAACCAATGCGATGGCAATCGCCAACGGGCTTGGTCAGCCGGTTTTTCCGCCTCGGGGTTCTTCTTCTGGCGGTCATGGTCGGCACCGCCGGCCCGGCCCAGGGCCAGAATCCCTATGAGGGTCCGCCGGTTTCGCCGCCGCAGGGCCGGATTGACGAACTTGTCTTCGGCCGGTTGAAGAGCCTGGGGATCGAACCGGCCCGGCTCTGCTCGGACGCCGTGTTTGTCCGCCGGGTCTACCTCGACGCCATTGGCACGCTGCCAACGGCGCAGGAGACCCGGACCTTCCTCTCGGACCAGGATCCTGCCCGGCGCGGCAAGCTGATCGACCGTCTGCTTCAGCGGAACGAATTCGCTGATTACTGGGCGATGAAATGGTGCGACCTGCTGCGGGTGAAATCAGAATTCCCGATCAATCTTTGGCCCAACGCGGTGCAATCGTATCACCGGTGGATCCGCACGAGCCTCAAGGAAAACCTGCCGTATGACCGCTTCGTGCAGGCGATGCTGACCGCCAGCGGCAGCAATTTCCGGGTCCCGCAGGTCAACTTCTATCGGGCCATGCAGGGCAATGATCCACGGACGATCGCGAAGACGGTCGCCCTGACCTTCATGGGAACCCGCGCCGACGCCTGGCCGGCGGAACGCCTGACGGCAATGGCGGCCTTCTTCTCGCGGCTCGGCGTGAAATCCACCGCTGAATGGAAGGAACAGATCCTGTTTGATGACCCGGGCAAGACCTCGGCGGGTGCGTTCTCCGTGACCGTGTTTCCCGACGGCACCCCCGCCCGGCTGGCCCCCAACCAGGACCCTCGCGATGCTTTCGCCAACTGGCTGACGGCGCCGGAGAATCCTTGGTTCGCGCGCAGCATTGCCAACCGCGTCTGGTCCTGGCTGCTGGGACGCGGCCTCGTGCAGGAGCCGGACGACTTGCGGCCCGACAATCCCCCGAGCAACCCTGAGTTGCTGGCCTTGCTCGAACACGAGCTGGTCGGGGCGCATTATGACCTGAAACACCTCTTTCGCCTCATCCTGAATTCCCAGGCCTACCAGCTCTCCTCCGTTCCCCGGACCCGGGACCCGGCGGGTGAGGCGAATTTCGCGAGTTATCCCCTGCGCCGGATCGAGGCAGAGGTGCTGATCGACGCGATCGATCAGATTACCGGCACGACCGAAAAATATACGAGCCCCATTCCCGAGCCGTTCACCTTCATTCCGGAGAACCAGCGCTCGATCGCCCTGGCGGACGGGAGCATCACAAGTTCCTTTCTCGAGTTGTTCGGCCGCCCCGCGCGCGACACCGGCCTCGAGTCCGAGCGCAACAACCGCCCGTCCTCCGCCCAAAGCCTGCACCTTCTCAACTCAAGCCATATCCAGCAGAAGATCGCCCAGAGTTCCTTGCTGCGCTCGCTCCGCCGATCTCAGGGTTCGCCCGCGGGGGCGATCACCGAAATCTACGTCGCGGTTCTTTCCCGCTACCCCACCCCCGCGGAATTGCAGACCGTGGGAACCTACGCCCGGGCCGGCACGGCCCAACCCCGCGAGACCCTGGTGGATCTCGTCTGGGCGTTGATCAACAGCGATGAGTTTCTCTACCGGCATTGAACCTCCCCGCCGCGCCACGATGGAAATGAAATCAGATTCCAAATCCGCCGGCCGCCTGCCTGGTCTGGCGGCGACCGGATGCCGGCCCGGCCAAGTCCTTACGCGCCGCGAGATGCTGCGCCTTGGCCTCGTGGGCTCGGCCGGTCTGTTTCTGGCCGACGGATTCAGCCTCTCCGCCTTCGCGGCCGCTGCGACCACGTCCGCGCCTGCGCCGATTCCTCCGCGGCTTCCTGGAAAGGCGAAATCCGTCATCCAAATCTGGCTGTGGGGCGGCGCTTCCCACCTCGACACCTTCGACCCGAAGCCCGAGGCCGGCCACGATTATTGCGGACCGTTCGCCAATCCCCTTCCCACCAATGTGCCGGGAATCAGGATCTGTGAGCTGCTGCCCCTGCTCGCGAAGCAGGCCGACAAATACTCCCTCATCCGCAGCATGACCCATGGCGTAAACGCCCACGAGACCGCGGCCTACCTGGTCCAGACAGGCCGGCAGCCCGGCGATGGTCTGGTGTACCCGTCCGTCGGCGCCGTGGTGGCGCAATTCAAAGGCTACGACGCGGGCTACCAGGGGCTGATTCCGCCGTATATCGTGCTGACCGAGCTGCAGGGGCGTTTTTCCGAAGCGGGTTTCCTCGGATCGCGGTGCAAGCCCTTCGCCACCGGCGGTGATCCGGCCCAGCAGCCATTCATGGTGGAAGGAGTCGTCGCCCAAGGCATCTCCGAACAGCGGCAGCAGGCCCGGCGCGATCTGCTGCACGAGTTGAACACCCTGGATCATGCCATGAAGGGGGATCCGCGGCTGGCCGCCACGGCGGAATGCGAGCAGCAGGCCTACAACCTGATCCTGGGCGACGCCGGCAAGGTCTTCGATCTTTCCCAGGAAAAGGACGAGCTGCGGGGTCGCTACGGACGCAGCTCCTTCGGGCAGTCCTGCCTGCTGGCCCGCCGGCTCGTCGAACGCGGCGTTCCGTATGTGACCATCAACTACAAGGGATGGGACACCCACAAGCAGCACTTCCAGACCATGCGGCAGAAACTGCCCGAACTGGACAAGGGTCTCGCGACCCTGCTGCAGGACCTTTCGGACCGCGGACTGCTCGCCAGCACCATCATCTGGTGCGGCGGCGAATTCGGCCGCACGCCGAAGGTCATGTGGGATCCGCCGTGGAACGGCGGTCGTGGCCACTGGGGAGCCGTCTTTTCGACGCTCGTGGCCGGGGGCGGTTTCAAAGGTGGCCACGTCGTCGGGGCGTCCGATGCCACCGGGGAATCGGTCAAGGAGCGGCCCGTCTATCCCTGCGATCTCATCGCCAGCATGGATGAGCTGCTCGGCATCGATCCCGACGGACCGCTGCCAAATCCTCAGGGCAAGGTCGTCCGCGTAATGCCCACCCCGAGCGAACCGGGACGGAGCGGCGGGCGCTTGCGGGAAATCATGTGAACCCCAGGCGTCGCATGAACGCATTCCGATGGCTGGTGACGTCCGGGCTGGCCCTGCTGACGGCGACCGTGCCGCTGCTGCGGGCGCAGCAGAATCCACCGCACATCGGCTATGTCTATCCGGCCGGCGGAGAGAAGGGAACCTCCTTCAGAGTTCTGGTCGGTGGCGAGAATCTCGACAGCTTTTCGCAGGTTTTGGTCTCGGGCGGAGGGGTCACTGCCTCCCTGATCGAACAAACGAAACCGCTCACGCCAAAGGAGCGCAATATGTTGCGCGAACAGCTCCAGCAGTTGCAGGAGAAGAGGCGGGCGGTGTTCGGCGGACCGGGCGGTGGCGGCGACGCCAAAAAAGGCCCGCCGATTACGCCGCCCGTTTGGACCGAGAACGATGCGAAGGTGCTGGCGGATCTGCGAAAAAAACTCACCACGAATCCCCGCCGGCCGCCCAACCCGGCCATTGCTGAACGGGTCGTCCTCCAAGTCTCCCTGGCTCCGGACGCGGCGATCGGTGAACGCGAACTGCGGTTGGTCACGCAGGCTGGATTGACGAATCCGCTCCTGTTTCAAGTCGGCCAGCTGCCGGAAATCACCGCCCCGGAGGAACCGACCAGTCCCGCTCCGGCGGAAATGAAGATCACGCTTCCGGCAACCGTCAACGGACGGATCATGCCGGGCGCCGCCGATCGCTATCGCTTCAGCGCCCGCCAGGGGCAGCAGATGGTGATGGCCGTGTTCGCACGCGCGCTGATTCCCTATCTGGCCGACGCNNGATGGCGAGTATGTCATCGAAATCAAGGACGCCCTCTACCGCGGCCGGGAGGATTTCGTTTACCGCATTTTCGTGGGCGAGCTTCCGTTTGTGACCTCGATCTTTCCCCTTGGCGGCCAGACCGGACAGCCGACCTCCGTCGACATTGCGGGATGGAACCTTCCGGACCACCAGATGACCCCGATTGTTTCCGCGCCAGGGCTTCAGCAGCTTCTCCTGCGTACCGGGGAACTTGTGCCCAACCGCTTATCCTACCTGGTGGACACTTTGCCTGAGAAGCTGGAACAGGAGCCCAACGACTCGCCGGACACCGCCCAGCCGGTGGTGCTGCCCGTCATCGTCAATGGACGAATCGATCGGCCGGGAGACTGGGATGTCTTCCGCTTCGACGGGAAGGCGGGCCAGGAGATTGTCGCCGAGGTCCAGGCGCGCCGCCTCGGTTCCCCGCTGGATTCCGTGCTCAAGGTAACCGACGCCGCCGGCCGGCAACTGGCCTTCAATGACGATCATGAGGACAAGGGGTCCGGCTTGATTACGCAGCACGCGGATTCCTACTTGAGCGTCAGACTTCCCGCCAACGGCGCCTATTTCGTTCAGCTGGGCGACACCCAGCACAAAGGCGGCCCCGACTATGCCTACCGCTTGCGCCTGAGCGAACCCCGGCCCGACTTCGAGCTGCGCGTCACGCCGGCGAGCCTCAATGTCCGCAGCGGCGGTAACGTCGCTTTCACCGTCTGGGCCATCAGGCGGGACGGTTTCACTGGCGAGATCTCGCTGGCGCTCTCCCACGCTCCGGCTGGTTTCACCCTGGCTGGCGCCCGGGTGCCCGCCAACCAGGACCGGGTGTCCATCACGCTGGCTGCGCCTACGACGTCCCCCCATGGCCTGATCAGCCTTGGAATTGACGGCCGCGCCACGATCGGCGGCCAACGTGTCACCCGAACGGCCGTGCCGGCGGAGGACTTGATGCAGGCGTTTGCCTACCGACACCTCGTTCCCGCCCGGCAGCTCATCGCTGACGTGGTGGGAGCCGCTCCCGGCCGGCTGCCGGTGCGAATCATCGGGTCCACTCCTGTCCGGATTCCCGCCGGGGGAACCGGGCAGATCAAGGTGAGCGTTCCCACTGAAACGCGCCAGGCCCGGATCACTCTCCAGCTCAGCGAACCGCCCAACGGAATCTCGCTGGAAAACGTATCCGCGAGCCACTTCGGCGGCTCGGAGCTTCTGTTGCGCTGCGACGCCACGAAGGCAAAACCCGGTTTGTGCGGCAATTTGATCGTGCAGGTTCTCGCGGAACGAATTCAGGAAGCCAAGCCAGGGCAGCCTCCCGGAAAGCGGCCGTCCGTTCCGATCGCCACGCTTCCGGCCATTCCATTCGAAGTCGTGGCGCCGTGAGTCGGCGGAGTGGCCGTCGGTGGGGCAGGCTCATGCCCGCCGCGCTCTGCTGGTCAGCACGGTTGCGCCCTCCGCCGCGGAATTATCTGTGCAACGGGGTCGCCGCAGGCTCCAGAGTGTGCGATAATGTCAGCGGTTGGATTACGGCCTTTGCGTAACCGCAACCCTTCCACTGCCCGCATGCAAATCCCCCGCCCGCAAGCTCACGCGCGTTGCGGCCCAGCTTGGTCCGCCGCCGCCTGCCGCCCGCATCGACCCTTCTATCCTCATGTCCAAGAACATCGTCATCTGCTGCGATGGTACCGGCAACGAATTCGGTCCCAAGAACACCAATGTCGTCAAACTGTTCGAATTGTTGGCGAGGGACCCGACCGTCCAGACCATCTATTACGACCCGGGCCTTGGCACCATGAGCGCACCGGGGGTGATCTCCGGTCCGGCCAAGGTGTTCACGAAACTGCTCGGACTTGCCTTCGCCTTTGGTCTCACCGGCAACATCGAGGATGCCTACCGCTACCTGATGGAGCGATTCCAGGATGGCGACCGGGTTTATCTCTTTGGCTTCAGCCGCGGCGCCTTCACCGTGCGGGCGCTCGCGGGCATGCTGTTCAAATGCGGACTGCTGCAACGCGGCAGCGAGAACCTGATCCCGTACGCCTCGAAGATGTATCAGCACGGCTCGAAGACCCTCGCCGCGGGATTCAAGCAGGCGTTCTCGCGCGACTGTCCGGTTCATTTCATCGGCGTCTGGGACACGGTGAAGTCGGTGGGCCTGATCCGGCACCGGAGCTTTCCCAACTCCGTTCTCAATCCCAGCGTCGCCCATGCCCGTCATGCCCTCTCGCTCGACGAGCAACGCAGCGAGTACCGCCCCAACCTGTGGTCGCATGAACCGGGACAGGATGTGCGGCAGGTGTGGTTTGCCGGCGTCCACAGCGATGTGGGCGGCGGCTATGCTGCGTCCGGGCTTTCCCATTTGCCCCTGCACTGGCTCCTGCGCGAGGCCGCCGCCCAGGAATTGCTGGTCGACCTCGCCGGGCTGGCCGCCTATCCCCCCGATCCGCTGGGCGAGCTGCACAATTCCCTGGTGCCCATCTGGTGGATTCTCGGTTGGTGGCGGCGGTTCGTCCCCGATCAAGCGCTGGTCCATGAGAGCGTGCGGACGCGGATGACGCAGCGGCCCGACTACCGTCCGAAGAACCTCCTCGCCGCCCAGAATGTGACCTACGTGACCTGAACTCCGGAATCAGGAGAGAGCCTTCTTAAAGGGGCGACTAAGGTCGCGAAGAAAAGGTGGAAAAGCGGGAATTGGGGGAAAGAACCTCAAAACGGGACAGACCCAGTCCGGCGCATCCGGTTATCTTTGTCTTCGTGTCAAGGTGGGGCGCGTTTTTCGGAACGCGTCGTCGTTCAGGGCGTCGGTGGTCGGGTTTCATGCCCGCCGCTGAGAATCTGTGCTCGGTTGGCGGGGATGAATCCCGCCCCATCAGGAGACGGTACCCCGACCGGTCCAAAGTTCCCTTGCTCGCTTGCTTCGGCGCCGCCGTGTGCCAGCCTCGCGCGCTGTGAGGCCCCACATCCTGCTCGTCTTCATGACCCGCTTCGAAGACTGCATGAACATGCTTAAGGGGATCGCACACTACGAGCGGACCCATGAGCTCTGGACCGCGTTTCACGACGACCAGGCCCGGGCGGAAGTCGATCCCCACTGGCTGCAAAACCGGAAATGGGATGGTGTCATCAGCCGCCACACGACGCCAGGCCTCGTGCAGATGTGCGCCCAGCTGCGGATTCCGCTGGTCGACCTGAACGATACCGCGCCGTTTCCCGGCGTGCCGAAAATCCGGCCGGACAACGTCGCCCTCGGGCATCTCGCGGCCGAGCACCTCCTCGAGCGGGCCTTCCAGCGCTTCGGGTTCACGGGCTTTTCCAACGATGGCTGGTCCTGCGAGCGCCGGGACGGCTTCGTCGAGGCGCTGCGGTTGGCCGGCAGGGACTGTGACATTTACGATGTGCATTATCCTGGGGACGGGACGCCGGCCTGGGCGCCGGAGCAGATCGCGGGACTGGCAGAATGGATCAAGCGCCTGCCCAAACCGGTGGGCATCATGGCCTGTTTCGACCTCCGGGCGCAGCAGATTCTCGTGGCGGCGCACGAAAACAACATCCTCGTCCCCGAGGAGGTGGCGGTCATCGGCGCGAACAACGATCCGATCCGCTGCGAACTCTCCTTCCCGCCGCTGTCCAGCGTGGTGCCCAACGCGTTTCAGTCCGGTTACCGCGCCGCGGAAACGCTGGCTGAGATGCTGGCGGGACGGAAGCCGGAGATTATGGACCAGCGGATCGAGCCGTTGGGCGTCGTCACCCGGCCCTCGACTGACGTGCTGGCGATCGACGATAAGATCCTGGCCGCGGCCCTCAGCTTTATTCGGCTCAACGCCTGCCGCGGAATCTCGGTGGACAGTGTGGCGCGGCACGCGTTTGGCTCGCGCAGCCAGCTGGAAAAGAAGTTCCGTCGCCATCTCGGCCATTCGCCCCAGGCGGAAATCCGACGGGTGCAATTCAACAAGATCAAGCAGCTGCTCCTGGAAACCGATTTTCCGCTGAAGAAGATCGCCGAGCTGGCCGGGTTCGAGCACGTGGAGTACATGTGCGTCGTGTTCAAGCGGCTGTTCGGGGAATCCCCGGGCGGCTACCGCAAGAAGACCCAGACCGGTGCGCCTGGCGGAAGGAGTCTGGGCGGCCGGCCCGGTCCGGTTCGCGTGCTATGATTCTCCGGCCGTGATGGCGGAGGTTCGGGGCATGCAATCGGCTTGAGCCGAACGATGAAGTTGGAGAGCGTCGCAGCATCAGCAGTCTGCCCCTCGATCCAAAGAGACCATGAACTCGGAGCCATCCGCCGCGGTCCCGGTCCCCGCGCTGTCGCCAGTCCCGGCGCCCGCTTCCGCCCTGGATCGCATCGCGTCCGTCGACGCCTTGCGCGGGCTGGTGATCACGTTGATGATCTTCGTCAACGACCTCGCCGGTGTGGCGCGGGCGCCGAGCTGGCTCCGGCACGCCAACGCCAAGGCTGACGCGATGACGCTGCCGGACATCGTGTTTCCCGCGTTTCTCTTCATCGCGGGTGTCTCGATTCCGCTCGCGTTAAGCCGGGCGGCGGCGCTCGGCCAGTCGCGCGGCGAGCTATTCTGGAAGGTGCTGGTCCGGACATTGGCGCTGCTCACCATGGGCGTCGCCATGGTGAACATGGAAGAGCATGAGCCGTGGTACCGCGGGCTCTGGGGGCTGCTCGCGTACCTGGCCATGCTGCTGGCGTTCGCCGTGGTGCCACGCCAAGCGGGACCGGCGCGCGCGACATTCCGAATCGGCCGGATCGTGGGCGCGGTGGGGCTCCTCGCGCTCGGGCTCCTTTACCAAACCAGCGAGGGCAAACACCTGATGCTCGGGCCCCTCTTCGAGGCGACCGACCACCACTGGCTCCGCCATTCCTGGTGGGGCATTCTCGGCTTGATCGGCTGGGCGTATCTCGTCGCGTCGTTGGTCTATCTCGCCTTCGGACGGCGCCGCGAGTGGCTGCTCGGCGCAGCCGCGTTGCTGATGCTGCTTTTTGTCGCGGACAAATCCGATTTCGCCGCGCGCTACGCCTCGCGCGAATGGCTGGCGTGGGCGCTGCCCGTGATCAGGCCGCTGCAGGCCGTGTTCGCCTGGATCAACTCGCACGTGTCGTTCGCGGAGTCGCTTGGTTCGCTCGCGGCGATCACCACAGCGGGTTGCTGCCTCGGGAGCATTCTCACGCCAGGCTCTGACGTGAAGGCGCCGGCGGAGCGCCTGCGCTGGACCGGCATTTTCGTCGGGGGGCTGCTGGTCGCGGCGGTGCTGCTCGATGCGGTTTACGGCCTGAACAAGATCCAGGCGACCCCCGCCTGGTGTTTCCTCTGCTCGGCGATCACCGCCGGGGTATGGATGTTGCTCTATTGGCTGATGGACCTGCGCCGGATCGAAGGTTGGAGCCGGGCCGTGCGCCCGGCCGGTGCGAATCCGCTGCTCGCCTACGTGCTGCATCCGATTCTCTATGCCATCGCCGGGTTCGTGAATCTCCCGCTCGATTTCTACAAGAGCAGCCAGCTGCCCCTGACGGTAAACATTTTCGGGAGTCTGCTCATGGCGTTCCTGGTCGTGCAACTCACCGGCCTGATTGCCAGGGCTGGTTACCGGATGAAGGTCTGAGCGCCGGTCTCCTCCGCCAGCGCCCACTTTTCCCCATGAAACCGCAATTGATCTGGCCGGCTCTTTTCCTCGTGCTGTCAGTGTCGCTGGGGACCGCCGAGGCGGGCAATCGGGTGCCGACGGGTTTTCAGCCGCGCGAGCTGCCGGTGCGGGCGTTGATGCTCAACGGCGTGCCGCCCGCGGCGCTCGATGTCTTCCTGGATTTTGTCGCGCAGGATTTGCCTCGCGAGGGCGTGAATACGCTGATTTTCCAGATAGATTACGGCTACCAGTACAGGAGCCATCCCGAGTTGATTGCGGAGAATGCGTTTACCGAGGCGCAGATCAAGGCGCTGGTGAAGACCTGCCGCGCCGCCGGGATCAAGCTCGTTCCGCTGCTCAACTGCCTTGGGCACCAATCATGGGCTGAGACCACGCACAAGCTGCTGACCACGTACCCCGAGTTTGACGAGACCCCCGGCCTCCATCCCGAAAACAAGGGGATTTACTGTCGCAGCTATTGCCCGAACCACCCCGGGGTTCATCGCGTGATTTTCGACCTGCTCGGCGAACTTGCCGCGGTGTTCGAGACCGACGCCGTGCACGTGGGCATGGACGAAGTCTTCCTGATCGGCGAGGACGGCTGCCCGCGCTGCCGCGGCGCCGACAAGGCCGAGCTCTTTGCCCAGGAGGTCCGCACGCTCCGCGATTTTCTGGCGACCAAGGGTGTCCGCCTCTGGCTCTGGGGCGACCGGCTGCTCGACGGCCGCACGACGGGCCTCGGCGAATGGGAAGCCAGCATGAACAACACATACCGCGCGATCGATCTGGTGCCGAAGGACATCGTGATCTGCGACTGGCACTACGACGCCGCCGTGCCGACGCCGGTCTACTTCGCAATGAAGGGTTTCGACGTGGTGATCTGTTCGTACAACAAATTCGCGGTCGGCGTGGCCGAGGCCGAGCAGCTTGTGCAGGCGCGTCTCGCCAACCGGGAAAACCGTCTCGGCCCAAGCCTCCTTGGCGTGATGGCGACCAACTGGGGCCATTCGGCCGAGTTTGCCGCCACCTATCGCGCCGCGAAGGCTTCCGGCGCGACCGCGACGAGCCCCGCAGTGGAGAACTTCATCCGGGTTTTCGAACGCGTGCGGCAGTTGCGCGAGCTGCCGGAGCCGCTGAAGCCAGGGCCTGAGTCACCTGGAGCCAGTCGGACTTCGGCCGCCGGCTCCTAGAGTTCGATGGTTTCGCCGAGAGCCGGCAGCGCCGGCGTCAGGCCGTGACGCGCCGTGATGAGCTTGGCCAGGGCCGTCCGCGGACCATCTTCACCGTGGGTCAGGATCACCCGGGGCCGGGCCGGTGCCAGGACCCCAAACCAGGCCAGCAGATCGGTCTGGCCGGCATGGGCGCTGAATCCACCGAGCGTGTGGACCTGGGCCTTCACGGCAATCGTCTCGCCGAAAATCGTGACTTTCTTTGCGCCGTCGACCAGCAGGCGGCCGAGCGTGCCGTTGGCCTGATAACCTGCGATGATCACGTGCGCCTGCGGATTCCACAGGTTGTGGCGGAGATGATGCAGGATGCGGCCCGCGTTGCACATGCCCGCGCCCGCCATTATGAAGCACGGGCCTGGGCAGAAGTTGATCTGGCGCGACTCCTCTGGAGTCGCTGTCAACTTCATCGTGGTTAGGTCCTGGGCCATCGGCTTCGCCTTGAGGAACGCCACCATCTCGTCGTCGAACAGTTCCGGATGGCGGGCGTAAATCTTCGACGCCTCGATCGCCATCGGGCTGTCGAGAAACACCGGAAACGGCGCAACACGCTTGTTCCGGAAAACCCAGGCCAGCAGCGCCGTCAGCACCTGCGCGCGGCCCACCGCAAACGTCGGCACCAGCACCTTGCTCTTCTGCGCCACGGCGTGTTGCAGGATCTCGATGAACTCGTGGACCGTGTCGGCAAACGACCGGTGATCACGGTCGCCGTAGGTGGACTCGAGAAAAACCAAGTCGGCCTGCGAGAAAGGTTCGGAATCGCGGAGGATCGGTGCGCCCTTGGGTCCAAGGTCCCCGGAGAACACGACGGTGCGCCGCGCCCCGTCCTCGTCGGCGAGCAACTGGATGCTCGCCGATCCGAGCATGTGACCGGCCTCGACAAAACGCGCCTGCAGGCCCGGTGCCACGGCGACCGGATCGCGATAGGGCACGGGCTTGAACAGTCCCAGAGTCCGCTCCACATCGGCGGAGGTGTAAAGCGGGACGGCAGGCGCCTCGCCGGCGCGCCGGCGCTGGCGGTTGAACCGTTCGGCATCCTGCCCCTGGATCTTGGCGGAATCGCGCAGGATCAGGCCCGCCATATCAATCGTCGCCGGCGTGGCGAAGATCGGGCCGGTGAAACCCGCGTTGGTCAGCAACGGCAAACGGCCGGTGTGGTCGAGGTGCGCATGGGTAAGGAGCACGGCGTCGAGCCGGGCGGACCCTGTGCCGAGGGGCCGGCGATTCAATTCCTCCGCGCGGGGTTCTCCCTGGAAAAGTCCGCAGTCAACGAGCACCCTGGCCCGCCGGCTTTCAACGAGGTAGGCTGAACCGGTGACTTCTCCGCCGGCGGCGCCGAGAATAGTAATCTTCATGAGTGGTTGCTGAAAAACTGGCCCGTTGGATCCGTCGCTGAATGCGCTACGTGGTCCGGTCCGCCACCACGGGACACTCATCCGCCGGGCGCGGCAAGCTTCTCCGGCGGCACCCCGGTGCGGAGCGCGATGGTGGCCAGGACCTTGGGAACATACAAACGCGTGCCCACTGACAGGGCTGGGGCGATTTCCGCGAAAGTCGTGGCCTTCCTCGCCGCAAGCGCCCGGCTGACGCGCCCTTCCCCGGTGTTGTAGGCTGCGATCGCCAGCGGCCAGTCGCCGAACCGGGTCTGCAGTTTATGAAGCAATTGCGCCGCGGCCCGGGCGCTTTTCCCCGGATCGGTGCGTTCGTCCGGCAGCCACGTGCTCAGACCGAGGGACTTCGCCGTGTCCGGCATGAGCTGGAACAGGCCCTTGGCACCGGATGGACTGCGGGCGTTGGGATTGAGCGAAGACTCCACTTCAGCCAGCCACGCGAGTTCCGGCGGCACGCCCTCGGCGGAGAACTCCGCGCGCAGCTTCGGCATGAGTTCGGCGGCATCGGGAGGCAGCGGACGATCGCGCAAGCGCTGCACCCACAGATCGTAGTACAGCATGACCGGGCGACGGGGCGCCACGGGCGCCGGCCGGGGCTGGACGACCGGGGGCGGCGTGGTGGGTGCCGGCACAACCTCGGCTGGCGGCAGCCGGGAGGCTTGTTTCGCGGCCTCGATCAAATCAAGCCGTTCTTCCAGCCAGTCGGCATAATCTTCGTAGCCCGGCAGCACCCGCAGCGCGGAGAGGGCGGCGCGCGCCTGGGGCTCGTATGCCGCCAGCGCTTCCGGTGAATCGCCGTCCAGCGCCCGCTGCAGTTTCAGTGCGAACTCATCCCACTGCTCCCTCGACGGAAAATCGTATTCTGCCTTGATTTCGGGCGGTGCATACTGATCGAAAAGACTCTTGCCGAGATCGTAGAGCTGATCCGGCGTCAGCGTTTTTCCCGCAGCGTCTCGGGAGGCCCCCGGCTCCGCTGGCGTCGCCGGAGCCGGCGGATTTGTCGGGGGCGGCTGTTCCGCTGGTTTCTGCGGAGCTGGCTGGTCTGGTGGCTTCTGTGGCGACGGCTGGTCCGGCGACGGTCCCGCCTTCGTATCCGTGTCGTCAGTCGCCGCGCCCGACCCAACCGGCGCGGATGCAACCGCAAGCGCGATTAATGCCAGCAGAAGAAAGACAGGTCGGTACCAGACCATGTGGAGATTGACCGCAAAAACCATGACAGGTTACACGGTTCCATACGAGCCCGCTTACGACAGCAGAGAAGATGTCGTCGGGGAGATTGCCGGGGCGTCGGCCGGAAAATCCCCGGCCGGTCAAAGGTGGAGCAGCGCGCGAAGGGCCGCGGTCAGCCGGTCGACGTCCTGCCGGGTATTGTAAGCCTGGATGGAAACCCGGAGGTATTGCCGCCCCTGCCACTCCACCACCGGCACCTCGACCCGGTACTCGTCATAGAGACTCGCCTTGAGCCCCGGGCCGTCGCACGGCGGCAGCGGCACAGTAGTCATTTGCACAAACCAATCCATCGAATCCGGGCTGATTTGCGGCAGCCCGGTGAGCCCAGCGACCGTTTCTCGGGTGTAGCGCGCCAGTGCATGGCAGCGGATCCGCGAGTCTTCCCAACGATGCTCCGTCCAGAACCTGATCGCCGCCGGCACGGTCAGATACGCGGCAATGTCGCGCGTTCCGGTCCACTGTAATTCGTCCAGGAAGCGCGATCCGGTCGCCCCGGCCGCCAGGTCGCCCCAACTGACCACCCGCGGCACGATCAGCGGTTGCGCCGCCGGCCGCGCATAAAGGAAGGCCGAGCCTTTCGGTGCGCAGAGCCATTTGTGCGCGTTGGCCGCGTAGAAATCGGGGCCCATGGCTTCGAGATCCAGCGGAACCTGCCCCAGCGCGTGCGCCCCGTCCACGATGCTGAGCACGCCCGCCGCCCGGGCGCGGCGGCAGAGCTCGCTCACTGGAAATATCAACGCCGTCGGCGAGGTGAGGTGGCTGAAGAAAAGCACTCGCGTGCGCGGCGTGACGGCCGCCCAAATCCGGTCGGCAAGTTTTGCCGCGGTGGTGACCGGCAGCGGGACAGCCACGGGGCGGTAGATCGCGCCGGTGCGGTGGCAGATGAACTGCCACATTCGGTCCATCGCTCCGTACTCGTGATCGGTCGTGACGACTTCATCGCCGGGGTTGAGCCGCACGCTGTGCGCCACGATGTTGAGGGCCTCGGTCGCATTGGGCACATAGACCAGATTGTCCGCGCTCGTGCGCACCTGGGCGGCCAGGGCGATACGCGCCTCCCGCAGCAAATCCGCGAAACGCCGTCCGAGAAACTCGACCGGCTGCCGCTCCAGCTCGCGCTGCCACTCCTGATAAACCGCAAAGACCGAACGCGGGACGGCGCCAAACGAGCCGTGGTTGAGGAAGGCGACTTCCGGGTCGAGCATGAACCAATCCCGGGGCGGCGCGCCTGGGCCCTCGAATGTCGCGCCCGTTTGCTCGGCCGGCGCTGAAGGAATCCTCTCCATCGAATGAATGTTCAGGGAAAAAACCGCCCGAGGAAAGCGGGAACGCAGCCCTCAGCCATCCCGCCAATTGGCGGAGGGTTCCAGCGCAGCGGAAACCGCTGCCGTTAAGGCGGCCGGATTATACCCAATCCTAGCATTCATAAGGGCGTGGGATATCGGTGGATAATAGTGCGCAATCCATGCAGAAAATTCATGGATGGCTGGAAACCTGCTGCCTGAGCGATCTTATCCATGAAACCCCCTGGACTGATTTTCATTCTGCTGATCGGGCTATTGTTTCCGGCGGTCCCGCTCCTCGCAGCAGAGTCCCGGGCGGCTCCCTTGCCGCCGCCGACGGTTGAACAGCGGCTGGCCGACCTCGAAGCCTATGTCAACAACACCGCCCGGGCGACTGATGGTCAGGCACAGTCCAGGGTCCCCGGGGGTGGCCCGGGCCACAGCGCCTGGATGATGACCAGTTCGGCGCTGGTATTGTTCATGACCCTTCCAGGACTGGCGTTGTTTTACGGCGGCCTGGTTCGGCGGAAAAACGTGCTGTCAATTCTCGCGCAGTGCCTGGGTCTCGCCTCTGTGGTCACGATTCTCTGGTGGATTTGCGGGTACAGCCTGACCTACGCGCGGGGCAACGCTTTCATCGGCGGGTGGAGTTTCTCCTTCCTGCAGGACGTCGGTACGCAACCCAATCGCGATTACGCACAGTGGGTTCCGCACAGCCTGTTTGCCGTGTATCAATTGATGTTCGCGATCATCACCCCGGCCCTGACGGTGGGGGCGATTGCCGAGCGCATGAAGTTCAAGGCTGTCATGCTTTTCAGCGTGATGTGGATGTTCGTGGTTTACTTCCCGATCGCCCATATGGTCTGGGGAGCCGGCGGCTGGATGAATGGCGCCGCCAATCCCGCCGCGGGGATCAAGGCGATCGACTTTGCCGGCGGCTTGGTCGTGCACATGACCTCGGGCTGGAGCGCCCTCGCCTTGTGCCTGGTGGTCGGCAAGCGCGACGGGCATGGGCGGGAACCCATGCCGCCGCACAGCATGGTGTTCTGCATGACCGGCACCGGCATGCTCTGGGCCGGCTGGTACGGATTCAATGCCGGCAGCGCCGTGGCGGCCGACGGTGTCGCCGTCAACGCGTTTGTGGCCACCACCCTTTCCGCGGCCGCGGGGTGTTTCTCCTGGTCCCTGATCGAGTATCTCCAGCGGGGAAAACCGAGCGTGCTGGGCTTCTGCTCCGGCGCGGTCGCCGGACTGGCCACGATCACCCCGGCGAGCGGCTTTGTCACGGCCGGGAGCGCGGTGCTGATTGGCCTGGCCGCCGGCGGGGCGACCTACTTCGCCTGCAATCATCTCAAGGCACGGTTCGGCTACGACGACTCCCTGGACACGTTTGGCGTGCATGCCGTCGGCGGCACACTGGGCACCATTCTGACCGGAGTCTTTGCCACGGCGGCCGCCAATCCAAGTCTGGCCACGGGGCCGGTTGCCGATCTCGTCGGCCGGACGCTGTGGATGGAGCAACTCAAGGCTGGAGCGATCGTGGTGGCCTGGTCCGTCGGCGCCACCACGGCCATTGCCTGGGTGGTCAAGCTGTCAGCCAGCGGACTGCGGGTGGACCGCGACAATGAACGGATGGGACTCGATCTGGCAGAGCACGGCGAAGAAGGTTACATTATTGAGTGAACTCGACTCCCGCCTGCCGTGAATGCAGGCGCGCATAGAGGCCGCCGGAGCGCACCAGGTGTTCGTGGGAACCGATCTCCGCGAGGCGTCCCTGGTCGAGGACGACGATGCGGCGGGCATTGCGGATGGTCGACAGTCGGTGGGCTACGACAAACGTCGTGCGGCCCCGCATTAGGCGGGCGAGCGCTTCCTGAATCAGGGCCTCGGTCTCGGTGTCCAAGGCCGAGGTGGCCTCATCGAGAATGAGCACCCGGGGGTTGCGGATCAGCGCGCGGGCGATGGCCAGGCGTTGTTTCTGGCCGCCCGACAACCGCGCGCCTTTTTCGCCGACGGGGGTGTCGAGCCCGGCGGGCATTTGGGAGACAAAATCCCAGGCATTGGCGTCGCGCACCGCGGCGACGACGGCTTCGGCCGGCACTCCGCGCAGGCCGTAGGTGACGTTGTCGCGCACCGTGCCATCGAACAGGATCGACTCCTGCGGCACCACGGCGAGAAAGCGGCGGTACGTGCGCAGGTCGTGCGCCTGCATGTCGCGCCCGTCGATGAGGATGCGCCCGCCGGTTGGACGGATGAAACCGATGACAAGATTGAGGACGGTGGACTTGCCGGCGCCCGAGGGACCGACCAGGGCGATCGTTTCGCCCGGTGGCACCTCGAGGGAGAAATCATGCAGGGCCGCCAGTGCCGAGCCCGGATAGACAAAGCTCACGTTTTCAAAGCTGAACTCGCCCTCGACCGCGGTGACTGCGGCCTTATCCTCGTTGTCCTCCAGGTCCGGACACTGCAGCACCTCGCCGATCGAGCGGATCGACTCGAGTCCCCGGGTGAGCTGCGGCAGGGTGCCCACCAAGCCGAGCACTGAGCCGGTGATGAGTCCGAAATAAGTCGTCAGCAACACGACATCGCCGGCCCCGAGGGGCAGCCAGCGAGCCAGGCAGGCCCAGGCGGAAACGATCAGGCAGAGCATGTTGAAGCCATTGAAGGTCGCCCATGACAGCGCGCCAAAGACCGCATTGATCCCATCGACGTGCAGCGCCGCCGCCTGCACCCGCTCGAGCGACTCGCCCACCCGCGCCAACGCCGTCGACTCGAGACCGTGGGCGCGGGTGACCGGCAAAAGGTGGGTCATTTCAATCACCCGCGTGGACATGCGTTCGATTTCCTCGCGGAAGGCCGCGTTGCGCGCCGCCAGTGGCCGGCGCAGCGTATACACGATCGCCGCCGCTGCGGGCACGGTGACGAGAAAATACAACAGGAACCACGGCTGGCGCAGGCCGGTGATGACCAGCGCAAACACGATGTTGACCAGACAGGCCAGGCCGCCGTCGAATAGGACGCGGGTCAGCTGTTCCACGGCCTCCACGTCACGCAGCACCTTCGTCTGCAGCACACCGGCGCTCTGCCGGGCGTAGTAGCCGATGGACAGGTGCTGAAGCCGCCGGCACAAGGCGGACCGCAGCTGGGTCTCCGTCGTACGGGCGGCGCGGCTAAGCGACCGCGCATAGGCGTAGTGGAGCGGGATGTTCTGCGCCAGGATCACCAGCAGCACCAGCGCGTTGACCCAGAGCTCCCCGGGCGAGTGCAGGCCGGGCCGGGAAACGAGGTCCACGATGTTGGCCGTGATCGCGGGCATGAGCCACACGGGGCTGTGCTTGACGACGAAGCACAGCGACGCGATCGCCAGCTGCCGGCGCTGCCCCCGGTAGAGATAAAGCAGCGTGCGCAGCGGGTGCTCACCGGAAAACCGGTGTTCCAGCGGATGGCGGTTGTCGCGAGGCCGGGTGGACATGTTCAACCTCATTTCGCAAAAAAAAGCGCCCGGCCGCGAGAGGGAAATATGGAAGCCGGGGAACGCAAAGTCCACCGGCAGGACCAATGGCGCGCGGGATGAAACTGGACGCCCGCGCAGCGCGCGCCTAGGTTGGTCGCGCGGCAATGCCGCCCTTTCCGGACAGCGGTCACCTCCCGCCGGGAACCGGCGGACCCGGCCGCAATTCGCCAGACCTCGCCTCCCGCAAACAGACTCGTTCGATGCCAGCCCCGCGCCCAAGAATCTTCGCTGCGAACCTGCTTTTGCTTTGTGGCAGCCTCGGGTCCGCCCGCGCTGCCGAATCGGCGGCAACCGTTCCGATCGATTTTTCGTACGCCGGCTACTGCGGCGGCGGCACAGCCCTTCCGTCCGTGCCGGCCACGGTTGTGGTGACCCCTTCGGGTCAGGACGACACCGCGCTCCTGCAGGCGGCTCTGAACCATGTCGGCAGTTTGAAGCCCGGTCCGGACGGCTTCCGCGGGGCGGTGCAGCTCGCGCCCGGACTGTTCAAGGTCGGAGGCCAGCTGCGACTGAACGCCTGCGGAGTGGTGCTGCGCGGAAGCGCGGATGTTGCCCATACCACCATCCTCATGGCCACCGGCCATGATCGACGCGCGCTGATCGAACTCGCCGGACGGGACGATCGCAAGTCGGGGCCGGTGCGAACGGTGACCGATGCGGTGGTGCCGGCCGGCAGCCGGTCGCTGACCCTCGATAGCGTGGAGGGATTCGCCGAAGGCGGGCACGTGGAGGTGCTCCGGCCGAGCACCAAAGAGTGGATTCACGAACTCGGCATGGACGAATTCACCGGGCATTTTAAGGAATTCCGGCTCGATTGGGCGCCGGGCTCGCGCGATCTCGTGTGGGATCGCGTCATCACCACCGTCGATCCCCAGCGCCGAATTGTGATGCTCGACGCTCCGCTGACCACCGCGCTGGAGGCACGCTTTGGCGGAGGAACGGCGCGCGCCGTGACCTGGCCCGGCCGCTTGCAGCGGGCCGGCCTCGAGTGTCTGACGCTGATCAGCGAGTACGACGAGGCGAATCCCCGCGACGAGGCCCATGCCTGGATCGCGGTCGCTCTCGACCGGGTGGAGGATGCCTGGGTGCGGCGCGTGACCGCGAGTCATTTCGCCTGTTCCGCGGTATGGGTCGGCGCCGATGCGCGCCGCGTTACCGTCGAGGATTGCCGCAACGAGCATCCGGTTTCGGAACCGGCCGGCTATCGGCGCCTGAGCTTCTTTGTGAACGGCCAGCAGGTTATCGTCCAGCGCTGCACGGCCGAGCAAGGCTGGGATGATTTTGCCGTCGGTTTCTGCACCGCCGGGCCGAATGTCTTTCTGGACTGCACTGCGACAGGCGCCCTCGGCGACAGCGGTCCCTTTGAAAGCTGGGCCGCGGGGACGCTTTACGAACACGTCCGCATTGACGGTGCGGGCTTGGTGCTCGCCAACAATTCGATCCGCTCACAGGGGGGCGGCTGGACTGCCACGGACTCGATCCTCTGGAACTGCATCGCAACGCGGATCGAGGCGCAAAGCCCGCCGGGAGCGGAGAACCGCGCGGTGACCGACCCCGCCACACCGTCGCTCCTTCGCCAGCAGTTGACGGCCCGGCTTGGCGTCAATGCTCTCCGGGCATTGCGGCGGGCGGAGCCAGGCACAGACACCGCGCGGCCATTCACATTCGCCGCGCCCCCTGCCCCCCCTGTCGGGCTGGCCGACGCAAAGCCCCTCGTGATCGTCAACGGCCGCTTCGTGATCGGTGGACGCGTCCTCTGGGGCGACACGCGCAGCACGGCATGGTGGAAGGGACAGGTTGCTCCGGTCCTCGCCCGCAACCTCGGCGCCTGCCTGACCCGTTTTGTCCCCGGGCGCACCGGACACGGTCTGACCGAAGATCTCGATGCGCTGGCCACGGATCTGGCCGCGGCCAACACGTGGTTTTTCCAGGACTGGCCGGGACTCTGGTATGACCGCCGCCGCGACGACCATACGCTTACGGCGCGGGCCGATCCGGCGGTGTGGGCGCCATTCTATGAGATGCCGTGGGCGCGCAGCGGCCTTGGCACGGCCAACGACGGCCTGAGCAAGTATGATCTCACCAAATACAATCCGTGGTATTTCGACCGCCTGCGCCAGTTCGCGCGGTCCTGCGAACAGCTTGGTCTGGTGCTTTACCACAACTTCTACAACACGCACAATGTGCTGGAGACCGGCGCGCACTGGGTGGACTTCCCATGGCGACCCATCAATTGCCTCAACGACACCGGGCTGCCCGAGCCGGCGTTCGACGCCGACGGCCACTCAGTGCATATCGCCAACACCTTTTTTGACGTGTCGCACCCCGGACGGCGCGAACTACACCGCGCCTACATCATTCACGGGCTTGACGCGTTGAAGGACCGCCCGAACGTGATGCACGGCCTAGCTTTCCAGTACGCCGGTCCCCTCGCCTTTCAGCAGTTCTTCCTGGACACCGTGGCCCAGTGGGAGAAGGCCAACGGCCGCACGGTCCGACTTGCGCTGACCACGAGCAAGGACACGACCGACGCCATCCTCGCCGACCCGGTACGCGGGCCGATGATTTCGGTAATCGACCTGCGCTACTGGCAGTACCTGGCCGACGGGACGCTCTATGCGCCCCACGGAGGACAGAACCTGGCGTTTCGTGAGCTGAGCACCCAACGCTTCGGCAAGGACGGCGGCGACTCCGCGCCGCCCACCACGCCGGAGCAGGTTTACCGGCAGGTGCGCGAATATCGCGACCGATATCCCGACAAGGCGGTGGTGGCCTGGCATGGCGGCTGCGGTCCGATTCCCGTTCTGATGGCGGGAGGGGCCCAGGCCATTGTCAACAATCCGGCGTCCGGACAAACCTTAGCCGGCCAGCGTGACGATAACGCATTGAACGCATTTGTGCGGACCCAACTCGGAGCGGATCTGCCGGCGATGGCACCGACGGATGGGCTGCTGACCGACGGTGAACACAACTGGTGCCTCGCCGACGGGAAGAGCGTCTGGCTGATCTATTCGCTCGCGGGGGACGAGATTCACGTGCTGCCCGGCATTCCGGTGGACGAATGTCACGGATCCTGGTTCGACCCGGGGACCGGCGAAATCCGCCCGGCCGAGTTGCCCACCAGCCCGGGCGCAATCCGCAAACCGACTGGTGCCGCCTGGCTGCTGCTGCTGCGACGCAGCAAGAACTAGGGTCGTGCAATCGAAGTCTCCACGACAATTCCGCGGTCGAAATGCGCGTGGGAGGAGCTTGCCTGCAGCGATACGAAAAGTGGTCCGTCGTCGCGGGCAGAAGATTGCCTGCGAGGAGGCTCCTACAAAATGGACCGGACTTCTCTGACCCCACGCTTGCGCGGTCCGGACCCGGTTACCGCCCGGCAGCCGGTGAATTCACGGACGGTGGCTCGACGTGAAACCAGTCAAAATCGGCGAAACCCGATTTGGTGGCGCCGGGTGCCGCCACCGCAAACAATCCCACTTTTGCCCCGATCCAGCGGCCCTTGCTGCCGGTGAATTCGCTGCCGAGCTGAATGAACTTCTGATCGTCGAGGCTATAGCTGAAGCGGCACCGGCCGCCTTCGCTGATCGCGACTCGCAACCGGAGCGTGCCCGCATTGATCTGCAGCCCGGCCGCTTCCTCTTCGGTGCCGTTCCTGTTCGCTTCCCGGCAGATAGTCATGCTCAAGCGCAAGCCCTGTGCGTTCCTGCGCACACCGATCCAGGCATAGTTGAAGCCAAAGACCACGAGACCGGCTGTGTCGCCTTCCGTAGCCGGTGAAAATGACATGGCTGTGGTCACGACAAACTCCGGCGCCGGCCATTTTTGCAGCAAAAGGTTGGGGGCGAGCCAGAGGTTCGTCGTGGACGGGACGGCCTGGGAGAATAGGCGGAGCGAACCGGGCTTCGCCGTGAGCGATAGCCAGGAATCGCGCGGATCTGCCTGCCACTGCCACTGGAGGCCGAGCCTTCCCGACTCGAATTCATCCGAGGTTGCGGGACCTTCGATGGGAAAAGGCCGACCGACGTCGGGCTTCCGCCAGGAGCGGACCGGCTCGCCCGTTCCTGTGCCCTCTGGATCGGAACCCATCATGGGCCAGCCGTCATCGCTCCAACGCATGGGTTGGAGGTGCACCACCCGGCCATAGACGTCTTGATCCTGGAAATGAATGAACCAGTTCTGCCCCGAGGGGGTATCAACCCAGGCGCCCTGATGCGGACCATTGATGTCCGTGCGGCCCTGCCGCAGAACGATGCGATCCTCGTAAGGCCCGTAGACATTCCGGGAGCGAAAGACGGATTGCCAGCCGGCTTCGACACCGCCCGCCGGAGCGAAGATATAATAATCTCTCCCGCGCTTGTAAAACTTCGGCCCCTCCAGCGTGCGGTAGCCCGCCAGCTTGCTGCCATCGATGACCACTTTGCCTTCGTCGAGGGCTCTCAGTCCGTCCGGACTCAACCGGACGACTGTGAGCACATTGCTGAAGCCGGCCCGACTCCTGGCCCAGGCATGCACGAGATAGGCCTGGCCGTCATCATCCCACAGCGGGCAAGGATCGATCAGCCCCTTGCCAGCTTTGACGAGTACTGGCTGGCTCCACTCCGCGGCGGGATCCGCGACCGTAGTCGCGTAGATGCCAAAATCCGGATCGGGATAGTAAATCCAGAACTTCCCGCCGTGGAACCGGATCGCCGGAGCCCAGGCGCCATTGCCATGCTGGACCTTTGAATACACGTCCTCCGGCACCTGCCGCGGCAGCGCGTGGTTAACCAAGCGCCAGTTGACCAGGTCCCGCGAGTGCAGCACTGGCAGCCCTGGAACGCAGTTGAAACTCGAGGCAACGAGATAGTAATCCTCCCCCACCCGGACTGCATCCGGATCGGAGTAATCGGCAAAAAGCACCGGGTTGCGATAGGTGCCGTCGCCCTGGTCGGACACCCAGGGAGCGGCACCGGCCGAGGCACTGGCCAAGGGCAGACCCAGGCTGAAAAGGAGGAACCGAGGATGCATGGGTCACCTTGGGTTAGCGTCCTTATGTCCGAGCGGTTTGTCATCGCGAGGCGCGCCGTGGCCGCCGAGGTAGGATGCACTCGTCGCGATCCAGCTGGATTGCTTCGTCGCTACGCTCCTCGCAATGACAGTCCGTTATCCGGCCGCGGGGTGGTCGCTCAGAGATTCTCGATCTTCTTGAACCGGGGAACGAGCACCTTCATCACCGTCCAGGCAACGAGGTAGGCCAACGCGCAGACGGCAAACATGATCCCGTAGGCCGTTTTCATCTCACTCTGTACCACGGTCGTTTGCAGCTGCTTCAGCTGAGTGAACGCATTCGGATTGATCGCCTGGAGTTGCGTCACCACTCCATTCGGCAGGCTGCCCAACTCGGCCAGGTTCAGATCAATCGTGGTGCCATGCTGGTTCACCAGCTTCAGGGCCAGAATCTGGTTCAGATACTCACCCAAGGCACCAGCCCTGGCTTCAACCCAGGTCTTGGCGATGCCGGAATAGCGATATGCATCGAACAGCCAACCACCCGATTTGTTGATCAGGATGCCACCGAAGCCCCCGAACATGCCGCCGATGCCGATGACCGACCCGACCGCCTTCTTGGGGAACATGTCGGAGACCGTGGTGAACAGGTTGGCGGACCACGCCTGGTGGGCCGAGGCGCCAATCCCGATCAGAATCACCGGAACCCAGAAGCTGACGCCCCCGAACGGTTGGGCGAGCAGAACTATCAGCGGAAAGAACGCGATGATCAGCATGGCGCGCATCCGCCCGCCATAGGGCTCATATCCCCGGTTGATGAAAAACATTGGCAGCCATCCCCCTCCGATGCTTCCGACGCAGGTCATAGTATAAAGCACGGCGATCGGCAGATCGACCCGGGTGCCGGTCATCCCGTACTGCGCCTTCAAAAAGGCCGGCAACCAGAAGAGATAGAACCACCAGACGCCATCGGTCATGAACTTACCGAAGGCGAAGGACCAAGTCTGGCGATGTCCCAGCAGTTTTCCCCACTCGACATACCAGGGGAGCTGGGGCTCATGGTCGGCCACGGCCTTGGCGTCGGCGGCGGCCACGGCCTGCTCATCGACATCGCTGTGGATATACTCGAATTCCGCCCGGCCCAGCCGCTTCTGCTTTGCCGGGGAATCGTACAGCCAGAGCCAGAAGATCAGCCACAAGAAGCCGATGACGCCGACCACGATGAATGCGCTCTGCCAGCCCCAATGGGCGGCCAGCCGTGGTACTGTGAGCGGGGCGAGGATCGCGCCAACATTGGTGCCGGAGTTGAAAATGCCCGTCGCCAGCGCCCGCTCCTTTTTGGGAAACCATTCGGCCGTCGTCTTGATGGCAGCCGGGAAATTCCCCGATTCTCCGAATCCAAGAAGCCCCCGGGCAAACATGAACCCACCCGTCCCCTTGGCGAACGCATGGACGATCGCAGCGATCGACCAGACGATCAACGCCCAGGCAAAGCCGCTCTTGGTGCCCAGCCAGTCGATGAGGCGGCCGGCGAACAGCATCGAGAGCGCATAAACGAACTGAAAAACCATCACGATGTTGGCATAGTCGGTGTCGCTCCAGTTGAACTCCGTCTCCAGGTCGCTCTTCAGGAGGCTCAGAACCTGGCGGTCCAGGTAGTTGACCGTCGTGGCGAAGAAAAGCAGAGCACAGATCGTCCACCGGTACTTGCCGATCTTCTTATTGATTTCGGTGAGTGGGCTCATTGGCTGGCGATTTGCGGTTGGCGTCGAGAAGCTAACTTGCGCGACCGAGCATTGCGGGCCGGTGCCTCCCATGGAAGATCCGTCGGAAGACTTACGGGGCGGGGCGGGAATTGAGGCTCGGAGCTTTGACGGCCGGTTCGATGGTGACGTTAGTGAACGAGATGGAACCGGCATGTTGCAACACTTCAGCGGAGCTCACGCCGGTGAAAGTGCAGTCGGAAAACCGCACCCCTTCAATGACCGCCCCCGCAAAGCCCTCGATCCACATGACTCGCGGGCTGGCGCGACTCGTGACATGTTCCAGCACCACATTGCGAACCACCGGGCGGAACGGACCGTTGGCCCCTTCTTCGTAGACGAAATCAATGGTCAGCACCGCCTCGGCCACCACCCCGATCTCCACGTTGCGCATAAAAACATTCTCGATGACGCCGCCCCGGCGCGCATTCGTCTTGAAACGCAGCGCGCGATCAAGGTTGGGGCTGTCCATGACGCAATCTTCCACGAAAATATTTCGGCAGCCTCCGGAAACCTCGCTGCCAATGACCACGCCCCCATGCCCGTCCTTCATGGTGCAGCGCCGCACGATCAGGTTTTCCGAAGGCATCGCCACCCGTCGGCCGTCGTTGTTCCGCCCGGACTTGATGGCGATGCAATCATCGCCCGTCGTGAATTGGCAGTCCTCGATCAAGACGTCACGGCAGGAGTCCGGATTGCAGCCGTCATTGTTGGGGCCTTGGGAAACGATGTTGACGTGGCGCACGGTGACGTTCGTGCAGAGCACCGGATTGATCTCCCACATCGGCGACCGGCGGATCCGCACGCCTTCGATGAGGACGTTTCGGCAGCGGTAGGGCTGGATGAAGTTGGGCCGCAGGAAATGGCCCGCGCCGAAGATGCGTTGTTCGACCGGCACGCCCCGCTCACCCATATCGCTCAAGAGATCGCGGCTGGCCCGGTCGGGAGCCGCGCGACGCTTTGTCCAGGCCCACCAGTTCTCATCCGAGGCGGCGCCGTCGAGGGTGCCTTCACCGGTGACGGCAATATTTTCCTGCTCGAACGCATAGATGAGGGACGAAAAGTTGAAGCACTCTGTGCCCTCCCAGCGCGTCAGGACCACGGGCAGATATCTGGCCGGTTCGGTGACGAACTGCAGTGTGGAGCCCCCCGCGATGTGAAGGTCGACGTTGCTTTTCAGATGAATCGGACCGGTGATGAAGATGCCCGGCGCCGCCACCGTCACGTGACCGCCGCCCGCCTGACGGCAGGCTTCGATGGCCCGGCGAATGGCGTCGGTGCAGTCCGTTCTGCCATCGGCCACCGCCCCGAAATCGGTGATGGCGAATTCACGGGCGGGGAACACCGGTGCCTTGATGCGCGCCAGGATCTCCCCCACCCGGGTCCACTCCGGTGCCGCCGGTCCTGTCACTGGCGCAGCCACCGGGCCGGGAACCGTAGGAACCGCGACGACCGCGGGCAGGCCGAGGAGTTCTTGCAGCTCAATGCCAGCAAGGATCAGGGGACCAACGCCCTTGAGATCGTTGTCGACCACCGGTTCCCCAATGTAGTACTCGAAGGTGCCGGCGCGCCCGTACCCAAGACCAGCCACCGAACAGCACTGCGTCAGGGTCACCTGCCCTTTCCCGTCGACCTTGACGAGCTTCTCAATGATCCCCCGGTAGCCTTTCAGGACTGCAGGCAGATCGTCGCGCGAGAGGTAACCGTGGTTCATCCCCTTGGCCAGGGCGTAAACGAACATGCTCGAACTGGTGGCCTCAAGGTAGTTCCCCTTCCGGTCGCCTTGATCGGTGACCTGATACCAGAGTCCGCTGCCGGCGTCCTGGTATTTGATGATTCCGGCACTGACCTTCTGCAGCGTCGCAATAATCTCCGGTCGCGCGGGATGATCGGCGGGGAAGTAATCGAGCGTGTCAACCAGGGCCATGGCATACCACCCGATGGCGCGGCTCCAGAAATTGGGCGAGCAGCCGCTGGCTTGGCTGGCCCAGGACTGGGTTTTGCTTTCATCCCAGCCGTGATAGAACAGCCCCGTCTTCGCATCGTAGTTGTGCGCTGCGACCAGGCGGATCTGCTTGGCCACATCATCGAACGACGTGGAGGGCTCCTTGAATAGCTGCGCGTACTCGGCATAAAACGGCGCCCCCATGTACAGGCCGTCGAGCCACATCTGCCGGGGATAGCGCTGCTTGTGCCAGAAGCCACCCTCGCTGGTGCGAGGTTGGGTCTCGAATTGCTTCCGCAGGAGGGCCGCGGCCCGCCGGTAACGCTCCTCCTTGGTCAGGGCATAGAGGGCCAGCGCCGTCCTTCCTGAATTGATGCTGTCGAGGTTGTAGTCTTCAGCGCGGTAGCCGTGGATCTGCCCGTCAGCCGTGATGAACGAGCCGATGACCGAACCGGCGAATTTCCCGTAGCGCGGCTCGTTCAGTGTTTCGCCGAGCCGAATGAGGGAGAGGGTGAACAAGCCCACCGAGTAGTCCCACTTGGCGCGCCCGCCCTCCTGGTAGATCAGGCTTTCGCCGCGGCGTCCGATTTCGGAGTCGGCCATGCGCGCCGACCATTGCAGCGGGGTGGCGCCGGCGAATTCTCTGGCGACCGTCGTGTCCGTCGCGCGCGCGATTCCCGCGGTCCACAGGACGACAAAGAAAAACAGAGGGAGACGGATACCGGGGAATCTTTTCATAAGGGAAAACCTCGCCGGGGGGTGCCGGCGGGCGATTTTGGGGATAGACCGGCACCGTAGCGGACACGTGTCCGCTATTCAAGCAAAACCACCCTTACCTATCCGGGAAATCCGCCGCCAGGCGCCGTCCCCGTCATCTGACGCTTCGCAGCCAAGCTCGTGGGAGTTTGGAACCAAGTCCAAAGCCCGACGGCTGTATGCCCGCTCGACCGGCAAGACCAGTCCAACAGATTCCACGGGCTGCCTCACCGGGCCAGCCAGCCACCGTCGACGGCAATGGTGTAGCCATTGACATAGTCCGACGCCGCGGAAGCGAGAAACACGACCACCCCCTTGAGATCGTCGGGGGTGCCCCACCGGCCCGCCGGGATGCGCTCCAGAATCGCATTGGCGCGATTGCTGTCGGCCCGCAGCGGCGCGGTGTTGTCGGTGGCCATGTAGCCGGGGGCGATGGCGTTGGCGTTGATGCCCTTCGCGGCCAGCTCGTTCGCCATCAGGCGGGTGAGTCCCTGCACCGCGCTCTTCGAGCAGGTGTAGGAGGGTACCCGGACGCCGCCCTGGAAGGACAGCATGGAGGCGATGTTGATGATCTTGCCCTTGGCGCCCCGCGCGACCACGTCGCGCACAAAGCACTGGCTCAGAAAGAAGACCGCATCGATGTTGATTCCCATCACATCGTCCCAGTCCTTCTCGGAGAAATCGAGGAAGTCGGCCCGTCGGATGATACCGGCACAGTTCACCAGGATGTCGAGGCTGTTGAAATGCTTCCTGGCGTCGGCGATGACCGCAGGAATGGCACTGCGTACGCCAAGGTTTCCGGTGATGGCGACGGCCTTCCGACCGAGGGCCGAGACCTGTTTCACGGTGTCGTCCGCCGGGAGGATGTCGACGGCGACGATGTCCGCGCCGGCTTCGGCCAGCGCGAGGGCCATGCCCTGGCCGAGCCCACGGGCGGCTCCGGTGACGAGGGCAACTTTGCCGTTGAGTCTGAAACTATCGATGATTGAGCTCATAGGATTCGGGGAATGTTCAAGGGTTCAATGTCAAGGGGGACCCGCGCACGAGTGCATTGGCGTCGTCCAGTAAGAACTCGGCGGGATCAGCGCAACTGGGCCAGCGGCGCCGGGTCCATGTCGTGGAAGACCTGGTTGTCGCCGCCCATCGCCCAGCAAAAACGATAGTTCCCGGTGCCCGCCCCGGCATGGATGGACCACGCCGGCGAAAGCACGACCTCGCCATCGCGGACGATGAGATGGCGGGTGGCCTGCGGCTGACCCATTAGGTGCACGACGATCTGCGAACCGAGGTCGAAGTACATGTAGATCTCGGTGCGGCGGCTGTGCGTGTGGGGCGGCATCGTGTTCCAGACGCTGCCCGCCTCGAACTCCGTGAAACCCATCACCAACTGGCAGCTAGGAATGCCCTTCTGGTGGATGTAACGGCAAATCCGGCGGCGGTTCGCGAGGGCCGGATCGCCGAGCTCCTGGACTTCCGCCTGGGCCCGGGTCGCGTGCACTGTCGGATATTTGGCGTGCGCCGGTGTGCTGATGAAGTAAAACTCGGCCTGCCCGGCGCTTCCGTTCTCAAACGCGACTTCCCGTTCGCCGAGGCCCAGATAGAGACAGTCGAGCGGGGCGAGCGCATGCTGCGCCCCGCCCACCCGCACGACTCCCGGGCCGCCGATGTTGAGGACGCCGATTTCCCGTCGCTCGAGGAAGAAGCTCGTGCCCGTCTCCTTGGCGCTGGGCAGACCGAGCGGCGCAGAGGTCGGCATGGCGGCTCCCACGATCATGCGGTCGAGATCCGTATAGTGCGCGGTGATCTGACCGGGCTGGAACAGCTCCGTTACCAAGAATTGCGCGCGCAATTCTTCCGTTCCGAGGGTGTTGGTTGCGGCGGGACTTGGGAAATAATGCAGCTTCATTGGGAAAATAGATTCACCGGGCTTCGAGCTTGGCGATCTTAATCGGGGACGCCAGGCGCTGCGCCCACGCCGTGAGATAAATAATCCAGTCATCCATTGACGAAAAATCGCCGCTCTGTTTCCACCCGGCGCCCGCATAGTAGCGGAGGGTCTCGCCGGGCTTCACTTTGGCGAGAATCAGGCGATCGCTGCCCGTCTCGGCGAGTCCGGCAAAGCGGGCGGCGGAGCCGAGGATCGCGCCGGTCCCGAGATTTCCGGACATCGGGGCCTTGAAGTCCTCCCACAGGCTGATCCACGCGGCTTTTTCATCCTGGGCGACCGTCGCAATGGCCTGCTTGGGGTGCCGGGTGAGGCCGATGGCGATGGTGAGTTCACCGTCCGAACCCGGAGCCGGGGTGAACGCAAACGTGCTGTCGATTGCGTCGAGATTATGGCCGGCGTCGACGGTGAAGCGCTTCGTCTCCGAAACCTTGACGCCATTGCTCGCATCCCACGGTTCATAGGTCAACTCGAAGACCGCGCGGATCGGGCCGTTCGCGAGCACCTTCCAGGTCTTCCAGTTCTGCGAGGTGAGAAGCTTCTGGCCATCCCACACCCCGATGCCGCCGCAGCCGCGGTTCGTGCCGACGTCGTACATATCCAGCCCTTCTCCTGAGTCGGAGTGGTAGTGTCCCTTGACATACCAGCGATCGACAATGGGGTACCGCACGCGTTTGCACCAGACATCCACGCCGCTGCTGATCATGCGCGTGCCGCCCGCCGCCGGCGAGTCGAGTCCCGGTCCGTAGATGCGGTGCGCGATCCGGTCGTTTTCCCACGCGAAATCGTCAAACCGCTCCGGGATGTAGCGGGCAAAAACCACGGCAGGGTATGGCGGCACGGTCGCAGCAGTCTTTTCGATCGTGAAGGTCGCCGATTTCTCTCCCGCGGCAAAATCGTGCTGGAACACCAGATCCTGGTAATAATCATGGTGCTCCTCGGGCTTGAAGTTGGTGCCTTGCGACGGCACGACCGCCCCGGTCGCGTCCTTTACCAGCAGATGGTCAAATAACTTGTCCGGCGCCATGTCCGGCAGCAGGCGCTGGATCTCGCTGAACGGAACCGAAATGACCTCCGCGGGCCGGGCGATGTCGAGGTCATGGGTGACCGTCACGACAATCTTCTCAGAGGCACGGGCGACCAGCGCGAGGCCGGCCAGCAGGACGATAGGAGTCTTTTTCATGATGGTTGAATAAGGAGGGGAGGGGCGCACCACACGGCAGATCAACGACTCTACCATGGAGCAGTGCCGGCCAGGGCGCAATCCTGCGGGCGGGCAGAAGCGGATGTCCGGTCCGCCTTTTTTTCTGTTCATCGGGCGGGCTTTGCTGCAATGAGGGCCTGCCTTCCGCATGCTGACGCCCGTCGACGTACAAATCATTGGCTCTGAAGTCGCCCTCCGCTGGACGGATGGCCGGGAGACCTATTACCCGGCGGATCACCTCCGCGCGGCCTCGCCCAGCGCGGAAACGCAGGGGGAACGGGATATTTTCGGCCAGCAGCATGGCGGGCACGGTCCGCGCGACTTCTCCGGGGTTTTGGTCGTCAACTGGGAGCGGATTGGAAACTACGCATTGCGCTTTGACTTTAGCGACGGTCACCGCACCGGGCTCTACTCCTACGAATACCTTTTGGAGCTGGCAGACCAGCTGTAGCTGCGGGCTTGCTCATGATGACCGAGCCCGTTTTTCTCCAGACGGCTTTATCGCCCGCCGCCGACAAGCCTGCGACCCTGAGTGGATCAGCCGGGCAGGCCGGCACCAGAGCTCATCGCTGAACCTTCACTCCTAATCCATGACGACCCCTGCATTCCCTGCCCGCACCACCACTCCGGAGATCGAGCTCGGCACCACCCTGCAGCCCAAGTTCGGGCCCGACGGTCTTATTCCCTGCATCACGCAGGAGATCAGCACCGGCCAGGTGCTCATGTTCGCGTACATGAACGCGGAATCGCTCGCGCACACGCTGAGGACGGGCCGGGCTACCTATTGGAGCCGCTCGCGCGGCAAGCTCTGGGTCAAGGGCGAGGAGTCCGGCAACGTGCAGCTCGTGAAGGAGCTCTTCACCGACTGCGATCAGGACGTGCTGCTAATCAAGGTCGAGCAGTCCGGCGCAGCCAATGCCGCGTGCCACAACGGCTACAAGTCGTGTTTCTACCGCCGGCTCGTCCGGCTGGACGATCCCGCCTGTCAGCTGGAGTACACCGCTCCGCGGCTTTTCGATCCGGCCACGGTCTACAAAAAGAAGTGAGGTCGCGGCCAGCCGCCAGAGCCTAGCGCCCCGGCATCATCCCGCGGTCGCTGGCGGCGGCGAAGGCCAGCATGCGCCGGAACTCGTCGCTCGCCGTCTCCGGATGCTGCTGCAGCTGCTCGATCGCCTGGGCGCGGTTCAGCCCTTCGCGGTAGAGGATCCGATGGATCTGTCTGACGCGCCCGACCTGGGCCGGCGTGAAGCCGCTGCGTTCGAGGCCGACCTTGTTGATCGAGCGAATGACCGCCGGGATGCCGTCGGCGATGAAGAACGGCGGGACATCCTGCACCACCTTGGACAGTCCGCCCAGCATGGCGTAGGCGCCCACGCGGCAGAATTGGTGCACCCCGGTGCCCCAGCCGATGTTCACGTGATCGCCGACGACAACGTGGCCGGCCAGTGCCGACTGGCTGCTCATCACCAGATGATTGCCGATGACACAATCGTGGGCGACGTGGCTGTAGGCGAGGATGACGTTGTCGTCGCCGAGCACCGTAAAATCGCCGTCCTTGGTAGCGAAATGCACCGTCACGTATTCGCGAAACACGTTGCGATCGCCGATGCGCAAGCCGGGGTCGCCGCCCGTGAATTTCAGGTCGTGCGTCTTCGTGCCCACGGCCGCGTAGGGGAACACCTCGCACTGCCGGCCCAGCACCGTGTTGCCCTCGACAGTGGCATGGTGTTGAATGACCGTGCCGTCGCCGATGACGGCCGTGCCGCCGACGTAGGCATAGGCGCCGATCACAACGTCGGCTCCCAGTTGCACCTTTGGCTCGATGACTGCAGTGGGATGGATTTGGGACGCCATGAACAGGGAGGGATCGCTTCGTTCTGCCTCGGCTTACTCCACCAACCCCTCGTCAATCACGGTGAACATCAGCTCGGCCGAAGACACCACGAGCCCGCCGACACTGCAGGTGACCTCGGCCGTGGCGATCTTGTTTCCACGCGTCCGAGTGAGCTTGGCGTTGATGACGATCTGATCGCCCGGGCGGACGGCCTTCCGAAACTTCACCTTATCCGCGCTCATGAACAGCGCCACCTTCCCTTCGGACGACCCGCGGCGCAGCAGCAGGATACCGGCCGCCTGGGCCATCGCCTCAAGCTGAAGCACGCCCGGCATGACGGGGTTGCCCGGAAAATGGCCGGCAAAATAAGGCTCGTTGATCGTGACGTTCTTGATCGCCACGAGTTCGTCTTCCCCCACGAACTCCATCACGCGGTCGATCATCACAAAGGGATAGCGGTGCGGAACCGTGTCGAGGAGTCGGCGGATGTCGAGGGACGTCTCGGTGGCAAGTACCTGCTTGGGGCGGGCCGCCGGCTTCTTCTTCGCGCCCGCCTTGATCTCCTCCATCCGGGCGTACAGCACCTTGGTTAGCTCGGCATTGATTGCATGGCCCGGCCGCGTCGCGACGATGTGGGCCTTCAGCGGCATTCCGAGCAGCATCAGGTCGCCCACGATGTCGAGGATCTTGTGGCGGACAAACTCGTCCGCAAAGCGGAGCGGCTCCTTCGAGATGATCTTGTCGCCCTTGATGACGA